>JAGCYV010000054.1 GCA_017960605.1 Bacteroidales bacterium | reverse complement strand
CAACGAACCACCATGTCGAATAGACATGGGCTAGTGCGAATTCCGAACCATGCAGTTTCTCGACCACAGTGCCTGCGGCGAGGACAGCTATGAGTATGATGACCAGGACTGATGTGATGTGACGAACGTATTTCATGGCAATATAGTTTCAATTACGCTGCAAATGTCCGAAAAAAAATATTTGTCCAATCTCCCCATGTTTGGCGATTTTTGGACAGGTATGTCCTCATTAATAAGGATGTAAGGTGGTTGTAATATGGCACTGCGGTTTATTCCTTTTCCGCTTTCAGCTCCTCAATGCGTTCAGTAAGGTGAGTAAGGGAGGTGAGGCTGTCGAGGGTGTAGGCACGAGTGTAGAACGAGTTGGCGTCGGGAGGCGTTCCCACGTCGTCGCCCTCTTCCTCGCGAGCATCGGTGTATTTCATCACTTCTTGCTCAGAGATGCCGATGGCGTCCATGTTTTGCAAGTTGAAGTAGCGGAGGGTGGCTGCGGCATAGCGTAGCCAGCATCGGCGATTGTGAACGGTTGCCAAGGCGGTGCGCAAACGGTCAGAGTGCATCAACTTCATATAGATTGTGCTACCCTCGTATTTGCCAGGGTTGATATAGACATCTTGCATGGCCTCTGGCACCTCCTTCACCCATTCGTTGAACTGTTCCTCGACACCGTTGATGGCTGAGAAACAGGACCCCACATTGTCGATGAATTGTACGTTGTTGACATTCTTCCAGGTCTCGATGTGGTTGGAGAAGATGTTTTCGGCTGTGTGGTCATGGTTGAGGGTGGCGACGTCGGTGGCTCGGTCAATTAGTTTATTGAGCTCATTTGAGGGAAGAAGCTCGAGGTCTTCGTATGACATGCAGAGAAGCCAGGCTGCAATGCTGTCGTTGGGAGCCATGCGCTCGGAGCGTTTCTCAAGGGTTCGGGCGAAACTCTCGATGTTACTCATCACCATCATGGCGGTCATCTTGCGGTCTTGGACCTTTCGATGTTGCTGTATTAAGGCATTGGTGCCGAAAGTGAGGAGGATGGAGATGGTAGTACCCAAGACGGTGCGGAACAGGTTTCCCCAGAAATTCTTGCGGCCTTTATCTGTCTGGTTCTGAGTGGGTTCAATATTATCCACTGTTTGGTTCAGAGGGGAGTCAATATTTTCCATGAAGACAATTATTTATTGAAAATGGCAAAAATAGTTTTTTCTTTTTGACACAGGAAAAGAAAAATGAAAAAATCCCGCCACGGCGGGATTTTATCGATTTCACTCTGTAGAGACGCAATGCTTGCGTCTCGATAAAAATCAAATCGCATCAATGAATTTCACGACGGCATCGCGGTCTTTCTTCGGCAGTTCGCGGAATTTCTCCACGGTGCGTCGGGCGTCGCTTTGGGCGTTGCCATGCCACATGATGGCCTCGATGACGGTTTGTGCGCGGCAGTCGTGCAAGCGGTCGCTGCGTCCGGTGCATCTGGCACTCAAGCCACGACCCCAGAGCGGGGTGGTGCGGCACCAGCCTGTGCGGATGTCGTTCTCCATGTGGAGTTTGTGCTGGATGTAGTCGCTGTAAGGCCAAATCTTCTGGTTGGGGTAGCGAGGCAGACGTGCATCACCGTCTTCAAAGAAGCCTGCTGGGTCGGTGAACATGTCATCTCCGGTCTTCCACGACGGACGGTGGCAGTAGGCGCAACCCATGTTGTTGAAGAGCTCCTTGCCGCGTTGCACTTCAGGGTCGTCCATGTTACGAGCGGCAGGGACAGCCAAGCCACGGTGCCAAACCATGAAGTTGACATAATCCTCATCCTTCATCTCGGGCACTTTCAGGGATTCGGGGATTTGGTCGTTCATCATCAAGTAGTTGTAGATGTCGGTTTCCACATTGCCGGTGAGGTTGTATTGCGGGAAGTAGTTGTAGAACTCAGCTTGCACATCGGGGTCTTGCGAAGCTTTGGTGGCGTAGGCGGCGGTCATATAGTGACCCATCTTAGTGCGGTGCGTCACGTTGGTGATGTTCCAGATGGCGTTGGCACCAGGGGCATCCTGCAAGGGACCACGCGTGAGGGCATAGGTGTATTTCTTGGGATGGGTGGTGTTACCATAATAACCCGTCGGGGCGAAGTCGGAGCCAGCCCACATGGCGGGATTGAGGCCGTTCGGCATATAGCCGTCATTGTATTCCTTTTGGTATTGCGCTCTCAAAGAATCGTCGGGGATGGCATCGATCAAGCCGGTGCCATAGATGCCTATGGTCGATTCGAGACGGCAGACGAAATCGCTGTAGGGAATGGGCTGACCACCCACCTCGAGGGGCGCATAGAAAGCCTCTTCAGGGATGTAGACCTCAGGATAGGTGAGGCTGTAGGTCTCTCCGTCGGGGAACTGGTTGCCCCATTCGTCTGTGTAGCTCAGCCAGTTGATTTGGATTTGGGTCTCGTCCAAGGGTGCCTTGAAAGGTGCGACGGCCTTGGTTTGAGGCATACCGGTGTAGGAGCTGAGATAGGTGTCGTTCTTGTCAGTAAAAACGAGCAGATAACCATTGCCCCAGTCGTCGGCGCGATAACGGTTCATGCGCATGCCGTGACCATAGCCAGGATGGCAGGCGATGCAACTGCTGCGGATGTAAAGGGGGCCGAGGCCGTTGAAAGGCTCGTTGTTCTGCGTATAGGTACGCTCAAAGAAGTACTCTCCGTATTTGAAAGCGGTGGTCAAGCCAGCCTGCTCAACGGCAGGGGTGGGGTCTTCGT
>JAGCYV010000053.1 GCA_017960605.1 Bacteroidales bacterium | reverse complement strand
GACGGCATCTGCAAGCCCGAGACCATCTTCGCCACCAACAGCAGCTCGCTCTCCATCACCGAGATTGCCGCCTGCACCAAGCGTCCCGCCCAGTTCATCGGCATGCACTTCTTCAACCCCGCCGACCGTATGGCCTTGGTTGAGGTCATCCGTGGTCAGCTCACCAGCGACGAGGTGACCAAGTGTGTTATTGACCTGGCCACCGAAATCGGCAAGCAGCCCGTCGAGGTGAAGGAAGCCCCCGGCTTCGTGGTCAACCGCATCCTCATCCCCATGATTAACGAGGCTGTCGGCATCCTGGCCGACGGTATCGCCACCGCCGAAGACATCGACAAGTGCATGATGCTCGGTGCCAACCACCCCATGGGCCCGCTGGCTCTGGCCGACCTCATCGGCAACGATGTGAACCTGGCCATCATGGAGGTGCTCTACAAAGAGTTTGGCGATCCCAAGTATCGTCCTCACCCCCTGCTCCGCAAGATGGTCCGTGCCGGCCTCCTTGGCCGCAAGACCGGAGAAGGTTTCTACAAATATTGATAAAACAAGCGGGGGCTTCAAAGCCCCCGCTTGCTTTTTATGCCTGATGTGCCCAAACGCCTAGGTTTTCCAGATACTTGAGGTAGTACTGGTAGGTGCGGTTGCTCTCCAGCACAGGCCAGAGCTGGGGCTCGCGTTTGCAATATTCGCGGCAGCGGCGCATCAGACGGCGGAATTCTTTGAGGTTGGGGTGCCAGCAGTCCTGCTCTTCCGGGTTGAGCCACTGCACGTCTTCGAACTCAAAGCCGACACTTTCGTCGGGCAAAACCATTGTGGCGGCGTAAATCATCTGGTTCAAGGCTTCAAGATGGTGCTCCCGTTCCCAGGCACGGTCAGCTTCGTATTCACGGCAGCGGCATTCGCCGCGTACCATGGCACAGAGGCCGTAGTAGTATTCGTCGCCCTCGCGAAAATCATTGTAATAGTTTCTCATTGTACGACCATAGTCGTCAACTTGGTGAAAAATGCTGGGGATGACATTGGTGCGCTCGCCATTGCTCCAGGCCATCATCTTCTTGTTGATTCTGATTCTTTTGTCTTTGCTCATAGTCAATCGTTTTTTTGTTGTTAATACTCAAAGCCGCAGGGAGGCTGTGACGGTGTGTCCGCCAGGCTTGTTGTCAGGGTACTATGTCAAAGAGCGCACAACAAAAAAAAAGACACACATAACCGCATAATCCTCCCTCCGAAGACCCTTTTGCAAGGGTCATCTTACGGTTCTGTGTGTGCTTAAACTTTAAACTATGAGCGTGTTAGCGCATAACGATTCTCTCTCGTCGATGCGGCAAAGATACAACTATTTTTAAAACTGCAAAAGATTTTTCCCTACAACAACTCCTCCAAGGTCCAAAGCCTGTTGGTGTTGGACCCTTTGACAAGGATGGTGGCGCCGCTCACAGGGTGTTCCTGCAACCATATGCGCACACTGTCGGTGTCCGGAAAAAGCATAAAGTTCGAATTCTCATTTTTCAATTTTGAATTTTCAATTTTATACCATTCAGGTCCCACCAGCAGGCACTTGTCGAGGTGGCAGGCCTCCAGCTGTTCCATCAGCCGCTCGTGCTCCACCCGCTCGTCGGCCCCCAGTTCGTGCATGCCACCGATGACAGCCATCGTGCCACCCATGCCCTTGAAGCTGTCAATGGCGGCCGCCATACTGGAGGGGTTGGCGTTGTAGCAGTCGAGGTAGAGGCGGTTCCCTCGGGCAGTCTCCTTGTATTCCGACCGCTGATTGCTGGGCACATACTCCTCGATGGCCTCCTTGATGTCCCACGGCTCCACACCGAAGTGCAGCCCCACAGCCACCGCGGCCATGCAGTTGTCAAAGTTGTAGCCTCCCAGCAGGTGCGTGTGCACATTATAGACATTGTCGCCTACCTCAAAGTAGAAATGAAGATAGGGAGCGACATGTTCCCCTGTGCCATCCACTATGGTTCCCCGCACATCGGCCCCTTGGGAGCGACCGTAGGTGCGGTGAGAGGTGAGAGGTGAGAGATGAGAGATGAGGATGGGGTTGTCGGCATTGACAAAAATTGTAGGACACCTTTCACCTTTCACTTTTAACCTTTCACCTTTCATGGCCAGATGCCGATAAAGTTCCGTCTTGGTCTGTACAACCCCCTCGAAGCTTCCGAAACCCTCCAGATGCGCACGTCCCACATTGGTGATGAGGCCTAGGTCGGGGTCGGCAATGCCGCAGAGGAAGGCAATCTCGCCCGGATGGTTGGCCCCCATCTCCACGATGGCCAGTTCGGTATTGGCGGGGATAGACAGCAGCGTCAGCGGCACACCCAGGTGGTTGTTAAAATTACCCTTGGTAGCCGAGGTGCGGTAGCGCTTGGCCAACACGGCGTGCACCAGCTCCTTGGTCGTCGTCTTCCCGTTGGTTCCCGTGATGCCGATGACGGGAATGGTCAGGTGGCGGCGATGTTCCCGCGCCAACTCTTGCAAGGTCTCTAACACATCATCCACCACGATGCAGCGATCGTCAGTCTTATATTGCGGGTCGCTGATGACACACAGGGCGGCTCCTTGTTCCAGCGCCTGCGGGGCGAAGGCGTTGCCGTCGAATTTCTCGCCTTTGAATGCGAAAAAGATGCAGCCCGGCGTGATGGCCCGTGAGTCAGTAGTCACCGTGTGCGACTGCAAATATGTCTTGTACAATTGATCTATCATCTTTGCTGTTTTGTTATGTCCATGACAATCAATCCTGCCAGCATGAAGCCCATGATAGCCGTGATGTGTGCCATAGTGCCGTTGATTTGAGCCTTGCTGCTGCACCATTCATGCTCGTCCAAATCGGGTCTTGTTCCGCCAAGACGGTTCTTCGGACACAAGCAAGCCGCCGTGCCACACCCCCGCACCTGTCCCTTATTTTCCAGTACTTCAGGACTCCATACGCACTTGAACTTCTTGCCAGGAAATCGCTTCTGCCGCCGCATACGCCGCCGCAACGCCGCCGCCAACGGGCAACCGTCCACCTCCCAGAACTCACTCACCCGTACCTGCGTCGGATCCATCTTCAACGCAGCACCCATCGAGGAGAAAAACTTGAGCCGCTCGGTTTTCTGCGTGCACCGCACGATCAGCTCCATCTTATTGGAAAGGCTGTCAATGGCATCAATGACATAGTCGTAATTCTCGATATGGAACAAATCGTGGGTATCTGGGCTGTATATCTCCTGCACAGCCATAATGTCGGCCTGGGGGTTGATTTGCAGCAGGCGCTCGCGCAGTGCAACCACCTTCACCTCTCCAACGGTGCGCATGGTGGCCATCAACTGACGGTTGATGTTGGTTACACACACGCGGTCGGAATCGACAATGGTCAGATGGCCGACACCACTGCGCACCAAACTTTCGGCGCACCACGACCCCACGCCACCCACGCCAAAGAGGATGACGCGTGCCGCAGCGAGGCGCTCCATCACCTCGGCCCCCATCAGACGCTCACTCCGTTCGAATATAGCGTTAGCCATTGTCATCCCGATTATTTTTTGTTTAACGCGATAGACATCTTTTTATTGTGCCACCCCCTCCTTCTCACCTCACTTCTAAAAAAAACGCCACCCCAAGGACGGCATTTCTTCAATGTTTTATGCTTTAAAAACGTAAAACAGGCGGTGAGCAGACACATTTTATGTATGCCAGCACACCGTCTATTTAGGATACTAGTTGTTAATCAATCTGAAGTGCGGGGCGGTGTCGATGGAGAGGTGACCGTCAGAGGTGGCGGCTTCGGCACGGAGCACCCGGACAGCATTCTCGTTGTCAACGAGGTTGTCAACAACGAGCCTGCCGGTGTTGTTCCATTCCACCAAGGGGTTGCTCAAGCCTGTGTAGCTGTCGTGGCGGTCGGTGTTGGCTATGAACTCGCTGACAGCGACTGTCACCGTGCGCGAGGCCCAGTCGCCGGTCCAAGTGCTGTCCTGATAGATAACGGTGCCGTCTTTGCTGAGAGAATGGACGTAGTAGTTGCGGTAGGTGCTGCCCGAGGCAGAGGTATGCTCCTCGCTCTGTGTGAAGTAGCAGTCGATGCCCATCACACGCGAGAAGAGGCTCTTGCCCGAGCTGGTCATTGAATACTCGAATAGCTGGAGCAACTCGGCATAGGTTCGGGGACAATCTCCTCTTTTTGACACGAAACAAAAAACGCAGCCGCAACAGATACATCCAATAAATGCAATAATAACTTCTTCATAAATCTTCTGATATTTTCGGATGCAAAGATACACTTTTTCTGCGATACACGCTTTTTTTTATCAAGAACCCGACTCATCCAGCTCCTGGCACTGCCAAAATGTCAGTCCCGATGTCAGTCCTCTGTGGTTGGCACGGATGTTGTTATATGATGTGTGTCGGTCGCAATGGACCGGCGGAACAATCAAAGTGCAATCAAAAATAAGAAAGGAACAATAAAATGGCAAAAATCATCGGAATCGACCTCGGCACAACCAACAGCTGTGTCAGCGTCATGGAAGGTAACGAACCCGTAGTTATCGCTAACAGCGAGGGCAACCGCACCACCCCCTCGGTGGTGGGCTTCCTCGAGAATGGCGACCGCAAGGTGGGCGACCCCGCCAAGCGTCAGGCCATCACCAACCCCCACAACACCGTCTACAGCATCAAGCGCTTCATGGGCGAGACCTACGACAAGGTGACCAAGGAGATTGAGGCTGTGCCCTACAAGGTGGTGCGCGGCAACAACAATACCCCCT
>JAGCYV010000052.1 GCA_017960605.1 Bacteroidales bacterium | reverse complement strand
CAGTTTCATTTTGCAAAGATACGAAATAACTCCCGTTTGTCAAGAAAAAAACTTCTTCTGCATATATAAAACCCTCAAAACGCCAAATGCGGACAAAAGGGGTGTCAGATTTAAGAAAGTTTAACATTTGGGGGTTCTGTTATGGTTTGACCATGGTTAAAAACGGAAAGTGAAAAGCACGGAGTGAAGTGCCACAAGTGACCGGCAGATTCAAGTATGACTCATGCTTGCCAAAAGAAACACTCTGGCAAGATGAAGGTGTGACTAGGCAATGACCTAGTACTTTCTATATTGTCAATACTAGGTCAATACTAGGTCAATACTAGGTCATAACGGATTCAAGACTTAGTATCAGGACGTTACAGACAAATGAAAAAACAAACAAAAAGAGGTCGCCTGAGTAGGCAACCTCCTGTGTAGCGGGAATCAGACTTGAACTGATGACCTCCGGGTTATGAATCCAGCGCTCTAACCAGCTGAGCTATCCCGCCATCTCTGATGGATTTCTTTCTTCAAAAGCGGGTGCAAAAGTACTACTTTTTGGCGAACTGGCAAAATAAATTTGCATTATTTTTGCAACACCCTGTATCTCAAACACAACCTACGATTCCAACAGGCCGCTCACCGAGCCTCCTATCGAGTCGCAACGGGCTCCGGTGACCGATTTTAGGGTGTTCACGCGCCCCTGGAGACGCAAATAGCCCAGCAAAGCAAACACAAGGGCTTCTTTATAGTTGACAATCAGCGGGTCGGGGATGGTAACGGTCACCTGTGGAACGTATTGCTCCAGCAGTTCTATCAGGCAGGTGTTGAATGCGCCGCCGCCAGTGACGAAAAGCGTGGAGACATGGTGTTTCTCCAACACCCGGGCGATCTGGAGGGCGATGTGCGAGGTGACGGTGGCGAGACTGTCGGCCGTGGTGAGTCCGGAAGCCTCTACCAGCGGCCAGAAATGCGAGAGGAACCACTCCTTGCCGAGCGACTTGGGGCCCTCGTCGGCATAGTAGGCCAGGTCGTTGAGCCGCGCCATCAGACAGCTGTGGCTATGGCCCTTACGGGCATTTTCACCCTGGGGGTCGTAGTCGAGTCCGAGCCGTGCGGCCAGCCGGTTGAGGGCCATGTTGCAGGGGCAGATGTCGAAGGCCAGACGCTTCCCGCCTTCGCGACAGGAGATATTGGCGATGCCGCCGAGGTTGAGACAGGCATCATACTGGCCGAAGAACAACTCGTCGCCTATCGGCACCAGGGGAGCCCCCTGTCCGCCGAGCGCCACATCGAGGGTGCGGAAGTTGCTCACCACCGGCAAACCCGTCTCGGCGGCAATGGCGTCGCCGTCACCAATCTGGGTGGTGAGTCCAATATCAGGCTGATGGAATATGGTGTGCCCATGGGAGGCAATGGCCTCTACGGAGATATTTGATTCAAGAATGAAGTCATTGATAATCTTACCGAAATAATGTCCGAGTTCAACATTTGCTTTAGCATATTCCAGTGCCGAAGCATGCTCCAAAGAGGAGAGCCGTTGGCGCCATTCGGCAGAATAATCCACCGTGGTGGCCGCCAGAATGGAATAGTCATCCTCCGAGACATCACAAATCGCCAGATCCACCCCGTCGAGCGAAGTGCCCGACATCAATCCAAGAATAATCATAAGTCGTTGAGTATCGGAACAATTAGAGAGTCGCAGATATAGTCGTCATAGAGTTCCACCCCCTGTTGGTTGAGGTGGTCCTCGTTGTAGAAGTGCAAGGAATCGTCGAGGGTAGAAAGAGGCTTAAAGTAGAACTTGCCATAATCATACATTAACGACTGAAAATCATCAATATTATAGTAAGAGTCAAGCAACACTTTTGTATCCGGAACCTCCAGCAGAATGTAGGGGATGCCACGAGCCTGCAGCCACTCCGTACAACGGCGCAACGCCTTCAGCTGCTGCGGCAACGGGCGGATGGCGGCAGGGTCGTGCGGCTGTGGGCTGTAGTACCCCATCTCATGCTCCAGAAAACCAGCCCGATAGCCCTCCTGTTTGTCTTTATGGTTCTTGAATTCAGCCGACCACATATTGTGCGGGATGGCGTAGAGGGCGGTCATCATCACGCGCCAATTGCGTGTCCGGCACACCATCCACACCATCGGCCACGAAGGAGAAACATTACACACCTGAAACAGAGCCGCTTCGATGCCGTCATGCCCGATGATGTCGGGATGGACCTCGATGACCACCAGACGGGGATTCACCTTGGGAGCCAACGTGCGCAACAGCACCTCGCTCTGCATGGGTGTCTGGTTGGAAGAGCCCAGGTTGAACATCGTCACCCCCTTTTCGGCAAAGATGCGAGGGTCGAAGGTGCGATAGGCATGCGAGGAGCCAAAGAACAGCACATCAACCCCTTGCACCGTCTTCGCCTCTTTGGCCTTGGTGTAGAGATTGTCCCCCACGTCCAGTTTATAACTGACATTGCGCAGCCACCCCGTACCGCCCAGCAAGCCGGTGAGCACCACCGTAAAGAGCAGTGTCAGAAGCAGGAAGAGGATTATATTTCGGGCAAAGCGTTTCAAAACTGGAAATAAATAAAGGGCATTTCAGATGTCTGCATGAAAGACAAGATAATGAAAATCAACAATAAGTAGGCACCCCACCGGAGCAGTCGCCCATGGGGCTGCCGGCAGAACTCATGCTCCTGGTCCCGGTTCAGCCACTCCACCACCAACATAATCAGCAAGGCCGGAATGATGAAGGCGAAGTCGCTTCCGAGGGGTTGCATCACGGCTCCCGGACGGAAGAGTCCTTTAAAATACTCAAATGCAAACGGCAACGACGGCGAGCGGAACACAATCCACCCTATCGTTGCCAGCACAAACGTCAGCAACATCTGACCGGCCTCGCGGAGGTTCGGCAGGAGACGGCCCTCGGCCACAATGTCGCGGTAGCGGCGGTTCCGTCCCATCAATATCAATGGCATGAAAAGCAGCGCATGGAAGAAGCCCCACGCCAGGAAGGTCCAGTTGGCACCATGCCAGAAGCCGCTGAGCAGGAAGATGATAAAGGTGTTGCGGACAACCTTGGCCTTGCTCACGCGGCTGCCGCCGAGGGGGATATAGACATAGTCGCGGAACCAGGTGGTAAGCGAGATGTGCCAGCGGCGCCAGAATTCGGCAATGTCGCGGCTGAAATAGGGCACATTGAAGTTGCGGCGCAACCTGATACCGAACAACTTGGCGCATCCGATGGCGATGTCGCTGTAGCCGGAGAAGTCGGCATAGATCTGGAACGAGAAAAGCACTGCCGCCACCGCCAGCGTGCCGCCGCTGTAGAGCGTCGGGTCGGCAAAGACGCGATCCACATACACGGCGCATCCGTCGGCCACCAGCAACTTCTTGAAGAAGCCCCAGAGCATCTGCCGAAGGCCATCGACCGCCAAGGAATAGTCGAACCGGCGCGACTGCATGAACTGCGGCAAGAGGCTGGAGGCCCGCTCGATAGGACCTGCCACCAGCTGGGGGAAGAAGCTGACATAGGCAAAGAATGCCACCGCATCACGTGTGGGGGTGACGGTACCGCGATAGACATCGATCGAATAGCTCAACGCCTGGAACGTATAGAATGAGATGCCGACCGGCAGCAATACATGCAACAACAACCCGTCGGCATGACCGCCGAAGAAGAGGTCGGCAAACGACTGAACGAAGAAGTCATAATACTTGAAGACCCCGAGAACCAGCAGGTTAATCACAATATTGGCCCACATGACGGCCCTGTTGCGGCGACGGTCGGCCGAAGTCATCAGGAGGCCGCTCAGATAGGAGCACCCCGAGGTGAAGGCTATGAGCAGCAGAAAACGCCAGTCCCACCAGCCGTAAAACAAGTAGGATGCCGCCAGCACAAAGAGGTTCTGCCAACGGAGCGAGCGTCGCAGAAGCCAGTAGATACAAAATACAACCGGCAGGAACAGAGCGAATTGCAGCGAATTGAACAGCATACTACAGGATGCAAAAATACGTTTTTTTTGTCACATCTGAAAGTTTTAGTATCTTTGCAGTACGAAATAAGTAGAACCACCAAAAACCCACAGCCATGAAACGCATTGCATTCATTGTAGTTATGACGCTGATAAGCCTGACGGCATCAGCCAGTTCCATCAGGTATTTCACCTACTCGCAAGCCACCCGCACAGTGCAGTACCTCAACGCCCAGAATGAGATCATGATTTACTGCGGCTATGACTACGAGATTGAGACCTATGTGCTGGTCAACGAGATATGGAAGGAGAAAGTCAATTCCTCCTACTACGAAATCTGGATCTACGGCTACGACGCCTATACGGGCGACGAAATCTATATGCCGCTCGACCTGGAGTGCGTCTGGCTGTACGGTCCCGCCGGAATGTACAACGCCGCCCAGTACCTGCGCTTCCACGCCACGGTGCGCCGGCCGACCTTCACCTGGTACATCCCGCCCTACTATCCCTTCACACGCGCCGTCCATCACCATGGCTATGTGCGCACGTACCACTATGACATCCACCGTCACGGCTGGATGCCCCCCGCACCGCCTGCCGGCGGATGGAGCCACAGTCACAAGCCTCCGCTGCCACCCTACTACATGCGCGCCCCGCAGGCTCCTCGCCCCACTCCGGCAGAGCAATGGACTCCCGGCCAAGGCCGCCCGCAAATCATAGTGCCCTCGGGTAGCACCGGGAACAGCGGAGCCGCCACACCGGCACGTCCCACCACAGGCGCCAACGCGAGCCCCACCCGCAGCACCACTACTTCTACTCCCGCCGCTTCGCCGACCCGCAGCACGACAACCACTACACCCACCACCTCACCCACTCGCAGCACCACAACCACTACACCCACCACCTCACCCAGCCGTAGCACCGGCAGCAACACTTCCACCACCTCGCCCTCACGCAACAGCGGAAGCAACACTTCCACCACCTCGCCTTCGAGAAACAACGGCAGCAACACTTCCACCACCTCGCCTTCGAGAAACAGCGGCAGCAACACTTCCACCACCTCGCCCTCGCGCAACAGCGGCAGCAACACTTCCACCACCTCGCCTTCACGCAGCACCGGCAGCACCAACACCTCTTCACCCTCACGCAGCACCGGCAGCACCAACACCTCTTCACCCTCACGCAGCGTAAACACGACCCCATCCTCCTCACCCAGTCGCAGCACCGGCACCAACACTACCAGCAGCCCGCAGCGCAGCAACACGAGCAGCAGCAACAACCAGTCGAACAACCGCACCGCATCTCCCCGCCGATGAAAGCCAGCGAATTGGTCCTTGCCCCTGACGGCAGCCTCTATCACATACATCTCATGAGCAGCACCTTGGCCGACAAGGTGCTGCTCGTTGGTGACCCTGCCAGGGTCGATATGTTCAAAGAGATCTTCGAGCGCATCGATTTCGAGTCGCACAACCGCGAGCTCCACGCCCTCACCGGAATCTATCACGGCTCCCGCATGACCGCCCTCTCGACAGGCATGGGATGCGACAACATCGACATCGTGATGACCGAACTGGACGCGGCTCTGAGAGTGGAAAACGGAGAATGGAATCCGAAGAGCGACAGACACCTGCAACTGGTACGCATCGGCACCAGCGGCTCGCTGCAAGCCGACATCGACTGCGGAAGCCATGTGGCCGCCCGCTACGCCATAGGCCTCGACGGGTTGATGAACTACTATAAAGAGTGGAATGAGTCGAAGAGTCAAAGAGCCGAAGAGTCAAAGATGGAGGAGGCTTTTCTGCAGCATATGCAGTTCGACAATCATCTGGCACGCCCCTATTGTGTCGCCGGGAGCGAACCGCTGCTCGACAGGATAGCCACCGACATGCACCACGGCATCACCGCCACCGCCCCAGGCTTCTACGGACCCCAGGGACGTACCATACGGCTACATCCCGCCATCGACAACCTCAACGAAAAACTGGCCTCTTTCCGTTTTGAGGGCACTCCCGTCACCAACTTGGAGATGGAGACTTCGGCCATTTACGGTTTCAGCCATCTGCTCGGCCACGAGGCACTCACCGTATGCCTCATCATCGCCAACCGGCCCAGGGGGACTTTCCTCAACGACTACCACCCACAGATGCGCCAGCTTGTCGGCACCGTCGTCGAGCGCCTGGCATAAAAGCGAAGAGGATGCCCTGATGGACATCCTCTTTC
Source organism: Bacteroidales bacterium (assembly GCA_017960605.1). Taxonomy (GTDB): domain Bacteria; phylum Bacteroidota; class Bacteroidia; order Bacteroidales; family P3; genus Colimorpha. The sequence continues at coordinate 10,727 of JAGCYV010000052.1, read as the reverse complement.
TGTTTATTTCATCGAAGCACGCCGCTCTTTGATGATTTCGTAGGCTTGGTTGATTTCCTTCATCTGCTCGGCGGCGTTGCGCTGCATCTCCTCGCCCATGCCGGCCACGCGGTCGGGATGATACTTCATCGCCATACGGCGGTAGGCCTTCTTCACCTCGTCGTCGGTGGCCGAACTGTCAATACCCAACACTCGATAGGGGTCTTTGTCATAGGTCTGGCTGCCTGAAGAACGGCGACTGCCGGAATAACTGCTGTCGCGATGCCCCACATGGCGTTCGAAGATGGAGGTGTAGTCGCCTTGCGAGATGCCGAGATACTGGGCGATGAGGCGCAGCATGTTGATTTCCGTCTGGTGGAACTCGCCGTCGGCGGCACCGATGCCGAAGAGGAAATCAACCATGTGATAGCGGGTGCTGTAGTCGGTATTGACCTTGATTTGGTAGCACACCTGGTCGATGGGGATATCTTTCTCCACCATCTGCTTGAGAACCTGCAGCATCTGCTTTCCCCGTTCCTCGCCGTAGTTCTGGAGGAGGAAACGCTTGACGTAGTCAAGTTCGCTGCGTTTCACCTCGCCGTCGGCTTTCATGACGGCGGCGATGAGGACCATGAGTGCTGCGTTGATGTCCTGCTGGGAGCCGGTGTTGCGATAAGGTCCACGATGGGACGAGGCGTAATCGCTGTAATCGCCGCCAATCTGTTTGTCGGGGGAGACGGCCTTGCCTATCCAGTAGCCCAACAGGGCTCCTATGGGGCCTCCGACGGCCCATCCGAGGCCAGCGAAGAGCCATTTGAGAAAACTGCTCATTTCTTGATGATGCTATAGATGATGGATTGGATGTCGGTGCGGACGTTGAGTTGTGCCAGTTTGTTGGGTGTGGCCGAAGGATGGACGCGGTTGGAGAGGAATACATAGACGAGGTCGTAGTCGGGATCGACCCACACCATCGTGCCGGTGAAGCCTGTGTGACCGTAGGAGGCTTGGGAGGATTCGAAGGAGGTCTGTGCATTCTTGGAGGGGACAAGCAATTGCTTGTCGAATCCGAGGGCGCGCCGGTTGCCTTGTTTCTCGAAGTGACGGCGGGTGAATGTCTCTACGGTCCTTTCCTTCAGGTAGCGCTTGCCGTCCAGCTCTCCTCCGTTGAGGAGCATCTGCATGAGCATTCCCACCTCACGGGCGTTGGAGAAGAGGCCCGCATGGCCGCTGACGCCGCCCATCGCAAAGGCGTTGGGGTCATGTACGGTGGCGTGGATGAGGCCCCGGATGCTGTCATCCTCGGTCGGGGCGATAAGGGTACGGTCCAAGCCGTTGTCCAAGGGCTTGAAAGCTGTATGGGTGAGTCCCATAGGACGGTAGAAGTATTTGTCCATGTAGCTGTCGAGGGGCATACCGCTGACCTTCTCCACCACGTCGGCCAGAAGCATGAATCCGAAATCGCTGTAGCAGTAGTTGTTGTCGGCGCGGAGTTCGGAGGCGGCCACCAGGCGGAGGATGCTGTCGCGGTCGCTGGTCTGCCGCCAAAGGGTGTCGTAGGCTTTCAATCCCGCACAGTGACTGAGGGCCTGCTTGAGGGTGATGCTTTCCTTGTCGGTATTCTTCAGGTAGGGCAAGTACTTGCTGAGTTTGTCGTTGATGCCCACCTGACCGTAATCGACCAGGTGCATGATGGCCAGCGTGGTGGCAGTGACTTTGGTGAGCGAGGCGAGGTCATAAACCGTCTGCGGGGTGACGGAGGGCGAAGCAGGGTCGTAGGTCAGATGCCCGTAACAGCGCTCGGTGACAACCCTTCCGTGGTGCATCACCAACACCTGGCAACCCGGCATAGCGCCTGCACCGATGGCTCGCTCGACGATGGTGTCGATACGTCGGTCGATATTGAGGTTGAGGTCGGCCACAATATCCTTGCAGGCTGCCTCATGCTCTTTTCCCGGCACCTCGATTTCGTCATCCAGACAAGGGACCACATAGCGGTACTTGGCATGCAGCACTCGGCGGCAATGCTCATCGACGAGGGCACGGATGCTGTCGTTCTGCACAGCGGCAGTCTTGATGGTCTCGATGGCTTGCGGCACATCGGGCGGCAAGAGGAGGATGTCGTTGCCCGCGACGAGAGCGGCGAGTTCGCCATTACCCAAACCATAGGTGTTGGTGACTCCCTTCATGTCGAGCCCGTCGGTGATAATCATCCCCTCAAACCCCATCTGCTTGCGCAGCAATCCATCGACCACCACGGGACTGAGGGAGGTGGGGCGCAGGGAATCGAGTGAATTGACCTGCAGGTGTGCCACCATCATGCCGCCCACGCCGGCATCGATGAGACGGCGGAAAGGATGGAGCTCAATGGAGTCGAGATGAGTTCTCGGATGCTTGATGACCGGAAGTTCAAGGTGGCTGTCGGCATCGGTGTCACCGTGACCGGGAAAGTGTTTGGCTACGGCCATCACCCCCTGGCTTTGCTGACCAAGGGCGAACATAATACCCAGCTGGCTGACGCGCTCGGGGTCGTTGCCGTAGGAGCGGGTGCCGATGACGGGATTCTTGGGATTGGAATTAACATCGACCACGGGCGCGAAGTTGATATGGATGCCCATCTCACGACACTGGCGGCCAATCTCCTCGCCCATGCGATAGACGATACTGTCGGCATCGGGAGTAAGCTGCCCGAAAGCGGCATTGCGGGGGAAAGAGTACATATCTTTGAGCCTCATGCCCAATCCCCATTCGCCGTCGATGCACACGAAGAGGGGAATGCGGGCGTCCTTCTGGAACCGCTTCGTCATAGGAACCTGACGCTCAGCGGTGCCGACGAAGAAACAAACGCCACCCACTCCGTAGCCGTTCATCTGCTCGGAGAACTCCTTGGCCTGCTTGTCATTCATATTGAGCGGCACACGGACAACCATCAGCTGGGCGATGCGCTGTTCGAGAGTCATCGACTCCATACGATCCTCCACCCAATTGACCTCGGGGTTGCGGTAAGTGAGACCGCGGGCATCGAAATACTGCTGAGCAGACAGGGTGAAAGGTAAAAGGTGAAAGGTAAAAAGGAATAGGACTGGTAAAAAGCGCAAATACTTCATAACTCTTAACTGTTAGACCTTAAGTGTTTATCAATGTAGTGCACTTGGCGTTGTCGCGGGTTGCCTTCATAATTCAAAATGATATAGTCGGCTCGTCGCATCATTTCCTCGGCTGGCATCTGGTTAGCGATGCGCGCCATAATCTGATCCTCTCCCACCCCGTCGCGTGCCTGAAGCCGACGGAGACGCTCGGCGAGGTCGAGATAGACGCACACCATTCTGTCCATCAGTCGGTCGAGACCGCAATCGTAGAGGATAGCGCTCTCAAAGAGCACATAATCCTCAGCCTCATGCTGCCGGCAGAACGCATCGAAATCACGCATCACACGGGGATGCACCAAAGCGTTGAGGGCTTGCAGTTTCTCTTTGTCTGAGAAGACGAGGGCGGCGATACGGCGCTTGTCGGCACGGCCGTCGAAATCAAAGACACCGTCGCCGAAGAGAGAGCGAATTTCGGACAGGAAATCAGGATCTTGATAATAGGATGCCGCCACATCGTCGGCCACGAAGCAGGAGACACCCAACTGACGGAAAGCCTCAACGACGGTACTCTTGCCGCAGCCCATTCCCCCAGTTATGCCTACCTTTTTCATTTAATGACGACACATTGCACCTCGCCCGGTTCAATGCTGCGGAGCCGGATATATCCAGGAAACTGGCGCAGATGGGGCGTGAGCCGGCCTCCACGGGAGAGCACCTCGTCGTAGGAGACGGCCACCGTAAACTCGGGCTTTTTTAACAAATCGCGCTGGGCAACCCATGCGCGGACGGTGACCTCAGGAGGATAGAGTTTGAGGGAAATCGTGGAATCGGCCCCTTCGACCACTACCGGGACCCTGTAGTCTTTCTCCACATAAGGCTCCACGGGCAGATAAAGCTTCACCTCCTCACACGAAGGTTTCACATCGGCATATTGCTTCCACACGGGATCGAGCGAGAGCGGATAGGTGCCGCTTTCTTTGATGCCCAGGATCTCGGCCGGCAGGATGCGAAGCTCGGAGATCTCGTTCAACGACTCTTCAGGTCCATACAATGTCACCACCGAAGGGGACACCGTCGGCTCACCGTAGAGGCCGTATTGGTCGGCAAACGAAATATTCAATCCGTCAAGATTGACGGCATACTCCCTATGATTCCGCTCGGCAAAGGAGAACCGCAGCGAATCGACATCGGTAGCGACACGTTTGGCACCCAGGATGGATTGGCGTATGCGTTCGGTCAGCGGTCCCACGGGCAACGCATGCTGACTTTCCTGCACGGCGACCTCAAGGCTCACGGTACTGTTCCTCAAGCTGAGCAACATCGCGTTGAAGCCTGAGATGTGCACCTGCAAGGGCAGCACGGTGTCGGCCTCCAGAAGGGCGTAACGCACGGTGTCGTAACCTGTGTATTCCACACGGGCACGCACAGGATAGTCGTTCTCCTCGGAGAAGGAAACACCCACCCAAACCAGCGCGGTGAAGAGCAGTATGATCAGGAAGCGCTTCACTTCTTGTCGTCGGCCTTGGGCTCGGGGGCGGGCTGAATCATGCTCTTCTCCACGGTGACGACAACGCCGTTCGACACTTCCACATCGACGGTGTGGGTATCGACGGAGTGCACCTTGCCGTAGATGCCGCCCGAGAAGAGGACGCGGTCGCCCTTCTTCAGTTCATTGCGGAATTTCTGCTCTTCTTTCTCTTTCTTGCGCTGCGGACGCATCATGAGGATCCACATCAACACGAGGATGACAATCATCCAAATCCACATATTTCCGCCTTGTTGTGCTAAAACTACCATATTGACTATAATTTTTACTTTTAACTTTTAATTTTTCACTTTTCAATTACCTCGTCACCTGCGCCAGGATGGTCAGTTTGACAGAGGAGGGCTGGGCGTTGCTGACCACCGTCACCTCTTGGAACTGCTGACCCGACTTGCCTGCCGAGTTGAAGCTGACAGTCACATAGCCGTCGCCGCCCGGGGCGATACGCTCCTTGGGATAGTCGGCGATGGTGCAGCCGCAGGTGGCGCTACAGCTGTTGATAATCAGGTCGGCTTTGCCGGTATTGCGGAAGTGGAAGCTGTAGCTCACACTCTCGCCTGCTGAGAGTCGCCCGAAGTCATGCACATCGGTGTCGAAGGTGATAACAGGCATCGCCTCCTTCTCGTTGTATCCCTGTGCGCTGCGGGGATTGCGTATCAAATCGACCCCGGGGTCTTTCTTGCTGTTCTGACAGGCTGTGAGCCCGAGAAGGGCCACCAGCACGCATAAAAACATCTTACTCCTTTTCATTTTTACCTTTCACTTCTCGGTTTTCACATCGTTCTCTGTCATCAATCCGCGGCCGGTCTTGTGGATACGGCCCTGGGAGCGAAGTTCGAGCAGCAGGCGGTCGAGGATGCCGTTGATGAAGAGACGGCTGCGTTCGGCGCTGAATTCCTTGGAAAGCTCGATGTATTCATCCACCGTCACCTTCTCGGGGATAGTGGAGCAGGAGGTGAGTTCGGCGACAGCCATGTTGATAAGCAGGATGTCCATCAGCGCCACCCTCTCAAACTCCCATCCCTGCAGACGGGCCTTGATCATCTCGTCGGTCTCCTCGCGGTCGGCCAGCGACTGCTGGAGCAAGCGGCGGGCAAACTCCATGTCCGTCTGGTCCTTCTCCTCGCGCACATCGTACATCAAAGGCCAAGGAGTAGCCTCGTCGAAGTTGCCTTCGGTGAGGGTTTTGAGCATCATGAAGTTGTACTGGGCAATCTGCTCGAAGTCGTCCTCCCACAGGAGGCTGCGCTGCGCGATAACGGTCACCAGCGCCTCGCGGTTCATCAGGTAGCGGAACATATTGACCGCGAACTCGTGATCCTGCACATAGTCGGTGTCGGTATGCGACAGGTAGCGGCAGTAGAGGTCCTGCTTGCGGAAGTCGATGAACGCCTCTCGCACCAGGTCTTCATAGGTGTCCCACATGCCGCCCCACTTCTCGATATACTGCTTCAACTCGTAGTTGTCGGCCATGCGGCGTAAGAACTCGTTTTGGACAAACTTGCGGTTGGGCTGTTTCTCGGCGTCGGTGGGGCGGAATTTCTTCTTACCTTCCTCGATGACCTTCTCCCCCACTTCGACCATGCGGACCATCAGTGCCACCTGGATGATTCCCAACTCGTTCAAGCGTCCCACATGGTAGTCGAAATCGTGCATCGCGGCGGTGGGAGTCTTCCCTTCTATCTGGCAGGCATAGAGTTCCTGCAGCACCTTGCTTCTTAGAAAATGTCGGCTGAGCATCAGAGTACTATGTTAATGATTTTTTTAGGCACAAATATCACTTTCTTGGGTTCGGCGCCGGCCATCCAACGCTGACCGTCGGCCGATGCCTTCACGGCCTCCAGGGCTTCCGCCTGCGTGGCGGCGGCGGGCAGGTCGATGGTGAAGCGCATCTTGCCGTTGAACTGCACCGGATACTTCACCGTGTCCTCGACAAGGTATTTATCGTCATACTGCGGCCATTCGGCGTCGAACACCGTCGTGTCGTGACCCAGCTGGTGCCACAGTTCCTCGGCGATATGCGGGGCGAAGGGGGCAATCAACACCGCCAGCGGCTCGAGCACCTCACGGCTGCCGCACTTGAGGTCGGTCAGCTGGTTGGTGCAAATCATGAAGGTGGAGACCGACGTGTTGAACGAGAAGCGCTCGATGTCGTCCGTCACCTTCTTGATGGTTTGGTGCAGTATCTTCATTGCCTGAGTGTTTGATGCATCACTCACGCAATCATTGTTCAGGCATTCAAACAATCGCCAGAATTTCTTCAGGAAGCGGTGCACGCCCTCGATGCCGTTGGTGTCCCACGGTTTGGCCTGCTCCACAGGGCCGAGGAACATCTCGTAAAGACGCAGCGTGTCGGCACCGTAGCGTTCCACCAGGTCGTCGGGGTTCTGCACGTTGTACATGCTCTTGCTCATCTTCTCCACCTCCCAGCCGCACACATATTTGCCGCCCTCCGTCTCGAAGCGGGCGTCGGCAAATTCGGGCCTCCACTGGCGGAACTTCTCCACATCCAGCACGTCGTTATCCACGATGTTGATATCCACATGGATCGGCGTCACCTCGTCCATATCCTTGATCAAACCCTTGGAGATGAACAGCCCGTTGTCGGCCTTGCTCCTATAGACGAAGTTCGAGCGGCCCTGAATCATGCCCTGATTGATGAGTTTCTGGAAGGGCTCCTCCTTCTTGGCCATTCCGAGGTCGAAGAGGAACTTGTTCCAGAAGCGGGCATAGATGAGGTGGCCGGTACCGTGCTCGGCGCCGCCGACATAGAGATCCACATTCTGCCAGTACTCCACCGCCTGCTCCGAGAAGTAGCGCTCGTCGTTCGTCGGGTCCATATAGCGCAGATAGTATCCGCTGCTGCCCGCGAAGCCCGGCATAGTGCTCAGCTCCAGCGGGAAGACGGTCTTGTTGTCGATGCGGCTGTTCTCCACCACGGAGCGGTTCTGCTCGTCCCACGCCCATTTCTGTGCGTGACCCAGCGGCGGCTCGCCGGTGGCGGTGGGTTTGAACTCGCCCACCTCCGGCAGCTCCAGCGGCAGGCACTCTTCAGGTATCGGACAAGCCACCTGACTCGTCGTCCCGTCGTCTTGTTGTCTCGTCGTTTTATAATAGACAGGGAACGGCTCGCCCCAGTAGCGCTGGCGGCTGAAGATGGCGTCGCGCAGACGGTAGTTCACCGTGCGGTGGCCGATGCCCAGTTCCTCTATTTTGTCTATCACGGCCGCCATCGCCTCCTTCACCTTCATGCCGGTCACAAATCCGCTGTTCACCGACCAGCCCGTCTTGGCATCCATACTCTCCGCCCACGTCGAGGGGTCGCTCACCACATCCTTCTCCTGCGTCACCACCTGCCTTATCGGCAAGCCGAAATGACGGGCGAAGGCGAAGTCGCGGCTGTCGTGAGCCGGCACAGCCATGATGGCTCCGGTACCGTAACCCGCCAGCACATAGTCGCTCACCCAGATGGGGATGCGCTCTTCGGTCAGGGGATTCACGGCATAGGCGCCCGTGAACACACCGCTCACCTTCTTCACCTCGGCCTGACGCTCGCGTTCCGAGCGGTTCTTGGCCCAGGTGACGTAATCCTGCACCTGCTGGCGCTGCTCCGGGGTGGTGATCTGGTCAATCAGCTCATGCTCGGGACAGAGCACCATGAAGGTCACGCCGAAGATGGTGTCGGGACGGGTGGTAAAAATCTCGAAACTCGGCACCGGCTGCGGGTCGAACTGCGGCATATAAGCCTGCGCGCCAGGCAGCACATTCTCGTTGCTCTTCACATCCAAGGGGAACCACACGGCGGCACCTTCGCTTCTTCCTATCCAGTTGCGCTGTATCTCTTTCAGGCTGTCGGTCCATTCCACCTTCTCCAGTCCATCCACCAATCGCTGGGCATAAGCCGTGATTCTCAGGCTCCACTGGCGCATCAGCTTGCGCTCCACGGGGTATCCGCCACGCACGCTGAGGCCGTTCACCACCTCGTCGTTGGCCAGCACCGTACCCAATCCGGCGCACCAGTTCACGGGGATGTCGGCCAGATAGGCCAGACGGTAGTTCATCAGCACCTGCTGACGTTTCGCCTCGTCCCAGCCGTTCCACTCCTCGGCCGTGAAATCCAGCACCTCCGTGCAGGCGGCGTCGAGCTCCTCGGTACCCTTCTGGGCGAACCGAGCCTCCAACGAGGCAATCGGCATCGCCTTGTTCTCGGTATTGTCGTAATAGTGCTTGAACAACTGGAGGAACGTCCATTGTGTCCACTTGTAGTACTTCGGGTCGCAGGTCCTCACCTCACGGTCCCAGTCGAAGCAGAAGCCCAACTTGTCCAGCTGCTCGCGGTAGCGGGCAATATTCTTCTCCGTCGTCACCGCCGGATGCTGACCCGTCTGTATGGCGTATTGCTCGGCCGGCAGGCCGTAGGCGTCGTATCCCATGGGATGCAGCACATTGAAGCCGCGCAGACGCTTGTAGCGGGCATAGATATCGCTGGCTATATATCCCAGCGGATGACCCACATGCAGGCCTGCTCCCGAGGGGTAGGGAAACATGTCCAAAACATAGTAGTGTGGCTTGTTCGAGACGTTGGAAACATGATAGACACCACGCTCCCGCCAGTAGTTTTGCCACCGTGGTTCAAGATTCCTGAAGTCGTATTCCATTTTCATTCAATCTTTTACATCAGCCGTACGCTCCGGCTGTAAAAAGCAAAGATACATAATTATTTTTATATATAACGAATAAATAACTCCTTTTTCGGGGGTCCCTTGTTAAGCCGTTGTTAAGCCGTAGGTAAGCCGTAGGTAAACCGTAGATAACCTTGAAGAGAACTTGAGGAGAACTTGAGGAGAACTTGAGGTAACCCTTAGGAGAGCTTTAGATTAATCGTGGCTGCGCGTTTCGCGTTTCAGCGTTTCAGTGAGATGGTAAGGGGTATCATATCCTTCTTTTAATATATAAAATATTAATTATTATATAGTTATATTAACTCAAGAGAGAATGAGACACCCCTTTTGACTACTGAAACGCCTGAAACGCTGAAACGGCACATACCGGAAGTGTCACTTCTCTACTTGGCTATGCGACCTTTTGTTTGAGGACAATCCGTTCCGCCGCCTGCACGATTCGTCATAGAATACAAACACCCCCTCCGGCCACAGGTCAGAGGGGGCTGTCGTTTGTGTTGTAGTGTTTGTTATTTGTCCATCGTGTAGAGGAACTCCTCGTTGTCGGAGGTGCGAACCATCTGCTTCTGGAGGAACTCCATAGCCTCGACGGGGGTAAGGTCGGCGAGGTGGTTGCGGAGGATGACGCTGCGCGACAGGAGGTCGGGCTTGACGAGCAAGTCGTCGCGGCGGGTGCTGCTGGCGGCCAGGTCGATGGCGGGATAGAGACGGCGGTTGCTGAGTTTTCGGTCGAGCTGGAGCTCCATATTGCCGGTACCCTTGAATTCCTCGAAGATGACGTCGTCCATCTTCGACCCCGTCTCGGTGAGGGCCGTAGCGATGATGGTCAGCGAGCCACCTCCTTCAATGTTGCGGGCCGCACCGAAGAAGCGCTTGGGTTTCTGCAGGGCGTTGGCTTCCACACCGCCCGAGAGCACCTTGCCGGAGGCCGGCTGCACGGTGTTGTAGGCACGCGCCAGACGGGTGATACTGTCGAGCACGATCATCACGTCGTGGCCGCATTCGGTGAGGCGTTTGGCTTTCTCGAGGACGATATTGGCGATGCGCACGTGACGGTCGGCGGGCTCGTCGAAGGTGGAGGCGATGACCTCGGCCTTGACGGAGCGCTGCATATCGGTGACCTCCTCGGGGCGCTCGTCGATGAGCAGCACCATCAGATAGACCTCAGGATGGTTGAAGGCGATGGCGTTGGCCACCTCCTTGAGGAGGGTGGTCTTACCGGTCTTGGGATGGGCGACGATCAGGCCGCGCTGGCCTTTTCCGATGGGGGTGAAGAGGTCGATGATGCGGGTGGAGAGCGTCTCCTGCGGGTGGCCGGTGAGCTTGAATTTCTCGTTGGGGAAGAGCGGCGTGAGGCTCTCGAAAGGCACACGGTCGCGTATGCGGTCGGGCGCGAGACCATTGATTTCAACAAACTTGACAATGGGGAAGAACTTG
>JAGCYV010000051.1 GCA_017960605.1 Bacteroidales bacterium | reverse complement strand
GCCCTCATCAAGGCCGAGTACGCCAAGGTCGGCACCGAGATCTACATCAAGATCCGCGAGAAACTCCTCAAGGCCGTCACCGTCAAGATGCCCTTCTACGAGGGATAAGACATCCTACAAATAGTTAAATAAGCATAAAAGTTGATTTTGCATTTAGCAGAATCAACTTTTATGCTTATTTTTGCATCAGAAAATGCAAACCCATGGAAAAGAATCTAATTATTGAATTACTGGAAGATGGCGACAAAGTTAGCCTCTATTCCCCACGCTTTGTGGGTGAAGAATACACGGAGTTTGAGAAATTCCTGCTCAAGTTCCGCGACGACTATCCCAACGATGTGGCTCAACTCGTCTATCGTCTCGACATCATAAAGCGTGACGGGGCTGCCGACCGTCATTTCCGCTACGAGGGTACCCGCCGAGACCGTGTAATGGCGTTGCCGTCGCATCTGGAAACCACCTCCCTCCGTCTTTACCTGTTGAACCTTCAATCCAAAGTGCTGATACTAGGCAACGGTGGGCTGAAGCAGACCGCCACCTACCAGGAAGACGAAATGCTGAACCGTTGTGTCAATACATTGCAGAAAATTGACATTGAATTGAAACAGCGCGAGAAACAGAAAGTAATTACCATCCGCGGTACTGAATTGCTGGGAGAGTTGTCTTTTGTTATTGACGATTAAAACATAAGCCGTATGAAAACAAACAAATTGATGGATAAAATCAGGGAGACCATGTCGCCCGAGATGAAGAAGCAGATGGAGCTGTCGGTGAGCATCGCCAACCGCATCTATGAGATTTTGGAGGCAAAAGGCATGACGCAGAAAGACTTTGCCCTGCTGATGGGTAAAACCGAGACCGAGGTGAGTCGTTGGTTGTCCGGAACCCATAACATGACCATGTCCACCATAGCCAAAATCAGCACCGCCCTCGGCGAAGACATCATTGCCCCTGCACGTCCTGCCCCGTTACCACGAAGGAGCGAACGTGTCGCAGCAATATTATAGACACTTATCCAATTCCTTATAATTTCGTCACTACAAAAAAGAGGCTTGCATCCATCACCGTGCAAGCCTCTTTGCTTTTGATTAGAGCCAAACGATATTCTTCATTCACCTTTTGCTCCCCTTTTGCTGAAATTTTGCTCATCTTTTGCCTCGGTCTATGGTAACGACAGGGTGACAAGCAGGATCCTTCGATGATGTCTCGACGAACAGCCCAAGGTTATTATGCAAAAGAAAAGCATCTCGCTGAAATGAGATGCTCTTCTGTCAAAACAAATTTGTGATTTCAGATTACAACTCACGGAACGACATTATGGACGCCTCCAGTTTGTCCGCAAGTTTTGAAATGCTTGTTCCACCTGACAGAATGATAATCTGATACAAGGTGTCTTTGCCTTCAATGAATGCGAAGCTACCATAAACAGCATCCTTCAAAAATGTCCTAGGCTGGAATGCGTTTAGTGTGATGGCATTCAATCCGTTGATGTTCCTTTCTGCATAGCTGCCAAGTTCCGTGCGATCCATGTCGAACATATTTGGGAGAGTAATCATTGACATTTTGTCAAGCAGTGACTTTCCTTCACCAAACCCTGGAATTTCTTTTTCCAATTCTGCAACCGTTTCAAGAAATTCAGACTTTGGCTCGTTTACCACTTGAAAGGTGATGTCAAGTGATTTACTCCAGTACTGGAGAGAAGCATCTTCTCCAAGCTTATTTGTTGGAGATAGAAAAGACGGCACGTCGGTTTTGATTTAATATTTATTTGTGAAATCATGCTCATTTACGTGGGAAAATATGAGTATAAATTCCGATTTGTACTTGAGCAATAACCAAATAATACGACGTATTAACTAACACTCTCTAATGTAAGTTGCGACAGCATCATACACTTCTCTATATTCATATACATCATAATACTTTCCGTTTACCAGTTCTTTTCCCAAATGCCGTCCGCTATTTCTGCTACATACACTGCTACATTCACCTTTGGCTTCTGATTTTGCTTTGTCGGGATTATCCGCACAAATATTAAAACTTTGAGTTGCAGAGGTGTTTGTTTCAAATGCTTTATCACCCGTATTTAAATCGTAGAATACCTTTGTGATGGTTATTGACACTGTAACAGAGTACAGGTGATCTCCACTACCAGAGTTAGAAAATGAACATTCTTTTCCTGTAGTTACAAATGCAGAGGAGAAGATGAATATGGCCACCAACCCTACAAAAACAATTATTTTCTTCATTTTAATTGTTGCCTGTTATATACCATCGGCACGTCGGTTTTGATTTTTAATAACATGTTATTTCTGTAGTACCGATGAAGAATGCACATAAAAAGAGCGTGGTACTTTTAAGTCTTCATCGGTCATTCTGAGGTCTTGGACTACCTATTATCCCCAATTACAACGTACAAGTCCACGCTTATGCGGGAACGTTGTCGCTTTGGTCTGGGGATAATCCGAAAGTGTCCAAGTTTCAGAATGACCAGATAAGCTACTTCGCTTTTTCCTATTCTATGATGTGCATATTAATCTATGCGCTATGCTTCATTGGCATTTGTGTTCGTTAATAATTCCGTTATAATCGGTTGCAAAATTACGAAGTTTTTCCCATTCAGCCAAAATATTTTTTCCCATGTCGCAAAAAATTCGTATCTTTGCATTCTCAAAAAAAAGGACTTCTCTCTATATGAAGATAGTGTCACATCCAATAAAACACAGTGACTTGAATGCTATGCTGCCGGGTTACTTCGGTGACATGATAAAGGCTGTTGTCGACGTGAGGCAGGGAATCCTCGGGCTTGACGCCGAGCTCCATGCTGATATCGAGAAAGAGTTGCTGACACAGGGGTCTATGCAAGCGGACCTATGGGGCATCAACCTCTATCCTGAAATGGATGGCGAAGATTTTATTGAATTCGATTCTCTTATCAACATTCGTCCCCACCAAGGCAACCGTAGTCGCGATGTGCAGGATCCTGCCATAAGGAAACAAATCGTTGACACTATAAACACACTGATACAATGAGTAATTTTCAACACACAGGATTGGCCGCAGGCCGTTGGGCGGATATGTCGCTGGCAGAGCAGATGCTGAATATCGGCAGCGAGGTGTCGCGTGCCAACCGCTGGAAGAGCAAGGGCAACGAGGAGCAGTGCCACCGTGCCGCCGACCGTGCGTTGGAACTTCTCTCACTCACCATCGACGCACAGCGTGGCAAGCACGACCTCGGCGAGTTCTGCCGCCTTTACGAAGTATTGGCCGACTGCTACTACGGCGACAACATTTACCAGACCGATCCTGTAAAGCTACAACAGGGATTCGATATTTTTTATAACGCAAATAAACAAATTAATAATTAAAACTAACACACCATGTCAATTATCAAACCGTTCAACGGATTCCGCCCCCCGGTGGACATTGTCGAGAAACTGGCTTCGCGTCCCTACGACGTGCTGAACAGCGAAGAGGCCCGCGTGGAGTGCGAGGGCAACCCCTACAGCCTGCTGCACGTCACCAAGGCTGAGATAGACCTGCCCAAAGGCACCGACGAGCACTCGCCCGAAGTGTACCTCCAGGTCGTCAAGAATTACAACATGTTTAAAGACCTCGGCTGGCTGGTCAAGGATGAGGAGGAGAAACTCTACATCTATGCCCAGAGCATGAACCCCAAGGACAAGGACGCCAAGTGGCAGTACGGCATCGTGGCCTGCGCCTACAGCGAGGACTATGTCAACAAGGTCATCAAGAAACACGAGCTGACCCGCAAGGACAAGGAAGAGGACCGCATGAAACACGTCCGCATCACCAACGCCAACGTGGAGCCCGTCTTCTTCGCCTATCCCGCCATCGCCCGCATCGACGAGATCGTGGCCGGCATCACCGCCAAGAAGCCCATCTATGACTTCATCGCCAAGGAAGACGGCTTCGGCCACCGCTTCTGGGTCATCGACGACAAGAAGACCATCGCCGAGCTCGTTGACATCTTCGACAAGCAGGTTCCCGCCATGTACATCGCCGACGGCCATCACCGCAGCGCCGCCGCCGCCCTCGTGGGACAGGAGAAGAAGGAGCAGAACCCCCACCACACCGGCAAGGAGGAGTACAACTACTTCATGACCGTCATCTTCCCCGACAACCAGCTGAACGTCATCGACTACAACCGCGTGGTCAAGGACCTCAACGGCCTCAGCAAGGAGCAGTTCCTCAAAGCCGTCGGCGAGAGCTACGAGCTCACCGACATGGGCACCGAGATCTACAAGCCCGCCAAGCTGCATGAACACAGCATGTACCTCGACGGCCACTGGTACAAGATGACCGCCAAACCCGGCACCTACAACGACAACGACCCCATCGGCGTGCTCGATGTCACCATCCTCAGCAACCTCGTCCTCGACAAGGTGCTCGGCATCAAGGACCTCCGCACCGACAAGCGCATCGACTTCGTCGGCGGTATCCGTGGCCTCGGCGAGCTGAAACGTCGCGTCGACAACGGCGAGATGAAGGTCGCCTTCGCCCTCTATCCCGTCAGCATGAAGCAGATTATCGACATTGCCGACACCGGCAACATCATGCCCCCGAAGACCACCTGGTTCGAGCCCAAACTGCGCTCCGGCCTCGTGATCCACGAGCTCTGCTAGCGCCGCATCCCCGCGGTGGGGAAAAAAGCAAACAGGTCGCCACTTTTTTGAGGCGACCTGTTTTTGTATATCTTTTTTTCTTGTATATCAAATATTTTGTGTACTTTTGTACCGATTTGGAGTGCAATTCCAAATCGGTATAAAATAAATGTAGTAAAATGATAAACAGAGAACTAGCTGCAGAAATTTTAAGAATCAACGCTGATTTTCCCGTGTTGATTTTGACAGGTCCGAGGCAGTCGGGAAAGACAACTCTCTGCAAAATGGCATTTCCAAATTACAGATATGTCAATTTGGAGAACCCCGATACACGAGAAGAGCTTGTGGCCGACCCAATGTCATTCCTCAAGAAAAACAGCAATGGAATGATTGTCGATGAAGCACAACAGTTTCCGGAATTGTTCTCTTATATCCAGGTGCTTGTCGACGAGGACAAGTCAATGCGTTTTGTTTTGAGCGGCAGCAACAATTTCACTCTGATGGAGAAAATCACACAGTCGCTGGCAGGCAGGGCGGCACTGCTGACATTGTTGCCGCTCTCAATAAAAGAGATTAATGGTGACATTCCTACCGACGAACTGATGTACCGTGGTTTCTATCCCGCCGTATGGGGTGACGGGAGAGAGCCTTACGATGTCTACTCAAATTATTACCGCACATACATAGAAAGAGACCTGCGTCAGCTCATAAACATCAAAGACCTCGACCTATTCCGGCAGTTTGTTAGACTAATTGCGAGCCGTGTAGGCAATGAATTCAATGCTTCGCGCATCAGCAATGAGATTGGCATCGACGTTAAAACCGTCCAGCATTGGTTAAGCATTCTGACCACCTCCTACATTGCCTTCACCCTGCCACCGTATTACCGCAATATCGGAAAACGGATTGTAAAGGCCCATAAACTGTATTTCTATGAGACAGGGCTTGTGTGTTACCTGCTGGGGTTGGAAAGCCATGAGCAACTGGCCACACATCCGTTGAGGGGCGCGCTGTTCGAGAACATGGTGGTGGCGGAATTTCACAAACGTCGTTTCAATCAGGGCAGAACACCACACCTGTTCTACTACCGCGACAACACACAGAAGGAGATTGACCTTATTGAGGAGCAGAGCTTCGGACAATTGCGTGCCTATGAAATAAAGTCGGCCAAGCGGTTCAACACACAATTCTGTACAGGAATAGACTATTTCCGGAAACTCTATGGGGATAGCGTTATTGGTGGAGAGGTGCTCTATGATGGCGAAGAAACACTTGCCATAAAAGAATGCACGTGCCAAAATTGGCGGGTCTCGCTGGTTTCCGACTAGTCGTTGAGAACTGTTGCAATCATAGATTCTCCGCATTTTTGCGGAGAATAATAACTTTTTTCTCCGCAAAAGCGTTTTTTCATTGGCAATCCGTCGGTGGTCCGTCGGTGATGACTCGATGAAATGGGGATTGTCCATAAAAAAAATACTAATTACCAATATTCTATTACCCTCTGTATCACACTGCGGATTTTTCCATCAACGAATTCCTCTTTTTGTATCCAATTTTCATTTCTATCATATACATACACAAAAGACTTTTCCCATTCTATCTTATTTTTACTACACTTATTTTTCTTTTTATCGAAGAGATATTCTATCCTGATACACTTAATAAATATCGGATTTCCGTGCTCGTCTTTTGTCATGTCGGTTTGGCTTACATTTGTTATTGAAAGAGAGTTTCGTTTTATTTTAATACGACGACTTGGACATCCACACCCAGCATAAATCCGTGTGTATATAATCTCGCCAAAACAACCTTTCTCTATCGTTCTTGACGAACCATCATTATAATAGGCAATTTGCTTGATTATAGAATTGTTGCCATCCTCATTTTCTTCAATACTCACCAACCTGCCTTGGCTATCGTACTTGTAATACGTACTTCTACCTAAACGATATTCCCCTTCAAACAGATTAAGTTGCACGTTCTTCATATGTTCCTCTTTCGTCAAAAGATGATGATTCTCGTCATATGTAAAAAAAATCATTCTGGAGGAAATATCATCTATAGCCAACCCATGCAAATCGCAATTATCATCGTAATAATATGTATATCGGCTTTTCCTATTTCTTCGAACATCTGTACAAACAATGCTCTTTTTCTGTAATTCCCACTCATTAAAATCATACTCTAAGTCATAATGAAACATTGTTTCAATGTTTCCTATTAGAAGCCTATTATGTACCTCACAATGAACGCATTGGTAATAATCGTTAAAAAATGCCTCGTATCTATATCTTTCAACATTTACTTTTTTACGATGCTGGTCATCCCATTGAGAATCATATGCAACATATTTCTCTATTAATCCCTTTTCATTAACCCAAGTTTCATCAATAATTTCACCAAATAGATTGGTAATAAGAGGCGTACCGCGGTGTTTAGTCACACTTCCCAACACATTTCTTGGTGCATTAATACTAGAAATATAACGAGGCATCCCGTTATAACCTGTTATTCGCCGAACAGGATTAAAGATGGAGATGCCAGCAAATTGTTCTTGTTCTGCATCGTAATTCATTATGGCTTCATTATATTGTTTTCTCCTTTTATAACAGAACAATAAACGAACCACCCTGCAGACAATAAATCCAAAACAACCCAAATGGTTTTACAATGTAAATAAATAGGGAAAATAGGATTGAACAATAATGCGATAAATGCAGTTATTATTATCTCAAATCTTTTTTTACGCCGAAGAATCACAATAACGGACACCACAAAAACAGACACTCTTAAAAATGTATAAAAACCTATTGGCAAACGGAAACATGCCAACATTAGTAAAAACGCTGCAATCAATTGTACAACAACTGAAATACCAATTGTTTTCATCGTCAAAACTCCTTTTCTCAATATTTCATAACATCATCTACAATACTCTGAGGATAATTCATTAGCAAAATTGTAGGCATTTCTTCAATCATATTAATAAAGCTCCAGTTTCGTCCCTTATTATGCGATACGGCTAGAACCTTGTCAAAAAATGGAGAATGAAGATACCTGAGAGTATCATCAAGAACACGTGATACACGATAACGGGCGTCAAATACATACAAATACTCGTCCCCACTCTCAATTCTATTTGTGACATCCTCAACATATATACTTAGGTCAATCCCTTCGTCCTTTAATGCATATAGAGTATTCATTGCATCTCCCGTCATCATCTTAAAAAACTCATCTAATACCTCTTCATCATTTAATCCTGGGAAATACTGTTTGTAATACTCTATCGCATCCATATAAAAGAATCGTTTCATCTCATTAGTATTACCCATTGAAAATGCAGCACTATAGGTACAAAATTGAGAAATTAGATTTTGTTCGACCTTTGTTTTGGGCTCATATTCGTTTCCCTTCCCATAAATCCAATCATCATCTGTGCTGTTATTGTAAGTATTGCACGAAACAGCAACTAAACTACAAGCCAATAAGGCAACAGATAAAAACCTTTTCATATTATTACCATATGAAAATAAACCATAGAAAACCCTTGATTTCTGCCCATATCGGTCCTAAAAAAATGATTTTTAACACCGAATGCCATTCTTTGCATAAATCTATAAAAAACACAACAGTCATGATTTGACTGACCGTAAGGTACAACCAGAATAAAACACCCCAGAATGACCCATAATCCGAAGAGAACTTGTTATTGTTCATTTTCAACCTTTTTTCACCTACTCTATAATGCAGTTTTCGGCAATCCTGCTCTTTCCTACCCTCCAACGGAACGTTAATACCAATAAATAAGAAAAGGCATGAGGGTATGTGCTCATGTCCGTTTGCATTTAGGTATCGCCAAACACCTTCGAAGGAACGGGATTATGGGAACAATTCTCACGCCTGACGGTATGCTGTGGATAATAGCATACACATACAAGCGAAAGCATGAATGCTCCGTCCTCCTTCTTAAATTTGGCGAATTCAAATGCAAGGACAATATTGCAATGCTTTTCTTGCTTACAGCTTTCGCTCTCGAAAGCAAGTGCAAAAGTACGAAGAATATTTCATACGGCAAAAAAATATTCCCACATGTCCGGGAAAAGGTGTATCTTTGCAACGTTTTTTTTGAGATTTTAGGTCAATAGAATGAAACGATACTTATACCTGTCTTTGGTCCTTGCGGCGGCACTCGCCGCCTGCTCACCGAAAGGCGAGACGATTCCCGCGGCGCCCGATTATGGCGATAACAGCCAGTGGTACATCGCCGACCGCGATGCGGCAGTGGATGTGTTCTATATCGTCTCCACCGAGTGCGACGACTATGGCATCAGTGGCCGCACATACCATTATGCCGACACCCGCAACGACAGCATCCGCGCGCTGCTGTATGGCGAGATGGTGGGCGTGGACCGCTTGTTGGCCGGTGAGCTCAACTATTACTCACCCTACTACCGGCAGGTGACCATGGAGACCTACACCAGCGACAGCCTTGTCGAAGCCCGTATGCCTCTGGCTTATGGCGACGTGCGCAAGGCTTTTGCCTATTATCTTAAACATTACAATCAAGGTCGCCCATTCATCCTTGCAGGCTTCAGCCAGGGAGCTATGGCTGTTGTGGATCTGCTCGATGAGATGTCTGACAGCACCTGCAGCCGTTTGGTGGCAGCCTATGTCGTCGGCTATAAGGTCACAGACACCAATGCCCATATCTGTCCGGCAAAAGACAGTGCCGACCTGGGTGTGACCATCTGCTACAATTCGGTGCGCGACAACAGTTGTGCCATTCCATTCCTCAGCGACGGCAATCTTATGGCCATCAATCCCGTCAACTGGCGCACCGATGCCACACCGGCAATGCTCATTGACCCGCGCTATGGCGACACCCTCACCGTCACGCTCGACACCACGAGTCTGCTGCTCCATATCGACGGCTACACGCGTAACGACTACATGCTGCCCCTCGTCGGTTGTGAGGGCAACTATCACTGCCTCGAAATATCACTTTTTAGTGAAGTCCTCCACCGCAACATCGCCTTGCGTGCCAAATCATTAAGATGAAGAAGTATCTATACGTGGGCTTGGGCCTGCTGGCCGTTGGGCTTGGAGCGCTGGGCGTGGTGGTGCCGGGATTGCCGACGACGCCGTTCCTGCTGTTGGCGTCGTGGCTGTTCTATCGCTCGTCGCCGCGGCTGCAGCAGTGGCTTCTGGCTTCGTGGCTGGGCAAGTATATACGTGGCTACCAGCGGCGTGGCGGCATGACGGCCACCCAGAAAGCCGGTGCCGTGGGCGTGATGACGGTCATGGTGCTGCTCTCCACCTTCGTGTTCATCCCTGCGGGCTCGGTGGCCCGCATCATAGTGCCCGTGGCCGGCGCCGTGGGTGCGCTGACGGTGATTTTTCTTGTCCCCAATGCAAAAGACGACGAACTGTAAGAAGCAGCGATGGCAGGGACAGCTTAACAGGGTGTTAGCAACTTTTTCTACCCAATAATAATAAAATGCGTATCTTTGCAGAATAAAAGTACAGCATCAACACTTTGCATATTATTGAATAACAACAATATTAATAACTCTAAATCACAAACAAAATGAAGAAAGCATTTATGTTTTTCGCAGCTGTGGCATTGCTGGCCTCAACCAGTTTTGCCCAGCCGGGAATGGCTCGTCGCATCAACGGCGATGCCTCTGCCCACATGATGTTCCGCCCCAGCCAGACCGTCCAAACCACACAGTCCATGCCGGCTTTGATGAGCAAAGGTATGACCAAGGACGTGACGGTAAGCAACTTCCCTTGGACCGAAGATTTCGAGACAGGTACCGCTCCTGCCGGTTTCACCTTCATTGACAACGACAACGACAGCTACGGTTGGGAGGTTTCCAACTTTGGCACTACCGCCAACGGACATGACGGCAGCACCTATGTTATCACCTCGGCCTCATACATCAACAATGTGGGAGCACTGACACCCGACAACTGGATGGTACTCCCTTCCTTTGAGATTCCAACCAATGCCAGCAATTTTGAGCTGAGTTGGTACGAGAAGGGTCAAGATGCCAGTTATTCCGCTGAAAAATACAGCGTCTATATCTGCACCACCGGCCGCACGGTAACCGACTTCACCGCCACCACAGCCGTGCTCACCAGCACCACCACCGGCAACTGGCTGAAGAAGACTGTCAGTCTGGATACCTACGCCGGTCAGACCATCAACATCGCCTTCCGTCACTACAATGTGACCGACATGTACTACCTCGACATTGACGACATTCGCGTCGGTGGTCCTTCTGTTCCTGAAGTGAGCATAAGCGGTCCCACTGCTGTTGAAGTGAATACAACCGCCACATTCATCGCTTCCGGTGCCGCCACCTTTGTGTGGAGCATTGACGGAACCACCCAGGCCGCAACAGGGGACACGCTGACCTACACCTTCGCCACCACCGGCAGCCACAGCGTTGTGGCAGAAGCCACCAACAACGTAGGCACCGGTAGCGACACCTTATTGGTGAACGTCTATAGCTGCGACGAGGCCATTATTGCCAATCCTTGGGAGGAAGGTTTCGAAGACAACACCGACTGCTGGCATTATGTCTTTGGCAACGACAACGATTCTATCTGGATATACAACGATGCACAGTACGCCTATAGCGGCAACAACTTCATGGTGTTCATGAACGACACCGCCGACGGTTGGGCCATTTCACCCAAACTCACCATTCCCAGCACCCTCAGCAATGTCACTATGAGCTACTACATCGTGCGTAGCGAGGCCACCGATCATCTCCAGGTGCTTGTCTCCACCACTGCCACCACCGACACCGCCGACTTCACACTGCTTTACGACGATGCCACCGCAACCGTTTCCGGTTATGAGCGTCGCGTCATCGACATGTCGAGCTACGCCGGTGAAACCGTCCGCATCGCCTTCCGCAACATGAGCGTTGGCGGCCAATACCTCATGCAGCTCGACGACATCCGCCTTGGTGGAATGGAGCTGCCCGAACTTGAAGTTGAAGGCCCCGTGACCGTCATAGCAGGCAATGAAGCCACCTATGTTGCCCACAGCGACGTCAGCACCCTCAGCTGGGAAGTGAACGGCACCCTCCAGAGCTCCACCACCGACACGCTGGTTTACACCTTCCCCGCCGCCGGCAGCTACACCGTCAAAGTCGGTGCCACCAACGCCGCCGGCACTGCCTATGACAGCCTGATGGTGACCGCCGTCGAGTGCAATGCCATCACCAGTTTCCCCTACAGCGAGAACTTCGAGGCGGAGAATCCCTGCTGGCAGTTCGTCAGCATTGACCCCGCCAACGACGTCCATACCGGCCTTACCGACGAGGAATCCTTCCAAGGCGATTACTCTTTCGCCCTCAGCAGCTACAGCAGCGCCGACGACTACAACCAGTACCTCATCAGCCCCGAGCTTACGCTGCCCGCCACCGGCCACTACATGGTTAAGTTCTGGTATATGGGCTACCGGTCCACCGATGCTTTCCGCGTGCTGGCTTCCACCACCACCACCGACATTAATGCCTTCACCACCGTGCTGGGCGACAACCCGACCGTGGCCACCGAATGGACCGAGGCCGGCTATGTGCTGCCCGAAGGCACCAAGTACATTGCCATCAACTACTATGGCGACTATGCCTACTATCTGTATATCGACAGCCTGACCATCGATGAGCTCTCCGCCCCCAGCGCCACCATCAACGGCCCGACCTCCGGCAAGGTTGGCTACAGCTACACGTTCACCGCCAACGCCACCGTGGCCGAGACCTACGCCTGGACTGTCGATGGCACCGCCGCCGGCACCGAAGAAAGCCTCACCTATGCCTTTGACACTCCCGGCAACCACACCATCGGCCTGACTGTCGGCAACAGCACGGGTACCACCGATGCCACCCCACTGACCATCAACATCATTTCCTGCGACGCCCATGCACTTCCCTACATCGTCAACCTTGACGAAGGCTTCGGCACCTGCTGGGACAGCGAAGGCTGGGACACCATTACCATGGGAGGCAACACCTACGCCTACTCCATGTCGGCCCAGAGCGTTTTGGGCATGTTCATGATGGATCTCCATCAGGACAACTGGCTTGTCACCGAGCCTTTGACCATGCCTGAGAGCGGTTCGTACAGCATCAAGTGGAAGGCTTTCACCTACACCTCTGCCTATCCTACCGACCACTACAGTGTCTATATCATCAATGGCGGCGACACCACCCAGGTCTTCACCGAGACCTTTACCGCCAACGACACCATGCCGCAACAGCGCCAAGTGGCCATTCCCTCCAGCGTCAACGGCACCTTCAAAGTGGCCTTCCGCCACCACGATTGCGAAGGTGGCTATGTGCTCATGCTTGAAGACATCAAAGTGGCAGATCCCGCCGGCATCGATGCCGTCAACATTGCCAATGTCTCCATCTATCCCAACCCCGCCAGCGAAGTGCTGAACATCGAGGGTGAAGGCATCCGTATGGTTGAGATGTTCGACGTGAACGGCCGCAACGTACTCACCAGCATGACCGCCGGCCAGATCAGCCTGACCAGCCTCGTGAACGGTGTCTATGTGGTCCGCGTCACCACCGACAACGGCATCCGCACCGAGAAGATTGTCAAGAAATAAACGGACAACCACTCAATCCGAAAGAGACTGCTCTGCGGAGCAGTCTCTTTTTTAAAGAAATCGCACCATGCTATTCTTAGACGACAAAACACCCTCGCTGATGGCCATCGCCGCCGCACAGAAAAGCGGCAACACCCCGCCACCGCCGCAGGATGAGTTCGGCCAGACCGTGATGGCGCAGGACAGCATCTCGCAAGCCCTCAAAGACAGTATCAAAAACATGGACATCACCGACCTCCGGGCGGTGGTGACCGGCGAGAACACCTTCATCAAGGACGGCCTGCACCAACTCACCGAGCTCACCATCGGTTTCATGCCCAAGCTCATCATCGCCATCATCATTCTCTGGCTCGGCATGAAGCTGGCCAAGATGCTGAAAAAAGTCATCGTGAAAGCCCTCGACAAGCGCAATGCCGAGCCTTCGCTCAAGACCTTCCTCGGCTCACTGGTCGATGTGCTGCTCAAAGCCATGATCATCATTATGGCCATGGATGTCATCGGCATCAAAGCCACCTCCTTCATCGCCCTCCTCGGCGCCATGGGTCTGGCCATCGGCATGGCCCTGCAAGGCACCCTGCAGAACTTCGCCGGCGGTGTCATCATCCTGCTCATGAAACCCTTCAAGGTGGATGACTACATTGAATGCGGCCAGTACAAAGGCTACATCAAGGAGATACGCATCTTCCACACCATCATGCGCCCCTTCAACGGCCGCACCATCATCATCCCCAACAGCGAACTGGCCACCAAGAGCCTCATCAACCACACCAAGGAGCCGCAGATACGCCTCGACGTGGTGGCCTCGGTAGCCTACGGCACCGACCTGCACAAGGCCAAGGAAGTGCTGTGGGAGGTGGTGAAGGCCGAACCGCTCGTGAGGTGGGACTTCAAGGAGCCCGTCATCGCTGTCAGCGACCTCGGCAACAGCTCCGTCGATATCTCCGTATGGGTCTGGACCACCGTCGAGGACTACTGGGAAGTGTGGAAACACATTCGCGAAGACATATACATCGCCTTCAACAACGCGGGAGTCGAGATTCCCTTCCCGCAGGTCACTGTCCACCAAGGCAAAGAAAACGCCCCCTTCCACATGGAGCCGCGCGAATCCGAGGTTCGTCCCGCCGAGGTGGCCGACGAACAGATAGGCACCGGAGCCTGATTCCCCAAGAAATGAAAAGGGGGTGAATGGGACAATCGTCTTAATATTAATCCAACAAAATACCAGCCGATGATACAGCATACCGATATACAAGCCAAACGGCAAACATCGTTTGTACGCACTTGCCCTCTCACCCCGCTTTCCTTCCTTTGCCTGCTCACTTTCCTCATACCTTTCTCCGCACCGGCTTCGTCGCAGACGCTCCCGCTGAGCGACAGCGCCACGGCCAGTGTCATCACCTGCGGACCGGGCAACGACTTCTACCTTGCCTTCGGCCACAGCGCCATCCGCATCTGCGACCCTTCGCAGGGCATCGACCACGTCTATAACTACGGCACCTTCGACTTCGACACCCCGAACTTCTACCTCAAATTTGCCCAAGGACAGTTGAACTACTGCCTCAGCCGGTCGCCCATGAACCTTTTCATGGCCACCTACGACTACGAGCGGCGCGCCGTGTGGGAGCAGCCCCTCAACCTCACCCGTCAGGAGGTCAACAACCTCTTCATCATGCTGGAATGGAACTACATGCCCGACAACCGCTACTACCGCTACGACTTCTTCCGCGACAACTGCGCCACCCGTGTGCGCGACATGGTGGAAGCGGCCTGCGGAAAACAGAAAGCAACCACCGGCGAGTGCGACACCAAAAGCTACAGGAAACATGTCCATGAAGCCGCTGCCGGCGGCTGCCTGGAGTGGTGGACCCTCGGAGTCGATCTGCTCTTGGGCCTCCGCACCGACCTCGACAGAACGGTCAGCGAGGCCATGTTCTACCCCATGGTCATGATGGGCATCTACGACAACGCCACCCGCGACGGGCAACCCCTCGTATCCGGCAACACCCAGTTGCTGCAAGACACACGCCCCCCTCTGCGTCGCAGCTTCCCGCCGATAGTGGTATTCGCACTGCTCTGCGTGGCGGCGGCACTGCTCACATGGAAACACCTGTGGCCTCGCTGGGCCGACCGCCTACTGTTCTTTCTGGCCGGAATCGTCGGCCTGTTCCTGCTTTACATGTGGCTCGGGACAAGCCATTGGTGCACCAAGTGGAACCTCAACATCCTCTGGGCCTCCCCGCTGCTGATACTGATAGCCATCCGGCTGGAACGCAGCCCGCGCTGGGCGCTGTGGCTGCAGGAAGGCTGCTTTGCCGTGGCGGCCGTGTGGGTCGCCATCTGCGGCCTCTCCCCCGCCCTGCTGCCCCTCATCCTCACCCTTGCCCTCAGAGTGGCCTGCCTAATTCCCAGAACGCCACAGCAGCGGCAGCAGCGACATTGAGCGAATCGACGCCCCGAAGCATCGGTATCCGCGCCACATGGTCGGCCATGCGCAGCACCTGGTCGCTCAATCCCTCCCCTTCGGTCCCCATCACGATGGCCATGCGGTCGATGGCCTTCAATTCCGGAGCATCTATCGGTACCGACCGGTCGGTCAGCGCCAGGGCAATCGTCGAGAATCCGTTTTCTTTCAGTTGATTATATGCATCCAGGAAAGTCCACGGCAGTTGGAACACCGTGCCCATGCTCACCCGGCATGCCCGTCGGTTCAACGGATCGCAGCAGGTGCGTGTCAGCAGCACCGCGTCCATACCCAACGAGGCGGCGGCACGGAAGATAGCCCCCGTATTCTCACTGTTGACCACACTGTCGATCACCGCCACACGTCGTGCCCCGTGCAACACTGCAGCCACCGACGGCAGTGCCGGACGATGCATACAGCACAACATGCCGCGGCTCAACTCGTAACCCGTCAGTCCCTTCAGCACCTCACGCGCTGCTGTATAAACCGGCACACCGCACTCCGGCACCTGCGGCAGGAATTTCTCCTCGCAGAGGAACGACACCGGCTTCATGCCCTGTGCCAGCGCCACACGTATCACCTTCAGGCTCTCGCAGATGAACAGGCCCTCGGCGGGATGGAGTCGGTTGAGCAGCTGGGCTTCGGTCAGCCGTGCGTAAGGGGCCAGTTCGGGGGCGGCCAAGTCGGTGATGGGGATTGTCTGCATGGTGGTCTCGCTTTTTGCGGTGCAAAGATACGAAAATGTTCCCTACCGCTCAAATCACGATTATTTCATCGCACACGACAGACAAAGCACCCCCTCAGTATCACAACCGTCACTCCTCCGAGGTTCCTCCGGCAAACAACGGAGCAACTACGGACCAACTACGGAGCAACTACGGAGGGACTACGGAGGGACTAGGGAATCAGCATTGATTATCAATGAAATAGACACAAAACATCGAGAAACACATATATACACACTAATAATCAGATACATACATCTAAAACTCCAAAACCAAACCCATATTTCAGCAATCCCGTCGGTTTGTTAAAAAATATTAATTTTCTATTTTTTATTTTCCACATAAGAAAATCTTTGTACATTTGCGTCGTGAACGATATAATTTATTAACCATTAAAAAACTTATAACCATGGATTTTACGACGACATTACAGATCTCGCAGATGATTGTAAACGAACTCACGACGGGTGCTTTTGTGCACAAAATGCAGGGATTGCTCTTCAAATCGCAGGGCTTCGAGAAGCTCGGCCAGAAGTATCTCGACCACTACACCGAGGAGATGGAATGGGTTGAGAAGTATGCCAACCGCATGATGGACCTGGGCTGCACCCCGCAGGTGAACATCCACATGGAGAAACCCCTCATCGAGGATGCCAAAGCCTACATCGAGGCCGACCTCAAGATACAGCGCGAGGGCGTGGAGAGCCTGTACAAGATGATGCCCGCCCTGGCCGCCGACCCCACCACCTACGACATCACCAAGGCCTATCTGGCCGACGAGGAGGAGGATCAGTACTGGAGCGAGGAGCAGCTCGACAAGATTGAGAAGATCGGCTACCAGAACTGGCTGATGAAGATGATGTAACCGGAATCGCCCCCTACTCTATAATTACCTTATGGGAATCGACTTTTCAGGCATCATCGTCGGAGCGGCGGCATTTGTCGCCATCGGTACATTCCATCCCTTGGTCATCAAGGCGGAGTACCATTGGGGCGTCGGGTCCTGGTGGCTCTTCCTGCTGGCCGGCTTGGGTTGCATAGCTGGATCGCTCTTTCTGCACGGCATCGTTTCCATCGTGCTGGGAGTGGTGGGATTCAGCAGCCTATGGTCGATACACGAGCTGTCCAAGCAGCACTGCCGCGTCGAGAAGGGATGGTTTCCCAAAGGGCCAGGACATACAAACAAAAAGAAGACACTATGACAACAGCAATCCGATATTTCAGCAAGTTCGGCCACACCCGCAAGATGGTGGAGGCCGTGAAAGACATCATGCACTGCGAGCCGCAGACCGTGGCGGAGCCCGTCAACGAGCCGGTAGATGTGCTACTGCTCGGCGCCGGCGTAATGTTCGGCAAGGTGGATGACAGCGTGATGCGTTTTATCGACAGCCTCACGCCCGAGAAGGTGAAGCGCGTGGTGTGCTTCGGCTCGTGCGCCATCATCAAGTCGCCGGTGCCACAGATGCGCCAGGCCCTCGAGGCACGGGGCATCCAGGTCGATCGCCGCGAGTTTGTCTGTCCCGGCGCCATGGGACCCGTCAAGGCCGGCCATCCCAACACCGACGACATCAACCGTTTCCGTGATTTCGTGTCCCAAACGTTGTAA
This sequence comes from Bacteroidales bacterium, assembly GCA_017960605.1. Taxonomy (GTDB): domain Bacteria; phylum Bacteroidota; class Bacteroidia; order Bacteroidales; family P3; genus Colimorpha. The sequence goes on along the minus strand of JAGCYV010000051.1, from coordinate 6,066 downwards.
CCGATGGTTGACCTGCAGTCATATATGACGGAGAGCATCCGGCGGATCATGGGCAACGCCTACCGCAGCGTGCTCGGCAACCCGCGCGAGGCCCGTTTTGTCCTGCGGATGCAGCAAGCCTTCCACCGCTCGGAACGCCGTCGCAGGACACTGACGGAGACCGAGGGACTGCAGGTGCCACCGTTCCTCATTGCCAGCATCGCCACAGCCTGCAACCTGCAATGCAAGGGCTGCTACGCCCGCAAAAACGGCATCGCCGCCGAGACTCCGACAAAGCCCACCCTCAGCCCGGAGCAATGGGGGCGCATCTTTGCGGAAGCCGAGAAGCTGGGAGTGAACTTCTGCCTGCTCGCCGGCGGGGAACCGCTGACCCGACGCGACCTGTTGGAACAGGCGGCCGCCGTCAAGGACATCATCTTCCCGGTCTTCACCAACGGCACCATGATAGGCGCCACCTATACGGAATTCTTCCGGAAGCACCTGAACATGGTCCCCGTCATCAGTCTGGAAGGCAACGCCGCCGACACCGACACACGGCGCGGTGAAGGCATCTACCGACGCGTGATGACTGCCATGGACACCCTGCACGGAGAGAAGATATTCTTCGGCACCAGCATCACGGTGACCACCGACAACTACCGGCGTGTAACCTCGGAGGACTACCTGCGCGAACTGCACGACAAAGGCTGCCGACTGGTGTTCTATGTGGAGTATGTACCTTTCGACGAGAGCACCCGGCATCTGGCTTTCGGCGACCAGGAAGTGGCGGAGATGGAACAGCTTGTCGATCAGGCGCGGAGGCGTTTCGACGACATCGTCTTCCTCTCCTTCCCCGGCGACGAGAAGTCACTGGACGGCTGCCTGGCCGCCGGACGCGGATTCTTCCACATCGGCCCCGACGGTTCGGCCGAGCCCTGCCCGTTCTCGCCTTACAGCGACACCAATGTCGCTCGTGACGGACTGCGTGCCGCGCTGCATTCGCCGCTCTTCACCCGTCTGCGCGACGCCAATACGGGCAGCTGGCAACACACCGGCGGCTGCACCCTCTACGAACACCGCGACGAGGTGGAGCAAATGCTGGGCCTAGACAAAGGAAACGTATGAAAAAACATTTTTTAAAAAGTATTTACAAATTCGCCACAGTATTGACTCTCGTCATAACGGGGAGCCATGCCATGGCACAAAAACAAGACACAATGGCCACCATTTATGATTACAAAGCCGTTGCAAGCAACGGAAAAGAGATTGACTTCGCCGACTTCAAAGGCAAAGTGCTGCTCATCATCAACACCGCCAGCAAATGCGGATTCACCCCCCAGTTCGACGGATTGGAGAAGCTGAACGAGAAGTACCGCGACCGCGGTCTGGTGTGCATCGGATTCCCTTGCAACCAGTTTGCCAACCAAGACCCGGGGTCGGACAGCGAGATCGAGGGCTTCTGCCGTTTGAATTACGGCGTCAGCTTCCAGATTATGAAGAAAGTCGATGTCAACGGCAAGGAAGAACACCCCATCTTCACCTACCTCAAATCGGCCGCTCCCACCGAGGAGTACCATGGCTTGAAGGCCAAAGCATCGGCCGCGCTGTTCAAGACCATCAGCAAGAGCGTGGAGAAAGACAGCGACATCAAATGGAATTTCACCAAGTTTCTCATCAGCCGCGACGGCACCGTGGTGAAGCGCTATGCCCCCACCACCGAGCCCAAGGACTTCGAGAAAGACATTGAATCATTACTGTAATGTACGAACAGCTGAAACTGAAGAACCAATTGTGTTTCCACCTCTACACAGCGTCGAGGCTTGTCACACAATCCTACCATCCGTTCCTTGCCCCCCTGGGCTTGACCTATCCGCAGTATTTGGTACTACTGGTGCTATGGGAACAAAACAATCTGTTGGTCAGCGAATTGTGCCGACGGCTAATGCTTGACACCAACACCTTGACGCCGTTGCTGAAACGCATGGAGAAGGAAGGGCTGATCATCCGCACCCGCGGCATTGCCGACGGACGCCACACATTGGTCAGCTTGACCAAGAAGGGGATCCACCTGGAAGAGGATGCCAAGAACATCCAGGCCTGTCTTTTGGAACAATGGCAGGGGAAGGCAATGGACGACAAACAGATGGGTGATCTCGTCACTTATCTGGACACCATCATCGACGGACTCAAATAACAGCAACCGTCTTTAATTGGCTCGACAAAGGGCCGCCGCTATGGCATCAGCCACAGCACGGCGGCCTTTCTCGTTATAATGTTCTGTGGGATAGAACCGCTCGTTGAATGCCGAATCGCGCACAATGCCTTGATTGTTGACCACCATGACACCCATAGCCTCGTAGCGCTGCTGGATGAAGCGGGCGTTGTTGTGGAGCAGGGTGAGCAACTGCGGCCCGACGAGTGAGTCCATCTGGTCCTCGTTGTCAGGAAGGATGTGGAACACCGGCGTCCATCCGCGCCGACGGCAGAGACGCACAATGTGATCGAAGTCACGGATGCGGGGATTATTGTCGTCAAGGGTGCAGGCAAAACACTTGATATAGTGGCAGGCCAAAGCGGCACTGTCGTCGGAGAGACCGCTCTGGGTACCCTGGTGCCACATTTCACGGTCCCATTCGGCAGCATCGGTATAAGGAAATCCGGGAATCGAAAAGGTCTGACGCTTGAGGCCACGACGCACCAGCGCCCAACGTTCATCCTCCGTCCAATGGGGATAGGCTTTGAAGGCCAAGAGCATCCGTTTGTATAATGCCGGCGCCTTTTTCATCATCACCTGCTGCTTGCGCAAGGGGGTCTCGAGATTGGACCATATCCATTCGCTGGTGAAGGAGCGCAGATTGACCGTAATGATGGCCGTCTGCACCCGGCAGGAGTCGGGGATATTGTTCATAATGTCGTAAAAGACACCGGAATGGGTGGCATTGTGGGCCAGGTCGGCCACATGATGTCCGGGCAACTGATCGTCAATCATCTGGCAGATGGACCGTCGGTCGGTGTCGGCATCGTTACAGTTGTGGTTGGACGACTCGCCGAGATAAATCATGTCGGCATCCTCCTGCAAGGGTTTGAGAGAGAACTCCATCAGGCCGCATTGCTCTTCGATGTCACGAGGATAGAGTGTCAAGCGATAGACCATCTCCAGCACAACGAGCACTACCGCGAGGAGCAGCACCTTGGACAATATCTTTATCAATGACTTTTTCATGCTCAAAACTGGAAGTAGATGAATGGATAGTTCTGCACCGACGACTGGGCGATGACGGCAAAAACCAAGACTGCATAAAGCGCCCAACGGACAACTGCAGGGCGACGACCACACCATGCATCGAAGCGGCTATGGCGGGTCAGCAGGTCGGAAAGGACAAACAGCGCCAACGCCACCCAAGCCACTGCACCCACTTGCAGATGCTCAGTGCCGTGATTATCAATCAACGCGGCGAAAAGGTTGTGCAAATCGGCGAACGACGGGGAACGGAAAACACTCCACAGAAGGGTGACGACCACAAAGGTCTTGGCCACATTGAGCACCTGAACCACGGCACGTCCCACCTTCCCTGTGATACGGTCGAAGAGATGAATGCCCCGAAGTCCCTTTTCGACAACAAGCAACAATCCATAAGCAAATCCCCACAGCATAAAGGTCCAGTTGGCGCCATGCCAGATACCGCACACTGTAAACACTATCAGGGTGTTGAGTATCCATCGTGGCAGGGGAACGCGATTGCCTCCAAGGGGGATATACAAATAGTCGCGGAACCAGGACGAGAGTGAAATATGCCACCGGCGCCAAAACTCACGCACACTGCCGGAAAGGTAGGGGGTACGGAAGTTGTCGGTGATGGTGAAGCCCATCGTCAGGGCACAGCCAAGGGCGATGGTGGAATAGCCGAAGAAGTCTCCATAAATCTGGAAAGAATAGAAAACCATTCCCAACAAGAGGTCGCCACGTCCGTAAAGCTCGGGGTGCTCGTAGATTTGATCCACATAAACACCCAGATTGTCGGCCACCACCATTTTGAGAAACATACCAAAGAGTATCAACCGCAGTCCACTGGCGATGTTCTCATATTGCAGGTGTTTCTCCTCGTGGAGCTGACGGAGCAGATTCTGTGGGCGTTCGATGGGGCCGGTGACCAACTGGGGATAGAACATCACATAGAGCGAATAGTAGCCGAAATGGCGTTCTGCCGCCTGGTTGCCGCGATAGACCTCTATGACATAGCTGAGACTCTGGAACGTATGGAAGGAAAGGCCGATGGGGAGAATGATATTCAGCACCTTGGTGGGGTGCGTCCAACCGAAACGCTGCGCCAAAGCAACCAGATTGGCACTACAGAAATTCAAGTACTTGAAGATGAAGAGTACCAGGCAGGTGGAAACAATGCTGACGATGAGGCATGTCCGTTTTTTCGCAGGGGCATCGGCCCACCGTTCTATCAGTATGCCGGCCGAGAAGTCGATGAGAATAGTGATGAGAAGTATGAAGATGTACTTGGGGATGAACCACATGTAGAAGAAGCAGCTGGCCGCCAGCAAGAGCATCCAACGGAAGCGGTGAGGCAGAAGATAGAACAGCAGCGTCACCGTGGGAAAGAACAACAGGAACTCTATGGAATTGAACAGCATGGCGTCTTGGATTACGGTTTTTGGATTTGATACAGACGGCACACGCCGAAGGTCAGTTTCTGTTGGATAGCGATGGCACCCAGCTGATTGATAATGCGGATAAAGTCCTTCCCCTTGGGAAAACGCTCAATGCTTTCCGGCAAATAGGTGTAAGCCGTGCGGTTGTCGGCGAGCCACTTGCCGAACAAAGGGATCGTGTGTTTTGCATAAAAGTCATAGAACGGACGGATGATTACGCTGTCGGGCGTTGCCAGTTCCAGTATCACCATCCGTCCGCCCGGCTTGAGCACACGCAGCATCTCGCCGAGACCCTTTTTCAGATGCACGAAATTGCGCACACCGAAGGCGCAGGTGACGGCGTCGAAGGCCGCGTCTGGGAATGGCAGGTGTTCGGCATCGCCCAATATATATGTGGCAGGTGCTTTGGTCTTGGCGATGGACATCATCTCCTCACTAAGGTCAACTCCAGTAACGGTGCAGCCACGCTTCATCAATTCCACCACCATATCGCCCGTGCCGCAGGCTACATCCAGCACATTGCCGTGCAAGCCCTTCACCGCACGCTTGCGCCAGCATCGGTCGAGACCGAGGGTCATCACGCGGTTCAGGCGGTCGTAGTCGCGGGCTATCTTGTCGAAGTCGTAAGCCATACTACCATATGGGATAAGGGCATGTGGCTTCTATCTGGTACACCTCGCCGTAGATCAGCGCCAGCACAAAGGTGCTGATGACCAACAGAGGCAGCATCGGGTCGAGCCGTTTGCCCTTGCGGCGCCACACGCCGATGATATGCCACACAAAGAAGGGTATGGTGATGGCACAGAAGGCCAGGTACTCCTCGTTCCACATAAAGCAGGCCACGCCAAACACAACCAGCAACGTCTGGTATATCTTGGCGGGAATCGCACCGATGCGCAACGGGATGGTCTTGCGGATACCCTCGTCGCTCTGCATGTCGCGGATGTTGTTCACATTGAGCACCGCCACGCTCAGCAGACCGACACCCACGGCAGGTGCCCAAAGCCATATCTTGAACGGGAGGGTGTGGGCGATGACAAAATAGCTGCCCAGCACGCTCACCAGACCGAAGAAGATGAAAACGAACAGGTCGCCGAGGCCGATATAGCCGTACGGCTTCTTGCCGAGAGTATAGTGCGTGGCGGCCCAGATGGCAGCGGCACCTAGAAGCAGTACCCACCAGGGACATCCCGACAGCAGCACCATCAGCAGGCCGAAGACGCAGCAAGCCACCACCATACCGTTGATGGCGTGCCACATCTGCTTGACCGTAAGGCCGCCATCGGTCATGCTGTAGTTGGGGCCTTCCCTACCCTCGCCGTCCACACCACTCAGGTGGTCACCCAACTCGTTGCTGAGGTTGGTGAGCACCTGCAGCGATACCGTGGTGAGCAGCAGAAACAAATGTGTCCACGGCCGGCATGC
>JAGCYV010000050.1 GCA_017960605.1 Bacteroidales bacterium | reverse complement strand
TCACGCCGTCCTTGGTCACCTGAGGGGCACCGAACTTCTTGTCGATAACCACATTGCGGCCTTTGGGGCCGAGGGTCACCTTCACTGCGTTTGCCAACTCATCGACGCCTTTGCGAAGCTGCTCGCGAGCGTCATTATTAAAAACTATCTGTTTTGCCATTTTTCTTGATTGTTTGATTGTTTGATTGCTTGATTGCTTGATTGTTTGAGTATTAAATTGTTTGATTGCTTGATTGCTTGATTGTTTGAGTGGGCTTGCGCGTTAATTTGACTGCGTAGCACTCATGCATTCAAGCATTCATACATTCAAGCAATTAAATGATAGCGTAAATGTCGCTTTCTTTCATGATCATCAGCTTCTCGCCGTCGATTTCGATCTCGGTGCCGCTGTACTTGCCGTAGAGAACCTGGTCGCCCACCTTGACGGTCATCTCATGGTCTTTGGTGCCGTTGCCGACGGCAAGCACCTCGCCGCGCTGCGGTTTCTCTTTGGCGGTGTCGGGGATGATGATGCCGCTGGCGGTCTTCTGTTCAGCCTCGGCGGGACGCACGAGGACTCTGTCTGCTAAAGGTTGAATTTTCATGGTACTTTATTTTTATTTGTTTGTTTTTTTTCGTGAACGCTTTACTAATATCAACATCCGTGCCAAAATGTCAGCGACTGCCAATGGCTGACAAATTGTCATACTGGTGTCAGTCGTTGTGTTGCAGGTTGAGTGTCGGTTGCAGAAAAAGAGACCGGTTTAGGGGTGACGGGAGGAGTACTTAAGGGAAACGTGGGGAAAACATAGTATATACCTAGGTTAGTATAGGGTTAATATAGAGTTGATATAGGGATGACCTTGAGGATAACGGGTAGATAACGGGTAGATAACGGGAGGATAGCGGGAGGATAGCGGGAGGAAAAGGGTTTAATGGTTTAAGGGGTTTAAGTGGGATTTTTGGGTGTTTTTTTCTCTGGATATATTGCAGATTTTTTGTATTTTTGCAGTTTGGTTTTAACAATACAAAGATATGCAAAACATTCGTAATGTTGCTATTATAGCCCACGTTGACCACGGGAAGACCACCTTGGTTGACCGCATGCTTCATCAGGCCAAACTTTTTAGGGACAATCAGGAGACGGGCGAACTCATCCTCGACAATAACGACCTGGAGCGCGAGCGCGGCATCACCATCCTGTCGAAGAATGTCTCGGTGCGCTACAAGGGATACAAAATCAATATCATAGACACTCCCGGCCACAGCGACTTCGGCGGCGAGGTGGAGCGTGTGCTGAATATGGCCGACGGCGTGCTGCTGGTGGTGGATGCCTTCGAGGGTCCGATGCCGCAGACGAGGTTTGTGCTGCAGAAGGCCATCGAGCTGGGACTGAAGCCGATAGTAGTGGTGAACAAGGTGGATAAGCCGAACTGCGACCCTGAGGCGACGCAGGAGGCGGTGTTCGACCTGATGTTCAACCTCGGCGCCAACAACGACCAGCTGGAGTTCCCCACCGCCTACGGAAGCGCCAAGCAGGGCTGGATGGGTGAGGACTACAATACCCCTACCGAGGACATCAGCTACCTGATGGATCTTATCATCGAGCACATCCCCGCTCCCAAGACCGACGAGGGCAATACACAGATGATGATTAGCTCACTTGACTACAGCTCCTACCTTGGACGTATTGCTGTGGGCCGTCTGCATCGCGGCACGCTTCAGGCGGGTCAGACGATTACCCTCGCCAAACGCGACGGCTCGATGGTGAAGACCAAGATTAAGGAATTGTACGTATTTGAAGGTCTCGGAAAGGAGCGAATAAAGACTCCCGTGGAGGCGGGTGAGATTTGCGCCGTGCTGATGGACCTGGACAAGAACGTGGCATTCGAGATTGGCGACACCATCTGCGATGCCGAGAATCCCGAGGCGTTGCCGCCCATCAAGGTGGATGAGCCCACGATGAGCATGCTGTTCACCATCAACAACTCGCCTTTCTTCGGCAAGGAGGGCAAGTATGTGACCAGCCGCCACCTGCGTGACCGCCTGTTCAAGGAACTGGAGAAGAATCTGGCCATGAGAATCGAGGAGACGGGCTCGCCGGACGCGCTGCTGGTGTATGGTCGCGGTATCATGCACCTGAGCGTGCTGATTGAGACCATGCGGCGAGAGGGCTACGAGCTGCAGGTGGGTCAGCCGAAGGTGATTATCAAGGAGATTGACGGTCAGAAGTGCGAGCCCATCGAGCAGCTGACGGTACTGGTGCCGGAGGAATTCAGTTCGAAGGTGATCGACGTGGTGACGCGCCGCAAGGGTGAGGTGGGCAACATCGACACCAAGGGCGACCGAGTGCAGCTGGATTTCACCATTCCTTCGCGCGGCATCATCGGATTAAGGAACACGCTACTAACCGCCACCAACGGCGAGGCCATCATCGCCCACCGCTTCCTCGAGTTCCAACCCTGGAAAGGCGATATGGATGACCACAAGTACGGTGCCCTCATCGCCAAGGAGACGGGCGAGGCGACGGCCTACAGCATCAGTAAGTTGCAGGACCGCGGACCTTTCTTCATTGAACCCGGCGACCATGTGTATGCCGGCGAGGTAATCGGCGAGAGCCTGCGTCCCGGTAACGATATCGTTATCAATGTGGTGACGGCCAAAAACCTGACCAATATGCGCACCAAGAGTGCCGACGAGAAGAGCACCTGTTCTCCGGCCATCAAGATGAGCCTCGAGGAGGCGATGGAGTATATCCGCGAGGACGAATACCTGGAGATTACGCCCACGAACCTGCGCATCCGCAAGATCATCCTCGACGAGATTGAGCGCAAGCGTGCAAGGATTGCTGCTGGATACAAGGACGAGTGATGCATATCGGCGAGATAAAGTCTGTGGCAATGGAGGCCCATCGCGACGCTCAGCGTCGCGATGGGCTTTTCCATACCATGCTGACGGAGAACGGCAAAGAGGCGAGTAATGCCGCGTGGGCGCTGACCCATCTGCCCGAGTGCGACAACGGATATATCGCCGAGTACCGTGAGGAGCTGGTGCGGGTGGCTACCACCACTTCCGAGGTGCCGCTGCGGCGACTGTCGATGGTGTTGCTGGAGAGGTTGGATTGGAGTGTCGATGATGTGCGTACCGACCTGCTGGACTTCTGCCTGGAACACATGCTGCTGCCCGAGGAACCCTACGGAGTCAAAGCCCTCTGCATGAAGCTGGCCTACAAGCAATGCCGCCATTACCCCGAACTCTGTGGCGAATTGAAGCAGAGCCTGCTGCTGATGGAGCCATCGGAACTGGGTACCGGCGTGAAGCACACGCGAGGAAAGATACTCAAGTTGCTATGATTCTCCAGAACAAGATTATCCGTAAGCGGCTTTTCGAGTTGCAGGATGTGAAGTACCGTGACTTCCACCGCGGACTTGTGCCGACAGCCAGCGAGGACTACATCATCGGCGTGCGGATGCCGCTGCTGCGCCAACTGACCAAGGAGATAGAGCCTGCACCGTTTTTCTACGAACTTCCGCACCGTTACTATGAGGAGAACCAGCTGCACGCCATCCTGCTGAGCGGGATGAAGGATTATGATTACTGTCTGCGTGAGGTGGAACGGTTTCTGCCGTATGTCGATAACTGGGCCACCTGCGACGGCTTGCGGCCGCGCTGTTTCGCCAAGCATACGGACGAGGTGCTGACGCACGTCGAACGGTGGCTGGCCTCGGAGCATGAATATACGGTGCGGTTCGGCATCGGCGTGTTGGAGGCCTTCTTTCTCGACAAGGCTTTCCGGCCCGAGCAACTGCAATGGGTGGCCCATATCCGTCGCGAGGAGTACTATATCAGGATGATGCAGGCGTGGTATTTCGCCACCGCATTGGCGAAACAATGGGATGCTGCGTTGCCTGTCCTGCCGGCGTTGCCCGAATGGGTGTGCCGAAAGACGATACAAAAAACCTGCGAGAGTTTCCGTGTCCCGCAGGCCCATAAAGATTATCTCAGGTCTTCCATGGCTCGCTGAACGAAGCGGTTCAGCGGTACGCTGGCTCGCCATACCTTCAGCACCTCGTCGAAGAGTTTGTTGCTGTTGATGAACTTGTCCGGCATGGTATAGCTGGTGCAGTAGTCTTTATATTTCAGCAGGTCCGCGTGCTCCCAGTCGGTTGGGTAGCCCTTGGGGACGCGTTGCAGCTTCTTCATGGTGAAGAACTCGCTGCCGAAGTAGCGCTTGTAGTTCTTCTCGTTCATGACGGCGAGGAACTCGTCGGTGCAGTAGAATATCTCTTGACGGATGGCGTTGAGGGCTTCAGGTGTGGGCATGAAGATGCCGCCGCCGAGGTTGCAGGTGCCCTTCAAGCCGTAGGCCTCCTCGGTGCCTATCTGGAAGTAGTAGCCGGGCACACCGCTGTTCTTCGGCCCCCAACTGCTGAGGAAGCAGGCGATGTGGGTCTTGTAGGGCGTCTTGTCGGCCGAGAAACGTGTGTCGCGGTAGATGCGATACACCGAGTTTTTGGCCGTGAGGCCCACGAGGGTGTCGTCGTATTTCACCATCTCGTCGATGAGGGCCTGTGTGAAGGCCTCGAAGTCGGCCTTGATGGCCAGCCAGCGCTCTTTGTGGTCGTTGAACCACGGCCGGTTGTTGTTCACTGTCAGCTCCTGCAGGAAGGGCAGGGTGTCGGGGTGTAGGGTCGTGTTATTCATTGGTTATATTATACATACAGTTTTCCTTCGGCGACGATGACGGCGGGGCCTCCGACCTTAACGGTGCCGTCGGGTGCCAGACAGGTGGCCACGGTGGAGGGGTGTCCTATGGCTTCGCCTTGCAGGAATCGGTGGTCGCCGGGGGCGATGACGCCGTGTGTGGCCAGGTAGTGGGTCAAGGCGCCGTTGGCGGTGCCGGTGGCGCTCTCCTCAGGGATGCCGTAAGCCGGGGCGAAATTGCGCACATGGGCCGTGTATCCGTCGTCGGCGAGGGCGAAGGCGTGGAAGCTTACGGCACCGAGGCGTTGGGTGAGGGCACCGACAGCTTCCATGTCGGGCCTCAGGGCGTTGAGGGTGGCGACGTCGGCCACGGGCAGTATCACGTCGGGTAGCCCCGTCGAGACCACCTGTACGGGCAGTTCAACAGGGGTGCTGTCGCCGAGTCCCACGGCGCATAGGACCTCGCGGGTGTTGGCATCGCCGAGGGTAGATACGATGGAGGGCGCGGCCATCTGCATCATCACCTCGGGGCCTGCCACCACTTCCAGCTCGCCAGCGCCCGTACGGGCGCGACAGGGGCCCTCGGCTATCCAGCGGCGGAAAAGCACGGTGAAGGCCGCCACCGTGGCGTGTCCGCAGAGGTTCACCTCGCCACGCGGCGTGAAGTAGCGCAGGTGCCATACGTTTCTTGCCGCACGACGTACAAATACTGTCTCAGAATAGCGCAGTTCGTCGGCCACGTGCAGCATCACATCCTCGTCGGGGAAAAAAGCATCGCGCAGCAACACTACCCCGGCGGTGTTGCCTCCGAAAGGATGCTCGGTGAAGGCATCGACAATAAAATACTTCATATTCATAGGCTTCGCAACCATTTGATTTCTTCAGCCCAGCGGGTGGGGTCGGGGGTCTCGAGGATAATGGGCATGTTGTCGAAGCGCGCGTCGTGCATGAAGCGGGAGAAGAACTCTTTGCCGAGGAAGCCCTCACCCAGCACCTCGTGTCTATCGACGTGGCTGCCGTTACCCTTCTTGCTGTCGTTGAGGTGGATGGCGCGGAGGTACTGCTGCCCTATCAGCCGGTCGAACTCTTCGAAGCAGAACATATATCCCATCTCGGTCGAGAGGTTGTAGCCCGCCGCCAGCGTGTGGCAGGTGTCGATGCAGACGCCTACGCGGCTCTTGTCGTCGATGCCTGCGATAATGCGGGCGATATGCTCGAACTTCCAACCGAGGTTGGTGCCTTGTCCGGCGGTGTTCTCTATCACGGCCGTCACGCCCTCGGTTTTCGAGAGTGCCAGGTTCACTTCGCGGGCTATCTGGTCGAGGCACTCCTCTTCGCTAATCTTGTTGAGGTGGCTTCCGGGGTGGAAGTTGAGCATCGTGAGGCCCAGCTGCTGGGCGCGTTGCATCTCGTCGAGGAAGGCGGCACGGCTCTTTTGTAACGTTTCTTCGTCGGGCGAGCCGAGATTGATCAGGTAGCTGTCGTGCGGCAGCACCATTGCGGGATTGAAACCGCGGTCGAGAAGCAGCGCCTTGAAGCCGTCAATCTCCAGCTGCGGCAGCGGCTTGCTCACCCAGCTGCGCTGGTTGCGTGTAAACAGCGCAAAGGCGTTGGCCCCGATGGCTTCCGCATTCAGTATGGCGTTCCCCACGCCCCCGCTGGCGCTCACATGTGCGCCGATGTATTTCGTCATATTGTTGATAGGTTGATACGTTTTCGGTTGCAAAGATACGCATTTTCAGTCACACAGCAAAATAAATTTGGTCAGTTACAGAAAAGTGTGTATTTTTGCATCGTCATTGTCGAGAGAAATGGCAGTGACGGTAGAAGAACACAATTGCCTTACAAATCACCACCTTGAAGCAAATTCGAGCCGTTATCTACAATCTTGGGACTTTTGTGCTATAATAGGTACAAGTGTCCATGATTGTAGATGGTTTGTGGTGAACCAGTAAGGCAAATGGAAGGGCTTGTACCTTTTTATTTGATGATAATGCACAAAACCTTATAAAAACACCACACAATGAAAACAAAAAGTTTTTTGATGCTTATGATTGCATCGGCAGCAGTTATTCTTTCAAGCTGCACCACCACGTATCCTGTGACTGCAAGAAGTACCTTTGACAAGACGGTGGAAGAGATAAAGTCTGACCTTGCAAAACAAGGCTTTGCTCCATCAGGTAGCAGCACTGAAACAAAGAACAATGTGTATGTTGAAGGTACATCGTATTCAAGGTATTCTGGATATGGTTCAAAGATGGCCAATGACTTTGTTACGACGGACACATATCGTTTCAGTCATGAAGACGGTAGTACGATGAGTTTCTCGGTTTCATATAAGGCAAATCGGGATGAGACGAAAGGCTTAATATATGTTACGGAAGTATCTACCGCAGGTTGTGAGGCTTCAAATGCGAAACAATATGATGCACTTTGTGGGAGTAACTCTCCTGTGAAGAAACTAAATGCATTGCCGCAAGATGCATTCATAGAGAAAACGGATGTGCTTGGAACTACTCTTCTGGTGACAGGATTAACCGTACTTGGTACAATACTCATCTACGCAGTTATGTTGTAGCTGTTTTGGCCAATCCGTATTCAATTTGTTGATGTGTAGCAGTTGTGCCGCAAATCAATACATAAACCAAAAGGACAGGCCCTGCATTGAAGCGGGGCCTGTCCTTGTTTTGGGATGACTTCTTGTATTGATGCAATCAAGCTTTCAGCAGGAAGTTGATATTGCTGCGGAGGCCATACTCCTTGGTGTTCTCCATCTTGGTCTTGAAGACTTTCATCTTGTTGGGCTTGCCAATAAGCTTCAGTTTGCCGTCCTCGAGCAGCAGGGCGGTGGCTTCGCGGATGGCGGCGACAGTGGCCTTGGGGTTCATCATGATGTACTCCTTCAGACGGTCGTCGCGGGTCTCGCCGCCGTGCTTCGGGTCGAAGAAGTCGGTGTAGTGCGGGTTGATCTGGAACGGCACGAGGTCCATGCAGTCGAACGAGGCGGGCATCACGATGGGCATGTCGTTGGTGGTGCAGAGGGTGGGGCCAGCCACGTTCGAGCCGGCGCTCCAGCCCATGTAGGGCATGCCGTCGAAGGCACGCTGGCGGATGGCCTGCATCAAGCCCGTGCGCTGCAGTTCGCGCACCAGATGGAAGGTGTTGCCACCGCCCACGGCCACGCAGTCAGTGTCATAGACAGCGTTGATGGGCAGTGCCTTGTGATGTACCGAGGTCAGTTTCACCCCAAATTCTTTATAGACGGCAGCCACCTTGGCCTCGTAGGCGTCGTAGCTCTTGGTGAGTCCGTTCGGAGCCAGCGAGACGCCGGCGTAAGGCACGAAGAGCACTTTTTTCACGTTGTGCCGGCGGCAGAAGTCGGCGATCATGTCCTTGCACCAGCCGAGGTAAGCCTCGCCGCGCATGGTGCTGTTGCTGATCAGTAAAAGATTGCGTTTGTCCATAATTTCAATTTTCAACTTTCAACTTTCAATTTACCTTACGCATCGATGTTGGCGTAGGTGGCGTTAGCCTCGATGAAGGCGCGGCGGGGCGGCACGTCGTCGCCCATGAGGAGCGAGAAGATGCGGTCGGCCGAGGCGGCGTTCTCGATGGTCACCTGGCGCAGCTGGCGGCCTTCGGGGTCCATGGTGGTGTCGCGCAGCTGGTCACTGTTCATCTCACCCAGACCTTTGTAACGCTGCACGTGGATGCCTTTGTCGCCGAACTCCATCAGGGCGCGCTCGCGGTCGTCTTCGGTCCAGCAATAGACTTGCTTGTTGCCCTTCTTGACGAGATAGAGTGGGGGAGTGGCGAGATAGACGTAGCCGTTCTCGATGAGTTCCGGCATATAGCGGAAGAAGAAGGTGAGCATCAGGGTGTCGATATGGGCGCCATCGACATCGGCATCGGTCATGATGATGACCTTGTGGTAGCGCAGCTTGCTGAGGTTCAGCGCCTGCGGGTCCTCGGGGGTGCCCACGGTGACGCCGAGGGCGGTGTAGATGTCGCGGATGGCCTCGCTCTCGAAGGCGCGGTGGCGCATCACTTTCTCCACATTCAGAATCTTACCGCGGAGCGGCAGGATGGCCTGGAATTTACGGTCGCGGCCCTGCTTGGCGCTGCCGCCTGCCGAGTCACCCTCGACGAAGAAAATCTCGCACTCGGCGGGGTCGTTGCTCTGGCAGTCGGCCAGCTTGCCGGGCATACCGGCGCCGCTGAAGGCGGTGCTGCGCTGCACCATCTCGCGGGCCTTGCGGGCGGCCTGACGGGCGCGGGCGGCGAGTATGACCTTGTCAACAATGGTGTGAGCCT
>JAGCYV010000049.1 GCA_017960605.1 Bacteroidales bacterium | reverse complement strand
CTCGTTCGAGTTGTCGAACTCGATGCCGCGCTCCTGCACGGCCACGCTGACGGTGCCCGGCACCGAGGTCTGGTCGATGTGGTCGCTGTCGAGCGAGATGTTGCGCACGTTGCCCTCCGAGATCTGCAGCTCGTCCCAGTCCATCTGGAAATCGGGGGCAGTACCGGTGATGTGGTCGTAGTTCAGTTTGCCGAAGCGGCCGCCCTCGGTGGTACGGTGGCTCATGGCGGAGGCATGGAGGCCGTACTTGAGGATGGGATACAGATAGCCCATGATTTCACCCAGCAGGCTGAGTTTGAGACGGGCAGCGATTTGTTTGGTGGTGTTGGGGTTGCGGGGCATCGCAAAGGCCGAGACGACCTGTTTGCCGCGAACGACCTTATAGACGTTCTTGCCCACTCTTCCACGCAGGAAAGTTTCGTTGTTGTAGATGTTTTTTGCCATAGTTGTTTAGTTTTTTTAGTTGTTGTTAGTTGATTTGGTTTGAGAGCTCTGTGACCTGTGAATGGTGAATTGTGAATTGAGTGGTAGTTAGGGTAGTTTTGGGGTAGTTGAGTGTGAGGTGAAAGGTGAAAGGTGAAAGCTGAAAGGTGAGAGGTGAAATTTTTGGGGGAGCGTGTTAAGCCGTAGGTAAGCCGTAGTTAGGCCGTAGGTAGGCGGGTGGAGGGTGGTGGTCTCATAGGTGATTGGTTTCTCAGCATGTCAAAGAACTCTTTTTGTGTTTGTTGTGTCGGTTTGCAGTGGCCGGTTGCGTCCCTTTCAACGATGCAAAGATACGACCACGACATTGCGGTTTACGAATGGTTGCGAAAAAAAATCAAACTTTTTTTTGAGAGGTGGGACACGGGACAGTGGGACAGTTAAAAATAAGGGTATCCAAAAAACTCAAAAGAAAATTCTATATCTATATATTTATATAAATATATAGATATAGAGGTATAATTTGGGAGATAGTGGAAAACAAAAATCGAACTGTCCCACTGTCCCTTGTCCCATTTTGATTTTGCCGAGTGAGAAAAAATGTGTATCTTTGCAGTTTGAAAAAGATGAAAGCACGGAGGACGATAACAGGTTGTATGGCTGCGTTGTGGCTGTGTCTGGGCGCGACGGCGGCGGGGCAGTATGTGCCGCTGTATCGCGGCACAAGCGGCACGCTGTACCTGAACCTCGACCGGATATGGAGCTACAACCTCTACGAGCAGTCGCGCTGGGGCGCGGGCCTGCGCTACGGCACCTTGCTGTGGGACGTGGAGGGCTATGCCGGCTACGGGATGCTGGACCGCCAGCTGAAGGGCGGCGTGAGCGGGGCGTTGCATCTGGGCGGCAGCACCCTCTATGCGGGTGCGGCGCGCGACTACCAGGCGGCGGGTTCGCGCCGTCTGTCGGTGCCGAGCCTGAGAGATCCTGCGTCGCTGGGCTCCTTCATGAGCCGCCGCATGAGCGACCGCATGATGCTGACGGCAGGCCTGCGACGCCAGCACCACGGATACCTGTGGCTGGCCGAGGGCAACGTGCTGTACGGCGGCCGCCTGTTCTGCAACGAAGGGCTGCTCTACCGCGTGGCGGGCGACACCATCGAGCCGGAGACCTTGCTGGAGGCGCGCCTGGTGGCTCAGTCGCCGTGGGGCCTGACGGCACAGCTGCAGGCGGGGGTGAACAACCCGGGCCGACGGGCGGTGACGCGGCTGCTGGTGCAGTACGACCGACAATGGGAGCTGAACCCCTTCGAGCTGCAGCTCTTCCTGCAAGGCGGCGCCACAGGACGCGCGACGCCCTACGTGCGCATGTTCGACCTGGGCGGCACCTTCGGGGCGCCGTTCTGCTTCCGCCAAAGCCTGCTGACGGCCCGTCCGAACGAGTTTACGGCCAACGTCTTCGCCTTCCTCTCGCTGCGCTTCGGCTTCGGCCGGCCGCTGTTCGAGGGATGGAGCCGCCTGTTCCAGATAGGCACCTCTCCCCGCCCCTTCATAGGGCTGAACGCCGCCTGGGGCCACCTCTACGGACAAGACCCCGAAGGAGGGATGACATGGGAGGGACTCAACCTGCAGGCGCCACTCTACGGCATCGCCGAGCCGATGGCGGGCGTGGAAGGCCTGCTGCGCTGGGGCGCGGTGGATTGGGGCGCGGCGGTGGCGTGGCGCATGGTGCCGCCAGAGGCACCCTACCGGCTGACCGGGACGCAGGACAACCTGACGCTGATGGTGACGGCGAGACTGATCTTTTGAAAGTGAAAAGTGAAAAGTTAAACTCGATACTCGATATATGAAAATCAAGGAGATTACGGATTATCTGGACAGCGTGTTCCATCCCGAGCTGCAGGAGGACTATGACAACAGCGGATTCCTGCTGGGCGACGGCGGGGAGGAATGCCGCGGGGCGCTGGTGGCCCTGGACCTGACGGAGGCGGTGCTCGACGAGGCGAAGGCCCTCGGCATGAACCTCATCGTGACCCACCACCCGGTGATCTTCCACGGGGTGAAGCGCATCACCGACGAGCGGAACGGATTGCTCTACCGCCTGCTGCGCAGCGGCACGGCCGTCTATGCGGCCCACACGAACCTCGACAGCCTGGCGTGGGGCGTGAGCGGCGTGCTGGCCGGGAAACTGGGGCTGAAAGAGTGTCGCATCCTGCAACAATCTTCTGTTGATAAGATTAACGTTGATAAGTTCATCAGTTCTTGTCCATCCGGTGGGCCGACAACGTATCAACATATCTGGTGTGCCGTCGGCTCAGCCGACAACCTATCAACAGATCAGGTGGGCCTCGGGATGGTGGGCGAGCTGGAGGAGCCCGTGCCCCTGAAGGAGTTCCTGCTGAAGGTGAAGACGCTGACGGGCATCCCCTGCATCCGCTTCGCCCCATGCGCCAGCCTGACGGCGAAGGTCAGGCGCATGGCGTTGTGCGGCGGAAGCGGGGCCGACTTCATCGACGCCGCCAAGGAGGCGGGCGCCGACCTCTACCTCACGGCCGACCTGAAATACCACGACTTCCAGGAGGCCACCCCCAAAATGGCGCTGGCCGACATCGGACACTATGAAAGCGAACAATTTGCGAAAGAGATAATTTTTCACGCCATTTTGGAAAAATTTAGTACATTTGCATGCCGAATTTCCGATGCCCAGAAGAGCATCGTGAGCTATATTTGATTAAAATACAAAAACATATACAACAATCATGGCAAAGAAAGTCAGCACCAAAAAAGAGAAAGAGACCGTTGAAGCCCCTGTGATCATGCGTCCGGATGTGGACCAGGCCATCGAGAAACGCCTTGTGGCCCTCTACACCCTGCAGAGCGTGGATAGCGAGATCGACAAAATCCAGATTATCCGCGGCGAGCTGCCCCAAGCCGTCCAGGACCTGGAGGACGAGATTGCCGGTTTGAACACCCGTATCGAGAACTTCACCAACGAAATCAAGGAGATCGAGAGCGCCAACAAGCAGTGCAGCGTGGAGATCGGCGAGCATCAGGAGCAGATCAAGAAATACCAGAAGCAGCAGGACAACGTGCGCAACAACCGTGAGTTTGAATCGCTGAACAAGGAGATCGAGTTCCAGGACCTGGAGATACAGCTCTGCGAACGCAAGACGAAAGAGGGCAACGCCCGCGTCAAGGAACTGAAACAGCACATCGACGCCGCCAAGCTGCTGAAGGAGAACCGCGAGAAAGACCTGGTGGCCAAACGCGAGGAGCTGACTTCCATCATCGCCGAGACTGAGAAGGACGAGCAGCGTCTGCTCCAGATGTCGAAAGAGCAGGAGCAGTATATCGACGAGCGCTACCTGACGGCTTACAAGCGCATCCGCAACGCCGCCCGCAACGGGCTGGCCGTGGTGCAGATCGACCGCGACTCGTGCGGCGGCTGCTTCAGCGCCATCCCGCCCCAGCGCCAGATGGAAATCAAGATGCACAAGAAGGTCATCGTCTGCGAGAACTGCGGACGTATCCTGGTGGATGACGACATCGCCGCCAAAGCACTGGCCAACTTGGAGAAATAATCCAGCACCCAACACTTATGGAATATCAGTTCAATCCTGAAGAGAGACTGACTCTTGCCAAGATACAGGAGATTGTCGATAAGAAGATGACCCTCGCGTTGAGCGAGGAGGCCAAACGCCGCATCGAGAAATGCCGCGCCTACCTGAACCGAAAGATGGAGAACCAGAAGGTGCCCATCTACGGTGTGACCACCGGCTTCGGAAGCCTGTGCAACATCAGCATCAGCAAGGAGCAGCTGAGCCAGCTGCAGAAAAACCTGGTGATGAGCCACGCCTGCGGCGTGGGTGACGAGGTGCCCGCCGAGGTGGTGCGCCTGATGCTGCTGCTCAAGGCCCTGAACTTCTGCTTCGGATACAGCGGCGCCCAGCTGCAAACCGTGCAGCGCCTCATCGACTGCTACAACGACGACGTGCTGCCCGTGGTGTATCAGCAGGGTTCGCTCGGCGCCAGCGGCGACCTCTGCCCGTTGGCCAACCTGATGCTGCCCGCCATCCTCGGCATGGGCGAAGTGTATTGGAAAGGCCGCCGTTGCGACGTCAAGGAGGTCTATCAGGCCAAAGGCTGGCAGCCCATCGAGCTGCAGAGCAAGGAAGGCCTGGCCCTCCTGAACGGCACCCAGTTCATGAGCAGCTACGCCGTGTGGAGCCTGCTGAAGGCCATGCGTCTGAGCCGTCAGGCCGACATGGTGCTGAGCCTGTCGCTGGATGCCTTCGACGGCCGCATCGAGCCCTTCTACGAGTGCCTCCACATGGTGCGTCCGCACAAAGGCCAGCTGGAGACCGCCGCCGCCGTACGCGAGATGCTGGACGGCAGCGAGATCATCAAGCGCCACAAGGAGCACGTGCAAGACCCCTACAGCTTCCGCTGCGCCCCGCAGGTGCACGGTGCCGCCAAGGACACCATCCGCTACGTGGCCAGCGTGGTGGAGACCGAGATCAACTCCACCACCGACAACCCCATCGTGCTGCCCGACGAAGACATGGTCATCAGCGGCGGCCACTTCCACGGCGAGCCTCTGGCGATGGTGCTCGACTTCCTGGCCATCGCGGTGGCCGAACTGGGCGCCATCAGCGAGCGCCGCACCTACCAGCTCATCGACGCCAAACGCGGCCTGCCCTCGTTCCTCGTGGCCAAGCCGGGTTTGAACAGCGGCTTCATGATTCCGCAATATACCGCCGCCGCCATCGTGAGCCAGAGCAAGCAGCTCTGCACGCCGGCCAGTGTCGATAGCATCCCCAGCAGCCAGAACCAGGAGGACCTGGTGAGCATGGGAGGCAACGCCGCCACCAAGTGCTACCGCGTGTGCGAGAACACCGAGCGCGTGCTGGCCATCGAGCTCTTCAACGCCGCTCAGGCGCTCGACTTCCGTCACCAGGAAGGTCTAAAGAGCAGCCCCAAGGTGGAGCAGATGGTGGGCGACTACCGCAAGAACGTGAACTTCGTCGATATCGACGAGATCATGTACAAACACATCCACAGCAGCGTGAAGTTCCTGCGCGAGATGGCCTTGTAAGAAAAAGAATTATTAGGTTTTAATTGGGCGAAGGCCGGAAGTTTTTCCGGTCTTCTTTTTTTCATTGCCTCAAGCTGTGCTTCATAATCTGGTCGTAGCCGCTGTAGGTGCGCACGCTGCCATCGGAGAAGTGGAAGACGAGCGAGGTGACCCGCATGAACTTGATGTGGCCGCCGTCCCAGAAGAGCTCGTCGAAGGTGTAGCGGGCCGGCGCATGCGGCTGGATGGGGCCCATGCAACGGACGGTGCGTACGGAGCGGCCGAAGCGGTCCTGCTGCACACGCGAGCGTTCGTTGTAGGGGGTCACCTCGATTTCTATCTTGTTGATGGGTTTGGCGAAGCAGTTGTAGAAATTGAGTTCGAGGCCGAACATGTGGTTGGCGCGGGCCGGGAGGACGGAGATGAGGAAGATGGCGTTGCGGTCCATGTGGGCTTTGGTGCGCTCGACTTCGGCGCGGTTCTGCTGCCGAATCCAATCCATCGAGTCGGCCTGCATGGCGACCGTCATACTGTCGGCCTGGCGGTCGAAGAGGCTCACGATGGAGGAGAGCGAGTCGATCTGCTGCTGGAGGTCCTGCTGCGAGCGCGTCTGGCGGCTGACTTCGGCCTCGTGGCTGCGTTGATAGAGCTGCCAGTCGGCAAAGGAGATGAACGCCCCCCACTCCGCCAGACGTTCCAGCGCACGGAGGGTGAGCTGCTGGGGAGCACCGCCGTCGAGCGAGACGGTGAAACTAACGGGGTCGTCCTCGGAGGGTTGGAAGCGATAGCCCATCCAGACGAGGTTGGCATAGCGGCCGGCGGCGCGGCCGGCGGTGTCGAGCTCGAGGAATCCCGTCACCTGGCGCAGGTCGATGAAAGCCCATCGGGAGAGGGTGTTGTAGCGCCGCTGCCAGTAGGAGTGCGACACCATATAAGGCAGCAGCTGCGTGGCAACGGCCGCAGGGAGGCGGAAATCGGCGAGCCGGGGATGCAGGTCGTCGGGAGAAGGGAGCTGCTGAAAGCGGATATACTCCTTCCCGTGCTGGACATAAGGGCCGGAGATGTGGTAGGAGACGTTGAAGGGCGGCATCGTAGAGAGGCTGCGTTCCATCTCGGCCCGCAGGTCGGCGGGAGGGGTGACCAGATAGGCGTCGGACAGGCAGGCTTCCTCAAGGGTTTGGAAATTCCACGGCTGCTGCGCCGCCAAGGGGAAAGACGAGAAGTGCAAGGCGAGCGTTATGCTGACGCATAACAACAACCTTGCCGTTTTTCGCGAATGAGCCATTTTCAACACCTTTTTAGTGTGCCTCCAGCCAGTTGTCGCCCACATCGACGCCCACATCGACGGTGATGCCCTCGAGGGGCAGCGCCTGCTGCATCTCGCGCACCACCAGCTCGCGCACCTCCTGTTCCTCGGGGCGGTAGAGGTCGAAGACCAGTTCGTCGTGGACCTGGAGAATCATGCGGGTGCGGAGGTGACGCCGGCGGAGTTCGTTATAGATGCGCACCATCGCCAGCTTGATCATGTCGGCCGACGTTCCCTGGATGGGCATATTGACGGCGTTGCGCTCGGCGAACGAGCGGGCGTTGGCGTTGCGGCTGTTGATGTCGGGCAGGTAGCGGCGGCGTCCGAGAAGGGTGCGGGCGTAGCCGTGGGAACGGGCGAAGGCCTTGCATTGCTCGATGAAGGCCGCGATGTCGGGATACTGGGCGAAGTACTCGTCGATGAGGGTGGCGGCCTCCTTGCGGGGGATGCCCAGCTGCTCGCTCAGGCCGAAGGGCGAGATGCCATAGACGATGCCGAAATTGACGCTCTTGGCGTTGCGGCGCTGGTCTTTGGAGACCTGCTCCATCGGCAGGTGGTAAATCTTGGCGGCGGTGGCGGCGTGAATATCGAACCCGTGGGCGAAGGCCTCCAGCATGTGACGGTCGCGAGCCAGCGAGGCGATGATGCGGAGCTCGATCTGGGAGTAGTCGGCCGCCAGGAGCAGATGGTCGGCGTCGCGCGGGACGAAAGCCCTGCGAATCTCACGGCCGCGCTCGGTGCGGATAGGGATATTCTGCAGGTTGGGGTTGGATGACGAGAGGCGTCCGGTGGCCGTCACCGTCTGGTTATAAACCGTATGCAGGCGTCCGGTGGCCGGATTGATGAGATTGGGGAAGGAGTCGAGGTAGGTGCCCACCAGCTTGGTGATGGAGCGGTATTCCAGAATCAGGGGGATGATGGGATGACGGTCGGCCAGCTTGAGCAGCACATCCTCGGCGGTGCTGTATTGCTTGGTGGCCGTACGGGGCGGTTTGTCGGTGACTTTCAGCCGCTCATAGAGCACCTCGCCCAACTGCTTGGGCGACCCGATGTTGAACTGCACTCCAGCCAGCTGATAGATCTCTTCCTCCATCTTCTGCCGCTCAGCATTGAGCTGGTCAGCATATTCGCGCAGCGCGCCCACATCGATACGCACCCCTTCCTGCTCCATGCTGACAAGCACATCGACCAGCGGAAGCTCCACCTCCTGATAGAGGCGCTGCAGGTCGCTGTCGCGCAGACGGGCTTCCATCAAGGGATAGAGCTGCCAGAGGGCGGCACATCGTGCGGTGCTGTCGGCAGGCTCGAATCCCACGAAGGAGGAGCAGATGAAGTCGAAGGTGTGACGCATCTCGGCATCGAGCAGATAATGCACCAGCTGCACATCGAAGACGGCGCCGGCGATATTCACGTCGAGCTCGGCCAGGATATATTTGAGGTTCTTCAGGTCGTAACAGAGCTTGAGGGACTTCGTGTCCTGCAAGACGGAGGCGAAAAGGGGCAAGTCGAGCTTGGCCACATTGACCGACCAGACAGAGTCGGCACCGGTGCTGAGATAGATCTCCGGCCCATCGACAAAGAGGCCCACATCCTGCCCCTGCAACGAAGCCAACACCTCAGGGGTGAGTTCCTCACGTTGGACCGACGGAGCCGGCTGAGAAGCGGGCGTCATGTCGAAAAGCGTCGGAGCCGCCTCCACGTTCTTCTCCACCCTTGCCGCCACAGGAACAGGCGCTTCACCGCCGTTCTTCCACCGCATGGCCGACTCGGGGTCGCTGACGCTGAGGTCGGTGAACACCCGACGGGCAAACTGGCGGAACTCCAGCTCCGTACAGACATCCTGCAGGAGTTTGTAGTTGGGCGTCTGCAACACCAGCGCCTGCTCGTCGAAGGGCACAGGGGCATCGAGCCGGATGGTGGCCAGCTGCTTGGAGAAGATGGCGTCGTCGGCATGTTCGCGGACATTCTCGCGGAGTTTCTCGTTTTTGATTTCATCCACACAGGCCACCATCTCCTCGATGGAGCCAAACTGCTCGATGAGTTTCTTGGCGGTCTTCTCCCCCACTCCGCGGATGCCGGGGATGTTATCGACTGCGTCGCCCCAGAGGCCGAGCAGGTCGATGACTTGCGCTGGAGAGGAGACTCCGAATCGCTCGCACACCTCAGCAACACCCATGATGCTGTCGGGATTGCGTCCGTGACCGAAACGGTAGAGATGCACATGGGGAGTGACCAGCTGGGCGAAGTCCTTGTCGGGAGTGACCATCACCACCTCGTCGAATCCCGCCTGCTCGGCGGCGTGACTGACGGTGCCGATTACATCGTCGGCCTCATACCCCTCACAGACGAGCTGAGGAATGCGGAACGCCTCGATCACGCGGCAAATCCACGGCATGTTGCTCTCAATCTCCTCGGGCATCGGGTCGCGGTGCGCCTTGTATTCGGGATACATCTCATGACGG
The DNA here is from genome assembly GCA_017960605.1 of Bacteroidales bacterium. Classification (GTDB taxonomy): domain Bacteria; phylum Bacteroidota; class Bacteroidia; order Bacteroidales; family P3; genus Colimorpha. Next base: position 38,096 of record JAGCYV010000049.1, on the reverse strand, counting down.
AACGTGGGCTTGGGCAGGTCGAACGCCACCGCGATATGCGTGGGGCGCTGCGAACGCAGGATGTCGTAGAGCGACATCGTGAAACCCAAGGTGGCGGAAGTGTTGAATCCCTTGGAATTGACTCGCGGATTGGCACTCATGGCATAATAGCCGCGATACACCGCCGCCATTCCGTCAATCAGCAGGAGTTTCTTCATTGCAGCGGGTCGGCGTTCAGTTCGTCGTATTCCTGACGGTTCCTCAGTATGTTGCAAGCCAGATAGACGGCCGAGCGGAACGACTGCTCGCTGGCTTTGTCCTTTCCGGCGATATCATAAGCGGTGCCGTGGGCGGGGCTGGTACGCACATACGGCAGCCCTGCGGTGTAGTTGACGCCTTCGGTGAAGGACATCAGCTTGAAGGGGATGAGTCCCTGGTCGTGATAGAGGGCCAGCACGCCGTCAAAGTTGTTGAACTCCGAGTTGCCGAAGAAGCCGTCGCTGGGGAACGGGCCATAAGCCAGCACCCCTTTACCCTGCACCTCGTCGATGACGGGGCGGATGACCCGCTTGTCGAAGTCGCCGATGACGCCACCGTCGCCGGCATGGGGGTCGAGGGCGAGAACAGCGATCTTGGGTCGCGTGATGCCAAAGTCGCGTTTCAGGCTCTCGTTCATCAGCATCATCTTGTCGAAGAGCAGATTATGCGTAAGGGCACTGGGCACATCCTTCAGCGCCAAGTGGTTGGTGACGATACCGATGCGGATGCGGTCGCAAATCATGAACATCAGGCTCGAGCTGCCGAACTGGTGCGAGAGGTACTCGGTATGGCCAGGGAAATCAAAGTCGCTGGCTTGGATATTGCGTTTGTTGATGGGGGCGGTCACCAGCACATCCACCTTGCCCGCCTTGAGGTCGTTACAGGCCCGGTTGAGGCTCTCGCGGCTCAACTTGCCGGCCACTTCGGTACTCTTCCCGAGGTCTATCTTGATTTCCTCCTGCGTGAGGTTGATGAAGTTGAACTTGCTGTCCTGCGCCTCTGCGGCGTCACGCACCGAAGTGAAGGTCATCTCCTGCGGCATCGAGGCGAGGAGTTTCTTGTGGTAGGAAGCCACCTTGGTGGAACCATAGACCACCGGGGTGCAGAAGTCGAACATGCGGCTGTCGCCAAAGGTTTTCAGGATGACTTCGTAGCCCACGCCGTTGATATCGCCGTGCGTGATGGCCACTCGTATTTTTCTATCGGTTTTGTTACTCATATCGTATCAATTATTTGTCAAACATATCTTGCATTTGAAGGAAAGCGTAGAGCAGGCGCATACCGTAGCCCGAAGCGCCCACGCGGTAATAGTGCTGGGGTTTGGTGAAATAGGCCACACCCGCGATGTCGAGATGGATAAAGGGCACTTTGCCGGCAAAGTGAGCCAGGAACTTGCCCGCCGTGATGGTGCCTGCCTGCGGAGTGTTGCCGCAGTTGCGCAAGTCGGCCATCTCACTCTTGATCAGGTCGTCATATTCGCTCCACATCGGGAACTCCACCAGCCGCTCATAGACCTGGTTTCCCACCAGTTTCATCAGCGTCAGCGGATTCTCGGCATTCTGCTGCATGGCGGCGATACCGAAGGTAGAGATGGCCCGCACGGCGGCTCCCGTTAGCGTGGCGGCATCGATGATGAGGCTGGGGTTGTAGTTCTTGGCCGCATAGGCGATGGCGTCGGCCAGAATCAGACGTCCTTCGGCATCGGTGTTGATGACCTCCACCGTAGTGCCGTCATACATGGTCAGGATGTCGTCGGCGGCGTAGGCGTTGAAACCCGGACGGTTGTCGGTCAGCGGCAGCAAGGCCACCAGATGCACCGGAAGACGGTTGTCGGCGGCGGCGAAAAGCACCGACGCCATCGTGGCGGCACCGGCCATATCGCTCTTCATCTCCTGCATATAATCCTCCGGCTTGATGTTCAATCCGCCGGTATCGTACATGATGCCCTTGCCCACCAGACAGATGGGAGCATTCGAGTTTCTTCCTTTATATTCCAGCACCACGAAGCGGGGTTCATCCACACTTCCTCGGTTCACCGCCAGCAAGCCGCCCATCCTGAGCGACTCAATCTTCTTCTTGTCCATCACCGTGCAGCTCACGTTGTCGAAATCGGCGGCGATACTGGCCAACTCGTCGGCAAAAGCCGTCGCGTTCAGGTCCTGCACCGGCAGGTTCACCCACTCGCGGCACCAATAGATGCGGTTCCACAGCCGCTGTGCCGATTCCAGCTCCTCGGCCTTCAAGTAGCGGCCGTCGATCGTCAGCGTACCCAAGTGGTAGGCCTCTTTGTTACGGTAGCGGTCGAAGCTGTAGTCGGCCAGCGTGAGGCCTTCTACCGCAGCCACCATCTCCTCGGGCAGGATACCCTCACCGGTGACGGCCAACTCCTTCACGCGGTCATTCTCGGCCTTGCGGAGCACCTCCGTCATCTGGCGGCGCAACTTCTCCTGACACTCGGGAGCCGGACGTTCGCTGTCGAACGACAGCAGGTACAGATGATACGGCAGACGGTCGAATGCCATCATAAAATCTTTCTTCTCCTCACGGCGCTCCCTCACCAGTTCCATTTCCTTCCGACTCAGCGGCAACGCCCGCTCGGCCACATCGTCACCGTAAAGAAAAAGCATATCGGACTTCAAGTCCTTTGCATCTATCGATTTCAGATTGTATATCATAATCTCTATAACTTTATAACTATTCACGAATGACTTATCACAATCACCACCTTGTCCTTCTTCAACTCCTCGAGACTTTCAGTCAGATGGCGGCGAGCATTGGTATCGAGCCAGGCATACGGCTCATCGAGTATCACCAGCGGTGCGTCCGATTGGAAAGCTCGCGCCAGCGCCACCCGCTGCCATTGCCCCATACTCAACTCACAGCCGCCGTCGAACAAGCGTCCCAGCATCGTGTTCTCACCCTGCGGCAGCTGTTCCACCACCTCTGCGGCACCGGCCAACTCCGCCGCCTGCCGACAGCCGTCTGCCGGCTGCTTGTCCCTGCATCCGAAGGCGATATTCTCGGCAGCGGTGCAATTGTATCGCACAAAATCCTGAAACAGCACCCCCACCCTGCTCCTCAGTTCATCGAGGTTGAATCGCCTTATGTCTATGCCGTTCATCAGCACCGCCCCTTCGCAGGGGTCGTACAGACGCAGCAGGAGTTTCACCATCGTAGATTTTCCAAAACCGTTGCGACCCTCGATGAGGGCTATCTCCCCCATCTCTGCGCGGAAGTTAAAGTGACTCAGCACATCGCGATTCCCTTGAGGATAGCGGAACGTCACTTCCTTGAACTCCACGCTCTCCACCCTCCCGGGCATCGGCAGCGGCTCCTCGGGGTTCAGCACCACCGGCTCCAAACCCAGAAACTCAAACACATTGCCTACAAACAGACGGTTGTCATACAGCCCCGCGATAGACGACGCCAGCGTGCTCAGCTGCGACTGTCCGCGGCGGAAAGCCTCCAACAGCATCACAAAGGCACCCAGCGTGATGGCGGCGGCCAACGTCTGACGTATGAGGAGCCATATCACCACCAGCATCGCCGCCGCTTCAATCACGGCGCAGCAGATGTCGGCCGCACCCAGTCGGCGCGAGATGGAGAGCAACCGTCCTACCAGCAGCCGGCGCGATTCCACGAAAAGCCTCCGGAACCACCCGGCCAACCCGAACGCACGCATCTCGGCCGCCGTCTGACGCGAAGTCAGCAACTGGCCGTAATAGGACGTGCGACGGTAGAGCTGCGTGTTGCCGCGACGGAACTGATAGATGCTCCGGGCTTTGTAGAGACGCACCGCCAACGTGGGCACCATCGCCACCACCATAATCACCAACACCCACCACGAGGCCGTCACCAACAGGGCCGCAATGCCCAACAAAGTAACTACGGCACTCAGCAGCGCCATAAAGTTGTTCAATACGGCCACCGGACGGGTGGATACCTCTTGTTGCGCACGATGCAGCGTATCGTGGTACTCCGGTGTGTCGTAGTATGACAAATCCAGCCGCGCCGCCTGACGCTGCATCAGGTCGCTCATATAATCTATCAGCCTCTGGCTCAGCACGTCGTTGTTCACTCCGCTCAACGCCGACACCACTCGTCCTGCAAGGAACAACGCCACCAGCGCCAGCAGATACGGAAGCACGCGCTCCGCGCCGCCACCACCTACCGCCTGGGTGATGCTATCCACAAGCAGTTTCAACACATACAACCCCGCCACCGGAATCAGGCTCTGCAGCATCACATAAACCACACGACGCCAGAACGACGCCACATCACAGCGCCGCACCATCATCAAAGCTTGCCATAGGTTCTTCATCGGGTAACGGATATTTTGCATATAACGTCACCACGCATAATAATATTGTGTTCCGCTGTAAAAATATATCCATTCCTCCCTTACAAGCGCTTAACAACGGCTTAACAAAGGGGTAACAAAGGAGTAACAAGGGAGGTCCTCTCTCCCTTTCTCAAATCGGTCAAAGGATGACGATCTTCTTCACCACATCGGCGCCGAGTTCCTCGTTCATCTTCTGACGGAAACTTTCGCGGCGGAGGGTCATCTCGTGGCGCAGAGCAGCCGTGAGGTATTTCAGCCGCAGGGTACCTTTTTTGAATTTGACGCTCTGGGTGAAGCGGACGATGAGGTCGCCGGCGAGCTTGCGGTAGGCGCGCTCCACCTGCATCTCGGTGGCCAGGTCGCCGAAATTCCACTGGCGCAGCATGCGCTGGATGTAGTAGTCGGCGGTCCTATCTTCCCAGTTCATGGATTTCTCCTTTCTGTACGTCGAACACGCGGTGTTCGAGCTGCGGGAGTTCGTCGAAGATGGCCTGCACGCGGCCGGGTTGGGTGTCGGTGAGAAGCACCTGCCCGAAACGCTCGCTGCCGACCAAGGAGATGAGTTGTTTCACTCGCAGCAGGTCGAGTTTGTCGAAGATGTCGTCGAGGAGCAGGATGGGCTTCTCCCCGAGGCAGTCGTTCATGTACTGGAACTGGGCGAGCTTGAGGGCGAGGGCGAAACTTTTCTGCTGTCCCTGCGAGCCAAATCGCTTGAGGGTGACCTCCGACTGCGGGTCGAAGGAGAAGAGGAAGTCGTCCTTGTGAGGTCCCACATTGGTGTATTGCGAGTATTTGTCGGCCTGACGGCTGTCGCGAAGCTGGAGGTCGAGCGGCTTGTCGATGCAATTGTAGGTAATCTCGCCGGGCTCGTCGGCACCAGCGATACTGCCATAGTACTCACGGAACAGCGGACGGAAGTCCTCCACAAATCGCCGGCGACGCTCGTAGAGGTATTCCCCATGACGCACAAGCTGTTCGTCCCACACTTCGACCATTCCATCCTCCCACAGGCGGTCCTCCCACATCTGCTTAAGCAGACGGTTACGTTGGTCAAGGGCTTTGGTGTATTGCACCAGATGGTCGAGGTAGGTGCGGTCGGTCTGCGAGATAACGCCATCGACGAACTTGCGGCGCACGTCGCTCCCGCCGGTGATAAGAGTCTGGTCGGAGGGCGACACAATGACGAGCGGGATGCGCCCGATGTGCTCCATCAAGGTCTTGCAGGTCTTCTTGTTCCATCGCATCTGCTTGGGCTGCCCGCGTTTGAGAATGCAGGAGGCGCTACTGTCGCCGTAATGGCCGTGAATAGCGAAGAAGTCCTGTCCGAAGCGGATATTCTGTATATCGACAGGATTGAAGTAACTCTTGCAGAAAGAGAGGTAATAGACGGCATCGAGAAGGTTGGTCTTGCCGGCACCATTGTTGCCCACAAAGCAGTTCACGTTGCCGCAGAGGGCGATGTCGGCCTCGCCGTAATTCTTGAAGTTGGTCAATGTCAGCCTGTCCAGTACCATAACTCTTAACTCTTAACTCTTAACTTTTCCGCCACCTCTTCCATGAGCCATCGGGGAGTGGAAGTGGCACCGCTGATACCCACACGGGAGGCGCCGTCGAACCATGCGGGTTGCAGCTCGTCGGCAGTGGCGATGAGGTGGGTGCGGGGTTGCACGTGACAGCAGTATTCGTAGAGGTAGCGTCCGTTGCTGCTGTTGGCACCCGCCACGAAGAGCAACACATCGACGCTGCATGCGAAAGTCTCCAACTCTTTGGCGCGATTGGCCACTCGGTTGCAGACGGTATCGAAAGCCACAAAGTCAGCCCCTTGGGGCAATCGGGCTTCGATATTGGCTGTGAGTCGGCGGTACTCGTCACGGCTCTTGGTGGTTTGGGAGTAGAGCCGAATGGGACGGCTGAAGTCGATATGATCCAACTCGTCGGGATGGCTGACGATGATGGCAGAACTGTCACACTGCCCATTGAGGCCTATCACCTCTGCGTGTCCGGGTTTCCCAAAGAGGATTATCTGCCCTCCGACGGCCTGCATCTCATTGTATCCTAGACGGATACGCTCCTGCAGGGCCAGCACAATGGGACAGGTGGCATCTATCAGTTCGATGCCGCGTTCGCGGGCCATATGGTAGGTGGCGGGAGGCTCGCCATGGGCACGTATCAGCACGCGGCTCCCCTGCGGCAAACGCAGCAGGTCGGAGTGGTCAATCACCCGCATTCCTTTATGTTTCAGGCGTTCCACCTCAGCACTGTTGTGCACGATGTCTCCCAGACAGTAGAGGCTGCCCGACTGTGCCAACTGTTCCTCAGCGGCACCGATAGCCTTCACCACCCCGAAGCAGTAGCCTGCATGCTCGTCAATCCTAACCTCCATAACTAAACGCTGAACGCTAAACACTAACTCATCGACTGGTTCTCCTGGCGGGCCAGATCGAGCACCTCCTCGTATTCCTCGGGAGTGAGGTCGTTGAAGAAATAATAGACCGGATCGACCTTCTTGCCGTTCTGGATGACTTCGTAGTGCAGATGGACACCAGTGGAAATGCCAGAACTACCCACAGTGCCTATCTGCTCGCCACGTTTCACCTTCTGCCCCACCCTGACTTTGACGCCCTGTAAATGGGCATAGAGGGTCTGGAATCCAAAGCCGTGATCGACCACCGCCACCACACCATAGCCACTCAACCCCTGCGGGTTGCGGCCTGCCACACGCACCACCCCGTCGCCGGTGGCATAGACGGGTGTACCCTGCCGGGCAGTCATGTCGATGCCCGTATGCAGACGGCGGTAGTGGAGCAGCGGATGGAATCGGTAACCGAATCCGCTCACCACCTTGCACTGGTTCTTGGCGATGGGCATGATGGCCGGCATAGCCGCCATACGCTCGTTCTTGGTGCGGGCCATCTCGTAAATCTCGTCGAGCGACTTCGACTCAACATAGAGCCGCTTCGTGAGGTCATCGACACGCTTGGTTGTGTTCTTCAGCAACTTTCCGCTCTCCATCTGGTCGAATGCGGCATAGCGTTCCACACCACCGATACCGCTGTGACGCTCAGCATCGCTGATGGGTGCACTCTCGAAGATGGTGCGATAGAGCACATTGTCGCGTTCCTCGATATTTTCCAGCACCTTCTCGGCACGTTCCACACGGTCGCCCAACAGACGTGTCTGCCGGCGATATTGCGCCAGCTCGCGTTCCATCGCCCGTTCCTTGGGGCTTTCCATGAACTGCAAGCCCACAAACACAAGCACCACACCCAGCACCACACCGAAGAGCACGCTGAAGCTGATGCGGCGCACCTGGTCGCGCAGCGACACAAACACCTTCTCATATTTCAGCGTATGAGGGTTGAAGCGGTAGGTATGTTTCTCGTGCTTGCTCAAAGTGTTGCTTTCAGTTTATCGACAGCCTGGATGAAATCGACCACCACCTGCACGTGGTTGAAGTAGAACGTCAGATTCATGCCGGGAATCAGTATCATGCTGGCGGCATCGCCTATATAGCTGGAGAGCAATTCGGTAGTCTCTTCGATGGAGGTGTCCTGCACCACCATGGTGAGCGTCTTGAGAGGCACCAGATCGAAGTCGAGCGAACCACGGGCCACCAACAAGGCATCGGGCAAGAGGTAGTAGGTCGTGCCCAGCGAGTCGCGCATCATCGGCAGATAGCAGTCGGCGCGGATGAAATCGAACACGCCGAGGTCGAAGAACACCTGGGCGAACTTGCCGCTGACATTGTCGTTGTGGTGCCACACGCGACGGCAGCGGTTGACCATCTTGCCGAACGCTTCAACGGCTTCCTCGTAGGCCTGCCAGGTTTCCTCGCTGTAATGCTCCTTCAGTTTGTACTCCACCGAAGCCATATCGCGTTCCAGCAGCGAAATCTTGCGTTTATAGTGGCTGATGATGCTGACCAGGTGCTTCTTGTGGTGATGCCCCATCTTGTCCTTGACGGCACGGATAAGGCGTTGCAGTTCCTCCTCCATGCGTCCGATGGTGAGGGCGCTGGCATAGCACTCCAGAATCTCGCTCTTGCGCGGGTCGTCGATGGTTTTCGTCACCTCATGGACCTTTGCCAGCTCGCGGTCGTAGTTGGGCTCGCGGTTGAGCAGCAGATTGAGATACCGGGGCTTCTGCGCCGCCATGTGTCCGCGGACAAACATGTGGTAGCTGTGACTCTCGCTCTCGCGTTCGAAGAATCCGGTGCCCGGGGTGCCGGTGCAGATGAAGCGGCGGCTAGCACCAGTCTCGTCGGTACCGAATCGAACCCCAAAGTCGGAGTAGTGGAAATGGTTGCTCACCTTGACAAAAAGGTCACGGCTGAGTCGCTTGTATTTGAATGGAAAAATACTCATTGGACTGTAGATTTTAAAAGCACCTTGACGCTTGGACTTTTGAATTCTTATCCGTGGATGGCCTCGCCATGTACGGCCTCGAGGGCTTCCATCACTCCTTCGCTCATGGTGGGGTGCGGATGGATGGCCTGTGCCAACTCACGGGCGGTGATGCCTTTCTCGCGGGCCACCACGGCCTCGGCTATCATCTCAGTCACATTGTCGCCGCACATGTGGCAGCCCAGGATGAGGTCGGTCTTGGCGTCGGCCACAATTTTCACGAAGCCGTCGGTGTTGCCCGCGGCAGTGGCCTTTCCGCTGGCCTTGAAGAAGAACTTGCCAACCTTCACCTCGTAGCCGGCATCGACGGCCTTCTTCTCCGTGAGACCCACGCTGGCCACCTCGGGCACCGTGTAGGTGCAGCCGGGCACATTGCTGTAATTCACCTTGTTGGTCTCGCCTTTGACGATATGCTCCACGCAGCAGATGGCCTCCTTCGATGCCACATGCGCCAGTGCGGGGCCATGCACCACGTCGCCGATGGCGTAGTAACCCGGGACATTGGTGCGGTACCAGTCATCGACCTCAATCTTGCCACGCTCGTATTTGATGCCGGTCTCGTCGAGGCCGAGGTTCTCGAGGTTGGTCACCACGCCGACGGCGCTCAGCACCACATCGACGTCAATCACCGTCTCGGTGTTCTTCTTCAGGTCCTTGACCGTCACATGGCACAAGCCGCCCTCGATATCCACCTTCTCCACCGAGCAGGAGGGCATCACCTTCATGCCGAGTTTGCGGAAGGAGCGGCTCATCTGGGCGGCCACCTCTTCGTCCTCGTTGGGCAATATCTGTGGCATGAACTCCACCAGCGTCACCTGCGTGCCGATGCTCTGATAGAAGTAGGCGAACTCGCTGCCTATGGCACCGCTGCCGCACACCAGCATGCGCTGGGGCTGCTCGCGGAGGGTCATGGCCTCGCGGTATCCGATGATGTGCTTGCCGTCCTGCGGCATGGCGGGCATCACCTTCGAGCGGGCTCCCGTGGCAATGACGATATGGTCGGCCTCATAGTCGGTGCCATCGACACTGACCACATGGTTCGGACACACCTTGGCAGTGCCGTTGATGACATCGACGCCGTTTTTCTTCAGCAGAAACTCAACACCCTTGTTCATCGTGGCGGCCACCCCGCGACTGCGATCGACCATCGCGTTGAGGTCGGCCTCCACACCCTCGGCCTTCACACCATAGGCGGCGGCATGCTTGGCATAGGTGAACGCCTGCGCACTCTTCATCAGCGCCTTGGTGGGGATACAACCCCAGTTGAGGCAGATGCCTCCCAGGTTCTCACGTTCGACCACGGCGGTCTTCAGGCCCAGCTGGGCGCCCTTGACGGCAGCCACATAGCCTCCCGGGCCGCTGCCGATGACAATCAAATCGTACTTCATTATGCGTATATTAATTTTGTTTCTTTATATATTTAAGAATTGCAAAATTACACTTTTTTGCCGAAACGGCCAAAAAAAATTACCAAAAAGCCAGCCAACTCCAACGTAAACACATGTATTACAACATCTCACACAAAACCGATTCTTCTCCTCACATCCCCTCCGACCTCGCCAATGAACCTTGCAGAGGCACTCGGATGGTTGTTCATGCCACCATACCCTCTCCGTCTCAGGTCCACTTCCCCTCCGTCTTTCAACGGAGGTGAGACGGAGGGGCAACGGAGTTGAAACGGAGTTGAAATGGAGTTGATGGGGTGGCACGACGAAAGAAATGTGTTTTTTTCAAAAGAAAAAAATTGCTCCGAAGAGGGTGTGTTTTCAACCAAGTTAGGTGGATAACCCGACGACCCGACACACTTACAATCACTTAGAAATACACACCCGAAAAACGGGGTTTGATTATCAAACAATTGCCACAAATATTATAGATTCAACATGATACAAAAACAATCAACACACAATAGACTAATCTTCAAAGGCCTATCGAGGTTATCAACAAATCGGCGCTGAAGAGTGTTTTTTTTGAAAAAAAATTTCAAAGTGTCGAAAAAAAACGGTATATTAAATACGCCGTCCGAAATGTTAAAATCGGGGCTGGGTTTTCGTTTTTAATGAGTTACGAAAAAGGACTTTTTCAGGGGGCGCAGGAGAGGGCGACGGCTTTACATAAAAAAATAGAAAGATGCAAATTTTATTTTCACATTCTATGCACAAAAAAAGAGTGAATTTTGCAAGCAAAGATAATCGCACGACAATCGTGCAAGTGGTTGAAAAAGCAAAGCATTAAGAGAAAATGAAAGAGGAAGACTACAAGAGAGTGTGGGCGGAATGCCTGGAAGTGATCAAGGACACCCTGGGACCCGAGAACCGCAAGGCCTATGAGACCTGGTTCACCCCTATCGTGCCCCTGCAACTCGAGGGCTCGACGTTGATTGTACAGGTACCCAGTCCATTCTTCTATGAATGGATTGAGGAACATTATATCGACCTGCTGAAACGAGTGATACGGATGCAGCTGGGCCCCAACGGAATGCTGAAATACAGCATCGTGATGGACCAGACCATCCCCACGGAGCCGCTGCGCACCACCCTGCCGTCGGCCACCCGCCGCAACACGCGCAACCCACTGACGGACCTGCCGGTTAATATTAATAAGGAAGGCGTGCGCGAGATACCTGACCCGTTCGTCATCCCCGGCATCCAGAAGACCCGCATCAACTCGCAGCTGAGTCCCAACTACACGCTGGAGAACTTCGTGGAGGGTGACTGCAACCGCCTGGCCCGCAGCGCCGGATACGCGGTGGCGGAGAAACCCGGTCAGACCTCGTTCAACCCCCTGCTGCTGCACAGCAACGTAGGCCTCGGCAAGACCCACTTGGCCAATGCCATCGGTCTGAAGACCAAGGAGCTGCATCCCGACAAGACGGTGCTCTACGTGACCAGCGAACAGTTCATGCAGCAGTATGCCGAAGCGGGCCGCGCCGGCACCACCAACGACTTCCTGCACTTCTACGAGATGATCGACGTGCTGATTGTCGATGACATCCAGTTCTGGGCGGGCAAAGCCCCCAAGACCCAGGAGGCCTTCTTCCACATCTTCAACCGTCTGCACCAGCGCAACTGCCAGATTATCATCACCAGCGACAAGGCTCCAGGCGAACTCCAAGGTCTGGAACCGCGCCTGCTGAGCCGACTGAAATGGGGTCTCAACGCCGACTTGCAGGCTCCCGACGTGGAGACCCGCAAACGGATTCTCCAGCAAAAGCTGCAGAACGACGGCATCGAGATGACAGACGACGTGATAGAGTACATCGCCTACAATATCAATACGAACGTGCGCGAACTGGAAGGTGCTCTCATCTCGCTCATCGCCCAGAGCTCGCTGAACCGCAAGCAGATTACCCTCGAGCTGACCAAGCAGATGATCGACAAGTACGTACAGAGCTCGAGCCGCGAGGTGACCATCGACTACATCCAGAAGGTGGTGTGTGACTACCTGGAGCTGCCGGTCGATGCCATCCAGCAGACCTCGCGCAAACGCGAGATTGTGCAGGCACGCCAACTGAGCATGTACTTCGCCAAGAAAATCACCAAATCGAGCCTCGCCGTTATCGGCGCCCAATGCGGCAACAAGGACCATGCCACCGTGCTGCACGCCTGCAAACAGATTGAGAACCTGCGCCAGACCGACCGTTACATGCGGGCGATGGTGGAGGAACTGGAGAAGAAGTTTGCGGAATGAAGGTCGCGTTCAAGCCTGGCACCCTAATCTATCCGCTGCCGGCGGTGCTGGTCACCTGCGGCGACACACCCGAGAACTGGAACCTGCTGACGGTGGCCTGGACGGGCACCCTGTGCAGCGACCCTCCAATGTGCTACGTCTCCATCCGTCCCGAACGCCACAGCCACGCCCTCATCAGCCGCACAGGCGAGTTTGTCATCAACCTGACCACTACCGCACTGGCCCGTCAGACGGACTGGTGCGGTGTGCGTAGTGGGAAGGACTACAATAAGTTCCGCGAGATGGGATTGCACACCGAACCCGCCCAACTGGTCAAAGCGCCCCTGCTGAAGGAGAGCCCCCTGAGCATCGAATGCCGCGTGAAGGAGGTGAAGCCCCTGGGCAGCCACGATATGTTCATCGCCGACGTGGTGGCCATCGACGCCGAAGAGGAGTTGATTGACAAGAGCACCGGCCAATTCCAGCTGAACCACGCCGGGCCCCTGGCCTACTCGCACGGCAAGTACTATTCGCTGGGAGAGAAGCTGGGCGGCTTCGGATTCTCGGTAAAGAAAAAGAAATAGCTTATGAATATCGTTTGTGTTGAAAGCCTCGGTATCAGTCAGGCTCGCTTTGAGGATTTAAAGAAACACTATGTCTCAATGGGACATAGCTTCACCTACTACATGGACCGCAACGAGGAGGAAGCTTCGCTCGTGGAACGCATGCACGAGGCCGACGTGGTGGTGGTCAGCAACATAAAGCTATCTGCCCACGTCCTCAGCCAGTGCCCCAAACTCAAATACCTCAGCGTGGCCTTCACCGGATTGGATCACATAGACCTGAACTACTGCAAGGAGCACGCTATCAAGGTGCAGAACGCCGCCGGATACAGCACTACGGCCGTCAGCGAGCTGGCCGTCGGCATGATGCTCGACCTGCTGCGCAACATCGTCACCCTGAACGAAAAGATCCGCCAGGGTGGCAGTCGCGGAACATTTCTCGGACGTGAGCTGCGCGGCAAGACGGTCGGTGTCGTCGGCACCGGCGCCATCGGCACCGAGACCGCCCGCCTGTTGCTGGCTTTCGGCTGCAAGGTGATTGCCTGGAGCCGTACCGCACGCTCCGAAGTGCAAAAGATGGGTGTCGAATATGTGGAATTCAAAGAATTGCTGAAACGGAGCGACATCGTCAGCCTGCATGTGCCGCTGAACGACGAAACACGGGGTCTGATTGGAGAGAAAGAACTGGCCCTGATGAAGCCCACCGCCCTGCTGGTCAATACCGCCCGCGGTCCGGTGTGCGACATCGCCGCCGTTGGGAAAGCGTTGGTTGAGGGCCGCATCGCCGGTGCCGCCTTCGATGTCTTCGAGAAGGAACCGCCCCTGCCCATCGACCACCTGCTGCTCTCCACCAACCGGTGCCTGACGACCCCCCACGTGGCCTTTGCCACCGAGGAGAGCTTCGCCGCTCGTGCCGACATTGTCTTCAGCCACGTAGATGACTGGCTGGCTACTTGCTAAAAGAACCTTTTAGGGAGGTAAACAGTTTGCGGCCGAGGAGGTAATACTCGGGCAACAACAAACCTTGATAGACCTGCGGCACCTCATGGGTGCCGTTTTTCATGCGCTTCTGCCGCAAGGCTGGCTTCCAGGCTCGGTATTGCTTATGTGCCTTACGCACAGCCTTGTATTCCCCCACATGACCCTCCATCAGGAACTTGACGGCTGCCACACGGTCGAGCCACACGCGCATCGCCAACACCCATCCGCGACGTCCGTCGGGCAGGTTCTTGTATAGCATCGAGAGGTTGTTGCGGAAATTGAGTTCGGTCTTGAATGGCGACGACTTGGGCAATGTGCCGCCACCGACATGATAGAGCACCGACCGCGGGCAATAACGAACACGATAGCCCCCCAACTGCGTACGCCAGCAGAAATCAATCTCCTCCATGTGAGCGAAGAAATCGCCATCGAGCCCGCCCAGCTCCTTCCAAACCGAGGCACGGACAAACATTGCGGCACCCGTGGCCCAAAAGACATCGCTTTCGTCATCATACTGTCCGTGGTCCTTCTCCAACGTATTGAAGAGTCGTCCACGGCAGAAAGGATAGCCGTACTTGTCAATAAAGCCCCCGGCACCGCCGGCATACTCGAAGGTGTCCTTCTGGTCGTACATCAGCAACTTGGGCTGTGCAATCGCCACCTGAGGCTCCCGTTCCATCATCTCCACCACCGGCTCCACCCAATGGGGCGTACACTCCACATCGCTGTTAAGCAGCACGTAATAGTCGGCCTCCACCTGTCGCAATGCCCGGTTGTAGCCATCGGCAAAGCCGTAGTTCTTGTCCAGGAGGATGAGCCTCAACTGTGGATAGTACTGCTGGAGGAACGCCACCGAATCGTCGGTGGAGCCGTTGTCGGCCACTATCACCTGCGCCCCTTCGCTACAGGCAACCACAGATGGGAGGAAACGCTCCAACATAGTGCGTCCGTTCCAGTTGAGTATGACGATGGCGATGCTTTTCATGGGTTGGGGATATGGATGGGCATGTCCGCCGGACGGCTGTGTTTCCAGCGACGGTGGCTCCAAAGCCAATAACGCGGCTCGGCTTGTATCTCCTGCTCCAGACGACGGACATAACGTTCAACAATGGTGTATTGCGGCACCTCCTGCGGATGGTCGCAGAGGGGGCTGAAGGTCACTTCATAGTAACCGCGACGGACACGGTGGACGGCATAATAGAGCACAGGGTAGTTGTATTGTCGTGCGAAATGCTCGGCACCGTAGAGGAAGGCCGTCTCGTGATTCAGGAAGCGGGACCAGTAGCTCTTGTGCGTATTGGAGGGCGACTGGTCGCTGAGCATCATCAGCACACAGGGTACATGGTAACGCTCGAAGAAAGCCACATGCTCGCGTACATCGGTCTGATCCACCACCTGGGTACCGTAGCGGGTGCGGCGTCGGGTGATAAAGTCAGCTGTCAGCTTGTCCTGCAAGGGCTTCCCCACCCCGATGCCGTGATGTAGGAACTGCATGTTGAGCGAGGATACCATATATTCCCAGTTGCCGTAGTGGGCCGACATCAAGATGACCGTCTGCCCCTGTTCATAGTAACGATCCACCACCTCGCGGTTGGTGATACGGTAGCGGCGCTTGATGGATGCCGGCGAGGCGAAGAGGTTGTAGGCACCTTCGATGATCAGGTCGCTGAGATAGCGGTAGTACTGCCGTTCCACCTTACGGAGACGCTTCCTGTCCCAATCGGGGAACGAGGTCTCCAAGTTCGTCCTCACCACCTTGCGACGGTAACCGAGCAGGTAGTAGGCAATCAGGTAGAAGATGTCGGACAGTATGTACATCGGTTAGTATCCGCGGTTGAATTGTTCACCCACTTCACCCACCACCCCTTCGGCGAGCTGCTGACGGCAGAGGCGACGTTCCCAGCCCGGGTCCTGCACCTCGCCACGCGCGTTGCTGTTGAGGAGGGTGTAATAGCCCGACCGGTGCTCGTCCCAGAAGAGGAACACACGGTTGGGGTCGTCGGTGTCCAGTTTGTTGTACCGCCACAACTGATAGGGCAGGTAAAAGACGTGCCCCTGCGAGGTGCCGGTATAGACGCCCTTGATTTCGTTCTCGTTCGCATTGCCCATCTGCAACAGGTTCGGCGCCTGCTCGTTGTTGCTGCCTATGCGGTTGGCCGACACATAGTTCTTCTCGTCGCGGATGAAGTCCGGCGGACCATATTGCAAATACACACGGCCTCGGTCGGTTTGTATTCCCGGAGTGCTGACGAGAAGCTTGTGGTAAACGATTGAATCCCACGGCGACATCACCGTATCAACCTTTCCTCTCTTGCTCAGCACACGCATCTTCACCTTCTCGTCAAAAATAGCCCTGATTTGATTATAACTCAAACTGTCTTTGAGCCTTTGGTAACGTTTGCTACTACGCATGGCCTGCTCCAAAGACCTCTCAAATTGTTCTTTGTTTGTAATCGGGTAGCTGAAGTGTTCCTGGACATAATCGATGCGTTCCTTATACTTGAGCCACTCACCTTCGGGATTCATCGCACTGCGACGCTGCCAGAAGCGGTAGAGAAAAGCCTGCTTTTCCTCCAGGCCCGGACGCTTCACAAGTTCCGCAATCACCGAGTTCTCCATCGGCGAGGCCACAGGATAGAGGGCCTCGAGGTAGGTGTCGAGGTCCTTCTCGTTGGTATAACGTGCGGCGAAGGTGGTGGAAAACTCACTCAACTCCTTGCCTTTCACTCCGGGATTGGAACGATAGAACGGCACCTTCTTGTAGAGCATCGTCTGCCCGTCGCGGTTGCGCAGCTCGGCCACCAAATTGTAGTTGCCCGACGGCAGCTCGCTGATGTCGATACTGCCATACACGGGGATGCTGGCCGCACCGTTCCGACGGTTCACCTGCTGCATATCCTCATGGCGGTGACCCGTCTCGCGGTCCTCTATATAGGCCATCGTCAGGAACGCCTTCTTCCCCACCTCGACGTCGATATTGTAAATCTCGTAGTAGTAGTTGAGTTGCTTCACCTGCTCGGGAAGGAAGTCGCTCACATAGGGCTCCATGTCGTATCCGCCGCGCGAGAGGATATTCTGACTCACCGTCGGTTTGGCCGACGCCATCAGTTGCAGGCTCGACATCGAAGGCTTGCGGGAGTCGTAGTTGATGACCATCTTCTCCGTGACCACCGAGGGATTGGCCTCGCTCCCTTTGTCCTTCAGCGAGAGCGTCAGGTCATAAATGCCGTTCTTCGCCGTGAAACGCTGCACATCCATGAAGCTGAAATCCAGCTTGTCCAGACTTTCCACCATAGGGCTCGAGAGTTCGTATTTCTTGGCGTAACACACCGAGTCCTGCTGGCTCAGCACGATGGTCACCTCGGCAGAGGCCCGGTAACCGCCCGCCACCTCCTTGAACTGCATCGTCCATGCGTCAAACTGGAGGTAGGTCTCGATATACGGCTGCTGCTGCTCCGCCAGATAAAAGGTGGAGTAGCCGAACACCGCCTGCATCTGTGCGCGGCAAGTTGAAAATTGAAAATTGAAAGTTGAAATTATTGCCGCTATATACAGTATCTTTTTCATTTGCCTTATCTACTTAACTACTTATCTCCTTAACTACTAATCACCGTTCATATCAACTGACCGGCCAGCGGCGGTCGAGGCCGAAGCTCATCGGGCTCACCTTCAGCTGCGGGGCGAACTGGAGGCGCTTCCACTCGTTGCGCTTCACTCCCTTGATGGCACGCTGCACCAACTCGCGGTCGTAGCCCTCATCCACAATCTCGTCCTCACACATACCCTCGTCGAGGTAGAGATTCAGCACCGCGTCGAGCACGTTGTAGTCGGGCAGCGAGTCGGTGTCCTTCTGGCCCGGACGCAGTTCGGCGCTGGGAGCCTTGGTGATGCTGTTCACCGGTATGCGCACCCCGTCGCGGTTAATCCACTCGCTCAGCTGATAGACTTCCGTCTTGTAGAGGTCGCCGATCACCGCCAGCGCGCCGCACGAGTCGCCGTACAGCGTGCCGTAACCCATGGCCGCCTCGCTGCGGTTGGTCGTGTTCAGCACCAAGGCGCCGAACTTGTTGGCGTAGCTCATCAGGATGGTGCCGCGGATACGCGCCTGCATATTCTCCTCCGTCACATCCTCCTCGCGGCCGTCGAACACAGGTTTCATGGCCTCCCTCAAGCTGTCGAACACCGGCTTGATGGGCACGATGTGATACGACATGCCGAGATTGTTGGCCAGCTCCACCGCGTCGCCCACCGAGTGGTCGGTCGAGTACTGGCTCGGCATCAGGATGCCGTGCACGTGCTCCGCGCCGAGGGCATCCACCGCCAAGGTGGCCACCAGCGCCGAGTCGATGCCGCCACTCAGGCCCAGCACTGCGTCGTGCAGGCCGTTCTTGCGGAAGTAGTCGTGCAAGCCGCACACCAAACCGCGATACACCAGTTCCACCGCCTCGGGCTTCTCGTCCTCCACGGTCTCAATCTGCTGCATATCGACCGTCTGGCAGGCCTCCTCGAAGTAGGGCAGCTGGCACAGCACACCGCCGGCGGCATTCATCGCCAGCGAGCCGCCGCCGAAGAGGAAGCTTCCCTCGCAGCCCGTGCGGTTCACATATACCAACCCAGCGTTCAGGTTCTCCACAATCTTCGTCATACGGTAGCGGATGCGGTAGGGACGGCGGTAGTCAAACACCTGGCTCCCGCAGCAGACAATCAAATCCGGCTGCTCCACATAGCCCTTCGACAGCTCCTTCAGGTCCTCATAGAATCCGATGGCCAGCCTTTGGTCGTGGAAGTCAATCACCTGCACACCCTCGCCCCGCACGAAATACTTCTGCTCGTCGGTGCTCAGGTATTTCTTCGTCACCACCCCGCGGATGGCGCAGTTCTGCACAAACACGATGGCGTTGCAGAGGCCTTTGTCCTGCAGCTGCAACGGCAGCCCCACGAGGAAGGCGCGATGCTCCGAACGGGCCACCAGTTCCTGCAACACCGCCTGGGCCTGCTTCTGCACATCGGTGTAGCCCGCGGCGGCGAACAGCGGCGACCCGCACACCGTGCCGGCCGGGAACACCGTCAGCAGCGCCTCGCGCGACTGCTCCGTCTCCAGTTCCTTCACAATCCATTCAAGGTTCTCCTCCGCACGCAGCGTGCGGACATCATGCTGGACGATATGTATCTTCATCTCTGTGGGGTTATAAAGTCAAAATTATTATTGATAACGTCACACGCAAAAAAAAATTGTACGCACGCGACGAAAAAAAGATACTTTCACGCATTTACATCAATTACAGAGATTTGGAGAAAAACATCTTTGCTTTGCAGTTTCGGGGAGAGGTTGCCGGAAAAAGAATCCTTAAACCATACTTGAGGCATACTTGAGTCATACTTGAGGTAAACGGGAGGAGAACGGGAAGAGAACGGGAGGAGAACTTGAGGAGATATGAAAATATTTTTTCATACATATACAATAAATAAAATATATATACGTTATGCAGGGTGACAAATTGTCGAAAAACGAATAGAACAAATAAACATCATACCATGAAAAATCTTGTAATAGTCGAGTCGCCGGCCAAAGCCAAGACGATCGAGAAATTCCTCGGCAAGGACTACACCGTGAAGTCGAGCTACGGCCACATCCGCGACCTGGCCAAGAAAGAGATGAGCATCGACGTGGAGGAGGACTACGAGCCTCAGTACCAGATCAGCGACGACAAAAAGGCGCTGGTCACCGAACTGAAGAAAGCCGTGAAGGACGCCGACAAGGTGTGGCTGGCATCCGATGAGGACCGCGAGGGAGAAGCCATCGCATGGCACCTGCAGGAGACCCTGAAGCTGGACCCCAAGACCACGCAGCGCATCGTGTTCAACGAAATCACCAAGACGGCCATCCTCCACGCCATCGAGAACCCGCGCCAGATCGACATGAACCTCGTCGATGCCCAGCAGGCCCGCCGCGTGCTCGACCGACTGGTGGGCTATGAAATCAGCCCCATCCTGTGGAGCAAGATCAAACCCGCCCTGAGCGCCGGCCGCGTGCAGAGCGTGGCGGTGCGCCTCATCGTGGAACGCGAGGAGGAAATCAAGGCCTTCGAGAGCAAGCCCTATTTCCGTGTGACGGCACAGTTCCGTCCCGTGGATGGCAACAAGAGCCTCAACGCCGAGCTGGACAAGCACTTCGCCACCGCCAAGGAGGCCGAAGCCTTCCTGAAGAGCCTCGCCGGAGCGAACTTCAAAATCAGCAAGATTGAAACCAAGCCCTCGCGCCGCACGCCCGCGCCGCCCTTCACCACCAGCACCCTGCAACAGGAGGCCAGCCGCAAGTTGGGATTCAGCGTAGCCCGCACCATGCAGGTGGCCCAGCAGCTGTACGAAAGCGGATACATCACCTACATGCGTACCGACAGCGTGAACCTGAGCGAGCTGGCGCTGAGCATGGCGAAGAAGGAAATCGAGAAAGAATACGGTGCCGACTACGTGAAGACCCGTCGCTACCAAACCAAGACCAAAGGCGCCCAGGAGGCCCACGAGGCCATCCGCCCAACCAACATGGAAGTGCAGAGCATCAATGTGGAGAACGCCCAGCGCAAGCTGTACGAACTCATCTGGAAGCGCACTGTGGCCAGCCAGATGGCCGACGCCGAACTGGAGAAGACGGAAATCGACATCACCTCGGGCGACATCGTCTTCCAGTGCTCGGGCGAGCAGGTGAAGTTCGACGGCTTCCTGAAAGTCTATATGGAAAGCACCGACGATGACGAACAGAAAGAAAGCAGCACCCTGCTGCCTCGCCTGCCCGAAGGCACACGGCTGAACATGGAGGTCTGCGAGGCCGCCCAGCACTACACGCAGCATCCGCCGCGATACACCGAGGCCAGCCTCGTGAAGAAGCTCGAAGACCTCGGCATCGGCCGTCCTTCCACCTATGCTCCCACCATCAGCACCATCCTCAAACGTGAATACATCATCAAGGAAGACCGCGAGGCCGAGCCGCACCAGTGCACGGTGCTCACCCTTAAGAACGGCCACATCAAACGTGCCGAACGCACGGAGAAGGGCTACAGCGAGAAAGGCAAGCTCTTCCCGACTGACATCGGATGCGTGGTGAACACTTTCCTGATGGAGCACTTCAACAACATCATGGACTACAACTTCACCGCCACTGTGGAGAAAGACTTCGACGAAATTGCCGCCGGCAAGAAGGAATGGCGCAAGGTGATAGGCAGTTTCTACGTACCGTTCCACAAGAACATTCGCCAGACGCAGCAGACCAGCCAGCGCAACACCGGCAGCCGCCTGCTGGGCGTCGATCCCGAAAGCGGCAAGAACGTCTATGCCAAGATCGGCCGCTACGGCACCCTCGTGCAGATTGGAGAGACCAACGCCGACGAGAAGCCCCGCTTCGCCAGCATGAAGAAGGGACAGAGTATCGAGACCATCACCCTCGAGGAGGCCCTGAGCCTCTTCTCGCTACCGCGTTCGCTGGGCCAGTTCGAGGACAAGGACGTGACGGTGAGCATCGGCAAATTCGGTCCCTACGTGCGTCATAACAGCAAGTTCTACTCGCTGGGCAAAAACGACGACCCGTATGAGGTGAGCCTGGAACGCGCCATCGAAATCATCAAGAGCAAGCGCGAAGCCGAGTTGCAGAAGGAAGAACTGAAGAAGGTCTATCCGCACGAAATCGGTGTGCAGGACGGTGAGGCCGTGGTGAGCAACATCGGCCGCTTCGGACCCTACCTGACCTACCGCGGAGAGAACTTCCGGCTGGCCAAAGGCGTTGATCCGCTGAAACTCACCCTCGCACAAGCGATGGAGATTATCGACAAAAACGGCAAGAAGAAAGCCAAGAAGAAGAAATAGTTAATGTGTTAATGCGATAAAGTGTTAATGCGTTAATGGTTCTGAGCATAGTCATAGTAAACTACAACGTCAAGTATTTCCTGAAGCAGTGCCTGTCGTCGGTCTATGAATCGGACCGCAGGCTGACCGACGGGAAAGAATTGGAACTTGACGTGTGGGTGGTGGATAACGACTCGGTGGATGGAAGTGTGGATATGGTGCAGCAGGACTTCCCCGAGGTGCACGTCATCGCCAACAAGGAGAACATAGGCTTCGCTCGGGCCAACAACCAGGCGCTCGCCCGTTGCACGGGCGAGCGCCTGCTGCTGCTCAACCCCGACACGGTGGTAGAGCGCGACACCCTGGTGCGGTGCACCGACTTCATGAAGCAGCATCCCGACTGCGGAGGCCTGACGGTGAAGATGGTCGATGGCAGCGGCCGCTACCTGCCGGAGAGCAAACGCGGATTTCCCACCCCGGAGACCTCATTCTATAAAATCAGCGGCCTAATCCACCTTTTCCCCCATCACCGGCGCATCGCGGCCTACTATATGGGCCACCTGCCCGAGGACGAGGTGAACGAGATAGAAATCCTGCCCGGTGCCTTCCTGATGTTCTCCCGACAAGTCTATGAAAAGAACGGTGGACTGGACGAGAGTTACTTCATGTACGGCGAGGACATCGACTACTCGTGGCGCATTAAGTTGGCAGGCTGGAAGAACTACTACCTGCCCACCACCCATATCATCCACTATAAGGGCGAGAGCACCAAGAAGGGGTCGATGAACTACGTCTATACCTTCTACAACGCGATGTCCATCTTCGTGAAGCGCTATTTCACCGGTCACGGAGCCCGTATGTTTTCCCTCCTGCTGCATGTGGCCATCTGGCTGCGTGCCGCGATGGCGTGGGCCAAACGCGCCGCTCAGCGTGTGGCGGTGCCGGTGACCGACTTTCTTTTTGCCTATGGAGGATTCTTGCTGCTCAAACACGTCTGGGAGCACTTCAAAGGTGTAGGACCCGACTACTACCCCACCGAATACACAGCACTGGTCATTCCCCTGTATATATTGATTCTGATGTGCAGCAGTTGGCTGCACGGCGGCTACGACCGACCGGTGCGTACGGGACGCATCGTGCGCGGCATGGCCATCGGATTGCTGCTCCTGCTGGCGTTCTACTCATTGCTCGACGAAAGCCAGCGCTATTCCCGCATGCTGCTGCTGATAGGGTCGGCCTGGACGCTGGCAAGCACACTGATCATTCGTGTGGTGCTGAGCCTATGCCATGTCAAAGGATACGCACTACATGCACGCAAGCGCGGGAGCGTTATCGCTGTCGGCTCGCCCGAACAGACCGAACGCCTGCGGACCCTCTACACCTCAATGGGGATCCCCACGGAGAACCTCGTCACCACTGGCGACAGCAGTTCACGCCACCTGCAGGACCTCATCCGCATCGAACACGCCGAGGAGGTGGTGTTCTGCGGACAGGACATCCGTCACACCATTGAACTTATGGCCCAGCTGCGCACTACCGGCGTAGATTACAAGATTGCCCCTGCTGCCGGCGACTACGTCATCGGCAGCGAGAACATCCTCTCGCCCGACGAACTCTACCTCACCGACCTGGACACCATCAGCACCGACACCTGCCGCCGCACCAAACGCATGTTCGACCTCGGCAGCGCCCTGTTGCTGTTGCTGTTCTTCCCTGTCCTGCTCTGGTTTCAGGAAAACAAAGGACGTTACTTCGCCGACTGCCTCAAGGTGCTCTCAGGACGTCTGACCTGGGTGGGCTACACTGGCCGATGCGGGGTTTTCTCCCCCTCGGCCCTGCTACCTAATGCCGCCAGCGACCTGCAGGAGCGCCTCATGCTGCGATACATGCGCCATTATAGTACCGCCACCGACTTCGCCATCCTGATTCGCAACCTGAAGAGACTTTGAAAGTTGAAAATATGATGGTCAGCAATAAACATACGAAAGTTCTTGTGCTAGTCTGCGCCAGCCTGTTTTTCATTTTTCACTCTTCCATTTTCCATTCGGTTCAGGCACAGCGCATCCACGCCTATGTCACCTCGGGTGTGGCGTTGTCGCAGATTGAGGGCGACGAACTGAAAGGCTTCCGAAAGGCCGGCTTCACAGGCGGCATAGGTGCACTGGCCTCCATCAGCGAGAGCAATCGTTGGGGAGTCAGCACCGAGGTGCTCTTCACCCAACGCGGTGCCTACAACCGTTCCGTCAATCCCTACAGAGCCGATATCCAGCTGAACTACATCGACATTCCCCTCCTCTTCCACTATCAGGACCCCTACGGAGGCATGCTGGTGGGCGTGGGCATGGATTACGGCCGACTGGTGCAGCAACCCCGGTTCCTTGGAGAATACAACCCGCTGTACTTCATCCCCGACACCACCGACTACACCTTCCTCTACGACGACATCTCCGTGGTGGCCGACGCCCGCTTCACCGTCTGGCGCGGGCTCCAGTTCAACATCCGCTGGCAGTATTCCGTCGTTCCCGTCAAACGCGAATGGACTTTCTCCGAATACCGGCAGGGACGTTGGTACAGCTGGACCAACAACTGCCACAACCACAGCCTCCTCTTCCGTCTTATCTGGCAATTCTAACTGAACACTGATATGGCAACCGCTCTGTTCCCCGGGTCGTTCGACCCCTTCACCGTCGGCCACGAGGCCATCCTGCGCCGTGTGCTGCCCCTGTTCGACCGAATCGTGGTGGCCGTGGGAGTCAATTCGGAGAAGCACTGCATGTTCAGTCCCGAGGAGCGGGTGCAACGCATCCGCGAGGCCTTGAGCGACTGCCCCTCTGTGGAGGTGACCGCCTACCGCGGAATGACCATCGACCTCTGCCATCAGACGGGAGCCCTGTGCATCATCCGAGGCATCCGCACCGCCGCCGACCTCGAATACGAACAGACCGTGGCCGCCGTCAACCGCCTCCAGGACCCCTCCATCGAAACCCTCCTGGTGATGGCCGACCCCGAACACATCAACATCAGCAGCACCCTCGAGAGAGAAAGAATGGCACATGATTCTCACTGACGACATAGTCTATCTCAAAGGCGTTGGTCCCTCCAAAGCCAAGGTGCTGGCCACCGAACTGGATATCCACACCTGCGGCCAGTTGCTGGAATACTTCCCGTTCCGCCACATCGACCGCTCGGTGATGACCACCGTCGCCAGCCTCACTGAAGAAAGCGGCTATGTGGTGCTACGCGGCACAGTGAGCAACATGCAGACCGCCAGCATCGGCCCTCGTCGTGAGCGGCTGACAGTCGATTTCAGCGACGCCACAGGCACCCTGCAACTCGTCTGGTTCCAAGGCATCAAATGGGTTCGCGAGAAATTGAAACCCAACGTGCAGTACCTCGTCATGGGCAAACCCACCCTCTTCAACGGGCAGTGGCAGATGTCCCATCCCGAACTGGAAGTGAGTAGTGGGGAGAGGTCTGCAGATAGCCCACAACAAGTGCCACCCACTAAATTCCTCCCCGTATATAACACCACCGACCGTATGAAGCAGCACGGCCTCGGTACCCGTGCGCTCGCCCGCCTCACCGAAACCCTCTGCTCATGCCTCGGAAACGTGCCCGAGACGCTCCCCGACGAACTGCTCTCCCAATACCACCTCATGGGGCGACGCGAAGCCCTCATCGCCATCCACTACCCCGAAAGCCAGCAGCAACTCGAGGCCGCCCGCACACGCCTCAAATTCGAGGAACTCTTCTTCCTCCAGCTCGACTACCAATACGCCCACGCCTCGCGTCAGCTGCATTCCGCCGGACGCGTCTTCAGCGCCGTAGGAGACCACTTCAACCTCTTCTACCGCGAGAAGATACCCTTCCCCCTCACCGGTGCCCAGAAACGCGTCATCAAAGAGATACGCGAGGACATGCGCTCCGGCCGTCAAATGAACCGACTCCTGCAGGGCGACGTGGGCAGCGGCAAGACCCTCGTGGCACTCATGTGCATGCTCCTCGCTCTCGACAACGGATGCCAGGCTTGCCTCATGGCTCCCACCGAAATCCTTGCCACACAGCACTACTACACCTTCCTCCGCATGCTCGACGGATTGGACATCCGTGTCGAACTGCTCATCGGAAGTGTGCGTCCCGCCGACAAGAAAGTCATCAAGGAATGCATCGCCGCCGGCGAGACCCAGATTGTC
Organism: Bacteroidales bacterium; assembly: GCA_017960605.1. GTDB lineage: Bacteria > Bacteroidota > Bacteroidia > Bacteroidales > P3 > Colimorpha. The sequence goes on along the minus strand of JAGCYV010000049.1, from coordinate 12,091 downwards.
ATCGGCACCCACGCCCTCATCGAAGACGATGTGCAGTTCCGCGACCTCGGCTTCGTGGTCATCGACGAGCAGCACCGCTTCGGCGTCGAACAGCGCGCCCGTCTCTGGGGCAAGTCGGCCATCCCGCCCCATATCCTCGTGATGACCGCCACCCCCATCCCTCGCACGCTGGCCATGACCGTCTATGGCGACCTCGACTGCTCCGTCATCGACGAACTGCCCCCCGGACGCCATCCCGTCCTCACCTACCACCGCACCGAACCCCGCCGTCCGCTGGTCTTCAGCTTCCTGAAGAAACAAATCGATGCCGGACGACAGGCCTACTTCGTCTATCCCCTCATCCACGACAACCCCAAGCTCGACCTCCGCGACCTCGAAGACGGACTGGAGATGGTGCAGAACTACTTCCCACGTCCCCAGTACCAGGTCTCCATGGTCCACGGACAGCTCCGTCCCGAGGAGAAAGCCTTCGAGATGGACCGCTTCAAGCAAGGAAAGACCCACATCATGGTGGCCACCACCGTCATCGAGGTGGGCGTCGATGTGCCCAACGCCACCGTGATGGTCATCGAGAACGCCGAACGCTTCGGCCTCGCCCAGCTCCATCAGTTGCGCGGACGCGTGGGACGCGGAGCCGACCAGTCCTACTGCATCCTCATGACCCGCGACCGTCTGAGCCACACCTCCGCCGAACGCATCCGCACCATGTGCAGCACCACCGACGGATTCCAGATTGCCGAAGCCGACCTCCGTCTGCGCGGGCCGGGAGACATGCAAGGCCTCCAGCAGTCGGGCGTGCTCGACCTCAAGCTCGCCTCCATCGTCGATGACGAACCCCTCGTGGCCGCCACCCGCAACTATGTCCACGACCTCCTCGCCAAGGACCCGACACTATCCGCCTATCCCCTCCTGCAACAACACATCGAACGCTCAAAGAACAAGATGCTATGGGGAAAAATCAGTTGAAAATTGAAAGTTAAAACTCCCGATATACCTATTGTAGAATTAAAAGCCGAAGAAGGAGCATCGCTATCCTCCGGCAGCCTGCGGCTCTATGCGCTGCCCTACGGCTGTGTGGATCTGTACAACTACGACCCACTCAACCACCGCTGTGCCGTCGGCATCATGGTCGCCACCGAATACCGCCGGCAAGGCTACGCGCTGGCGATGCTGAAAGAGCTTGAAAACCTAGACACTTCACACTTCTCACTTCACACGATTTTCGCCGATATCGCCGCCACCAACACCGCCTCCGTCGCCCTCTTCCGCAAAGCGGGATACGAGGAGTGCGGCCGATTCAAAGAGTGGCTCAACATCGACGGCCGCTACATCGACACCATCCGTATGCAGAAACTGCTATGAAAAAGAGACTCATCATCCTGGCTGTCATAGCCGCCATAGGAATCATCGTCACTGTAGGAGCCCTCTCCCTCTTCGGCACACGTACCGTCAACAGCGAGCCCGTGCGTCTCAACCTGCCCGAAAACACAACTTACGAAGCCCTCTGCGACAGCCTCCACGCCCAACACATCATTACCCCGGGACTCAACACCCATATTTTCAACTTTCTATTTTCAACATTCAAATCAAAAGTACGCTCCGGCTCCTACCTCATCGAGCCTCGCATGCGCACCCTCGCCCTCGTCCGCAAGCTCCGCAACGGCCAGCAGGACCCCATCCGCCTCATTATCGGCAAGTTCCGTACCCCCGAACAACTCAACGACTTCCTCAACCAGAAGCTGATGCACAACGACTTCCGCGTCACCCTCGACAGTTTCTACCTTATCCGCCCCAACACCTACGAATTCTATTGGACCGTCACCCCCGATGCCTTCATGCAGCGCATGAAGCGCGAATACGACAAAACAGGCGTTGACAAAGAGACCGTTATTTTAGCTTCTATCGTCGAAGAGGAGACCAATAACAATCAGGAGAAACCCCTGGTAGCCAGCGTCTATCTCAACCGTTTGAAACGGGGGATGCCCCTCCAGGCCGACCCCACCGTCAAATACGCCGTCGGCGACTTCACCCTGCGGCGCATACTGAACAAACATCTGGCTGTCGAAAGTCCCTTCAACACCTATCTCCACACCGGCCTGCCGCCCGCACCCATCTGCCTGCCATCCAAAGCCTCCATCGAGGCCGTCATCAATGCACCGGAGACCCAGTATCTCTACTTCTGTGCCTCGCCCGCGATGGACGGCACCCACCGCTTCGCCGCCACGCTCGCCGAGCACAACCGCAACGCTGCCGCCTTCCACACTGCACTCAACCGCCGTGGTCTTTAATCATTCACACCCTTATGACACCATACAAAAAAAGGAGTCACTATATAGTCACTATATAGTCATTATATAGTCAATACTAGGTCAATACTAGGTCAATACTAGGTCATAGGGGATTCTGAGCTGAATATCAAGACGTAGTGTGTTGTTAAAAAAAGTTAATTATTGCTTTTTTGACAACAAAAAGAGTCAAAAGGGTCTCTATTAGGATAAAAATCGTATCTTTGCAGGATAAAACCTACATCGAGATGACCACTATCCGACACATAGTCAGCATACTAGGTTTAACCTTCCTTTTTATAGGTATCGGGCACACGCGCGTAGAGGCTCAGTCACCCTGCGGTCCGAGCGACCCGAGCGAGCCGATGGATTGCGGCGTCTATCAGTGGCCGTTGGTACAGTCGCCCTGCCCCGAGGTGCAGATCATGCAAAAGCACAACCACACGCCACTGAAGCAGTACAGGGTGAACGGATGGGACACCGTGGTGACCTGCATCGAGCACCAGATAGAACTCTCCTGCATGCCTTACATCCCTGTGCAGTACTTCAACGGGCAATACACGGTGGATACCATCCCCTTCGACCCGCCAGACCCCACCTTCGCGGGCGGCACCAAGATGCCCGTGAACACCGACGACGACTTTGCCGCAGCGGCCACCGCGATTCCCTTTCCCTTCCACTTCTTCGGCATACAGAAGAACTTCTTCGTGCTGGGTGCCAACGGATTGATTACCTTCAACACCAGCACGGCGGGCAAATACTGCCCGTGGCGTTTCTCGGCCAACCTGCCGTGGACCAACACGAAGACCGGTGTGCCCGGCGCCATGGGTTGCACCACCGCCGAGATGCGCGACGCCATTTATGGCATCTATGAAGACACCCACCCCGTGGCGGCGTACCTCCACGGCGACCAGGGCATCTATTACGGTATCCAGGGAGAGGAACCCTGCCGCAAGATTATCGCCTCGTGGAACGGCATTCCCACCTTCCCCGGCACCCGCAACCTCGACAACCGCTGCACCTACCAGATTGTCTGCTATGAAGGCTCGAACATCATCGAGGTGCATGTGAAGCGCCGCGGGGTGAACACCAACTGGCAGAACGGCATGGGCATCCTGGGCATCCAGAACGCTACGGGCAACCTGCAGCAGCCCGACACCATCCCCACATCGCCGTTGGTATATATCGCCCCCAACTCGCCGGCCGCCTTCTATCCCGAAGGGTTGAACAAATTCAACACGACGCTCGACACCATCGCCTTCCGCTTTACGCCGCAAGGCTACTCATACCCCGCCACCAACTGGTACCGCATCTTCGACGACGGCACCCCCGACTACCCACTCACACAAGATCCCAACGACCCCAACGGCTACTGCGAGAAGATGCAACAGGACTTGGCAAATCCTGATTTCCCCAACTGCCCGAGGCTCACAAGGGCATGGGTCACGCCGACCGAGACCTCGCGTTACGCCTTCCGCATCACCTATATTGACGCCAGCGGCGTGCAGCGCACCATCGGCGACACCATCACCATCGGAATGGATACGGCCCACCGCATGACCCTGCGGCCCGCCGAAGGCACTCCGTCCGACACCTCGATGGTGATTTGCTCGGGCACCACAGCCAAGCTGATGATAGAATACCCGCCGTTGCAGGACACGGTGAGCACCACGGTACTCATCCGCCGTCTGAACGGCGGTGCCAACACCCAGTTGCCCGACAGCCTGCTGGTGCTGGGCGAGATGTACGAAGACGAGGTGGCTGGCTTGAAACGCATCCCCGCCCTGTTCTATCCCGATAACACCGCGCTCCACGTGCAGCCGGGCCACATCGACTCGATACTGATCCAATACACCGCCCTCTTCGTGAGCGGATGCCAGCAGACGAAATACTTCCTGCTGCGCACCTTCCCGGCCTACGACACCATCCTGTACGACACCATCTGCGAAGGAGAGACCTACCACTGGGATGTTGATGGACGCGACTACCGCCAGAGCACCACGTCGCCGAGGGTGACGCTGCCCACCAGCGTGGCCGACTGCGACTCGGTGGTGCACCTGCACCTGAAAGTGGCTCCGGCCAGTTTCACCGTGGACCGTATCAACGACTGCAAACCTGTGACCTGGCAGAACGGACGCACCTATACCGAGAGCAACGATGCCACGAGAGACGAGGATGTGGTGCACTTGGAGAATGCGGCCCACTGCGACTCGACGGTGCAGCTGTGGTTGGACATCTTCCCGATGACGACCCGCATCGGCTCCAGCCTGGAATACTTCGACCTCGACCACTTCGAGGTGGAGCTGACCGACCTGTCGGTGAACGGAGCGCGCCGCACCTGGATCTTCCCCAACGGGGAGACCGCCACTACGGCGACCACCTACTACACCATCCCGCTGAGCGACGACGAAGCCACCATCAAGATGGTGGAATACAGCGAGCACGGATGCGTGGATACGGCCTACATCACGCTGCCCTTCCGCAAGGACGTCATCTGGGTGCCCAACACCTTCACTCCCGAGAACCCGGGCAACAGCGACCGCAACGGCACCTTCGGCTCGGTGAGCCGGCACCTGCTGACCCAAGAGACGCTGATATACAACCGTCGCGGCGAGATGGTGTTCCGGAGCCACGAGGTGGATGGGCAGTGGGACGGACGCGACCTGAAGGGCGACCCGTGCCAGACAGGAGCCTACGTCTATATCATACGCTACACCACCGACTACGAACCCACAGTGACCCGGACGTTGAAGGGATCGGTGACGTTGTTGAGGTAAGTGAAAAGTGAAAAGCGAATAGCGAATAGTGAATTGTGAATTGAGAAACAAAATATACAACTATGCATAAACAACATGTTCTTATTTTAGCCGCCACGCTGCTGCTGACCGCCGCCGGCGCACAGGCGCAGTTCACCGAATGGGGAACCAGCGACACCACCGAAGCCTGGAACTGTGGACAGTATCAGTGGCCCGAAGTGTTGGCTCCCTGCCCCGAGGTGCAAATCAAGCAGAAGCACGACCACACGCCGCAGCAGAAATACCTCGAGCGCGGCTGGGATACCGCCGTCACCTGCACCCAGCGCGAGTTGGTCCTGTCGTGCATGCCCTACATCCCTGTGAGAGACTTCAACGGACAATACACAGTGGATGAGATTCCCTACGAGCCTGCCGACACCACTTTCCACTATGGGTCCCAGTTACCCAACAACGCGGATGACAAGTTCTGTGCCCTGCAGCAGTTGCCACAAAGCACGGCCAACGGAGCCCATCCCTTCCCGTTCTTCTTCTTCGGCCAGAAAAAGACCTCGTTCGTGGCTGCCGGTAACGGACTTATCACCTTCGACCCCTCTGGAGCCAACCAAAGTTGCTCCTACGATGTAAAGCCGCCCATTCCCTGGTCAAGCGACCCAAGCGACCAGGCTCATTATTACAACGTCGCCAGTTACTACCGTGATGCCATTTACGGTGTGTATCAAGACACTGACCCTGGCGGAAACATGAGCGGATATCAGGGCATCTGGTACGGCATCAAAGACATCTACCCCTGCCGCAAAATTATTGCCTCGTACAACGAGTTGCCTTGGTATCCCAACGGCAGCAACACCGATAACCGGCAGAGTTACCAAATCATCTGCTATGAAGGCTCGAACATCATCGAAGTGCATGTCAAACGCCGCCGCCGTGGCAACACCAACTGTGGGTGGTGCAACTGGGGTTTGATCGGCATTCAAAATGCCGACGGAAAGCCACAGACCCAGGGTATTCCCTCATCCTCTACATGGAATGTACATCCCGGTGCCCACGCTGCCTACTTCCCTGTCGGAACCAACACCATGACCAGCGCACAAGAAATTGACGAGCAAGCTTGGCGCTTCACGCCCCAGGGATTCACCGAACTGGAATACTACTGGATTCGTATCTTCGAGAACGGCGACACCGTCCGCTTGAGCATCAACGACCCGGAGGACACCAACGGCTACTATGTCAAGATGCAGCAAGACCTGCCGACTTCCATGCAGGACTTCCCCTCGTGCGAGAGCCTTACGCTGGCCTATGTCAAGCCCACCCGTACCTCCAGGTACTGCTTTGTGCTGCGCTTCCAGAACGCCGACGACATGTGGTACAACCTGCGTGACACCATCGTCATCGGCATGGACGGCGACAACTTCACGTCGCTGCACCCCGTGGATAACACCCCCCTCGTCCATGAGAAGAACATCTGCGCCGGCACCACGGCCGACCTCACGCTCGAATTCCCGTCGCTGAACGACACCACGGGCGTCAGCTGGCAGATGACCCGCATCAACAACGGGCAGGAAGTGGCCCTGCCGCTGAACCTGCTGGATATTGGCCAGATTGTGGCAGACGACTCGCTGAAGCACATCTCCGTCAAACTGAACTCGAACAACCTGCCCGCCGACGGCCTGACGCCGAACAAGATAGACAGTATCCGCATCCAGGTGAGCCTGTCGTACAACAACGGCTGCGACAGCAACTCGTACTGCTTAGTGAAGGTGTTCCCCAACTTCATGGACACGGTGAAGGTGGATAAATGCGACGGAGAGGAGTACTACTGGCCGCTGACCAACGAGACCTACCGCACGACCTCATTCATCCGCGTGGATACGGTGTCGCAGCCGAAATGCGACAGCATCGTATTCCTGGATCTGAAGTTCCACACCGTGCGCCATCTGGTGAAGCACGTGGCCGACTGCAAGCCCTATACCTGGACCGACGGCAACGGCCGCACCTACTATCAGAGCAACACCGCCACCGCGGCCGAGGACACCTCGATGGTGCTCAATGAGTTCGGCTGCTATGATATCGTGCAGCTCGACTTCACGCTGTATCCCCTGACGCCCCGTATCCACACGAACATCGACCACTTCACGTTCGACCAGACGACAGTGGAGCTGACCGATGTGTCGGACGGCGGCAGCAGCAGCCTGTGGAAGTTCCCCGACGGATCGGAGCAGACGGGCACAATGGTCTATTACACCGCCCCGATCGACATCGACGAGGCCCACATCATCCTGACGGCCGGCAGCCCCTACGGGTGCAGCGCCGACACCTCGGTGGTGATCCCCTTCAACAAGGAGACCCTCTACATACCCAATATCTTCACTCCCGGCAACACCGCGGGCAACAACCTGTTCGGCCCCATCGGCGAACATGCCCTCACGATGGAGATGTACATCTACAACCGTCGCGGCGAACTGGTGTATCACTGCGAGGAGGTGGAGTGCATGTGGGACGGCCGCGATATGAACGGCAACGCTTGCGAGCAGGGAGCCTACGTCTATTTCGTGCGCTACACCAATGTGTTTGAACCCGACCGCACAAGGGTGGCCAAAGGAACGGTGACGCTGGTACGTTGATAGGTTGATAAGTTGATAGGTTGATAGGTTGACAAGACTATGAAGATTGCAGTAGTGGGAGCCACCGGGCTGGTGGGACGCGAGATGCTCACCGTGCTGGAAGAGCGCGGCTTCGGGCAAGAGGAGGTGATGGTGGCCGCCTCGCCCAAGTCGGTAGGCAAGAAGATTGGCTTCGCCGGAAGGGAACTGACGGTGCAAAGCGTGGAAGATGTCATCGCCGCCCGTCCGCAATACGCCATCTTCTCGGCTGGAGCGGCCGCCTCGCGGCAGTATGCCCCCCTCTTCGCCGAAGCGGGCACCACGGTGATAGACAACAGCTCGGCGTGGAGGAAAGACCCCCGGATACCGTTGGTGGTGCCGGAGGTGAATATCGATTCCGTGACCCGTAACCAACAGTCAGCGACCAGTGGCAGAATCATAGCCAACCCCAACTGCTCCACCATCCAGATGGTGCTGGCCATCTCGGCCCTGCAACGCGAATACGGCATCCGACGCCTGGTGATAGCCACTTATCAAAGCATCACCGGTACCGGTATCAAGGCCGTACGCCAGTTGGAAGCGGAAGAAAGAAACCTCCCGCTACCCACTGAAGAGATGGCGTATCCCTATCAGATCCACAGGAACCTCTTCCCCCACGGGGGCGATTTCCAGGAGGACGGCTACACCACCGAAGAGCAGAAGCTGGTGGATGAGACCCGCAAGATATTCGCCGACCCGACGATTCAAATCACTGCCACAGTGGTGAGGGTGCCCGTGGTGGGCGGCCACAGCGAGGCGGTGAATGTGGAACTGAGGAAAGACTTCGACCTTGAGGAGGTGCGCCGACTGATTGCCGCCACCCCGGGCGTCATCCTCTACGACAATCCCGCCTAGAACCAATACCCCATGCCCATCCTGTCGCACCACAAAGACGAGGTGTGGGTGGGACGCGTGAGACGCGACTTCTCGCAACCCAACAGCCTCAACCTGTGGGTGGTGGCCGACAACATCAGGAAAGGTGCCGCCACCAATGCCATACAGATTATGGAGAGACTTATCGGGAGGCAAGGAGACAGGAGATAAGGAGAGAAGGAGATAAGGAGAGAAGGAGACAAGACAAATGAGGAAGTTACTGATTGCTTTGATGGGAGTATGCTTGCTGTGCTCCTGCGGAAAGAAAAATATACTGGACGAGAGCCACACGTTTGACCGCAACATCTGGAACCGTTTCACGATGGAAGAGTTCTCGTTCCATGTGCCGAATATCGACAACTACTACAATATCGACATCACGGTGGCGGTAGATACCCTGCACTACCGCTACAACACGGTCCCGCTGGCGGTGAACATCGTCAGCCCCGACGGCGAGAAACGCCGTATCCTGACCAGCGTGGCGTTGAAAGAGAAAGAGCGCTGGCGCGGAGAGATGCAGGAGGGCTACCGCTATGCCCAAGGACGTGTGCGCAGCTATTTCAGCTTCAACAGCAAAGGACAGTACCGCATGGAGGTGGGCCAGCAAACCAGCCAATACGACCTGGAAGGCATCCACAGCGTAGCCGTAAGAATCGAGAAAGCCAAGTTAGACTACAGCCACCTTGATTGACGCCTCAATCAACCCCCACATCGACCGCATCGCCCTGCGGCTGAAGACCATCCCCGAGAACCCCGGTGTGTATCAGCACCTGGATGCCGAGGGGAAGGTGATTTATGTGGGCAAGGCCCGCAACCTGCAAAAGAGGGTGAGCAGCTACTTCTCGCACTACGAAGACAAGAGTCCCAAGATCAAGATGCTGGTGCGGTCGGTGTGCGACATCAGGGTCACGGTGGTGTCCACCGAGGTCGATGCGCTGCTGCTGGAGAACAGCCTCATCAAACGCTACCAGCCGCGGTACAACTCGATGCTCAAAGACGACAAGAGCTATCCCTACCTCTGCATCACCGACGAAGAATATCCGCGTCTGCTCTACACCCGCCGCCACAGCGGAGGGCAGAAAAGAGACGTGAAAGGGCAATACTTCGGTCCCTATCCCAACGGACGCATCCTGAGGGAACTGCAGGACATCATACGCCAGCTGTTCCAATACCGCACCTGCGACAGGAAGATTCAAGACTTCAAGACATCGAGACCCTGCATGAAGTACCAGATAGGGCTGTGCGGCGCCCCTTGTGCGGGATTGCAGAGCAAGGAAGACTATCTGGCCACCATCGAAAGCATCCGCCGACTGCTGAAAGGAGACTTCGGCGACCTGCTCGACGACCTCAAAGCCCGCATGTTCGCCCTCGCCGGCGAGATGCGGTTCGAGGAAGCCGAAGCCATAAAACACAAGATCCACCTGCTGGAAGAATACCAGAGCCGCTCGACGGTGGTGGATACCAACGTGAAAGATGTCGATGTGGCCACCATCGTGAGCGACGAGAAGCAGGCCTACGTCAATTTCATGCGGGTGAAGCACGGCGCCGTCATCTACAGCCTGAGTCAAGAGATACGCAAGCAGCTCGACGAGAGCGACGCCGAGATCCTGGCCGCCGTCATCCCCACCCTGCACGAGCAGACCCAGAGTAGCGCCACCGAGGTGGTGCTGCCGATGGCGGTGCCCGACCTGCCGGAAGAATATCTCAAACAATCGACCGACCCGCGCGGCGACCGTCGCAAGCTGCTCGAGTTGTCGCTGCGCAATGTGGAAAGCTACCGCAAGCAGTTTTTACACCAGCAGGCGCTGCTCAACGGAGAGCGGAAAACCGAAAACGGGGAGTTGCTGGCCCGATTGCAGAAAGCCCTCAACCTTCCGCGACCGCCGATGGAGATCGAATGCTTCGACAACTCGAACATCCAAGGCGCCTATCCTGTGGCCGGCATGGTTCGGTTCACCAACGGCAAACCCAACCGCAAGCAATACCGCAAATTCAATATCAAAAGCGTGGAAGGGCCGGACGACTATGCCTCGATGGCCGAAGTCATCCTGCGACGCTACAAGCGACTGCACGAATCCGGAGAGCCGCTGCCCGACCTGCTCATCGTCGATGGCGGCGAAGGGCAGATGAAGGTGGCTTGGGAAGTCATACACAACCAGTTGCAACTGGAGATTCCCATCGCCGGATTGGCCAAGGACGACCGCCACAGAACCAACGAATTACTCTGCTTCGCAGAGAGTCGAAAAGTCGAAAAGTCGAAAAGTCGAAGAGTCAGAGAATCGAAAAACAGCATAGCCGTTGTGCAGCTCAAGCCCAACGACCCACTGTTCCACCTGATGGAGCAGATACAAAACGAGGTGCACCGCTACGCCATCACCTTCCACAAAGAGAAGCGGTCGAAGGGTACCTTCCGTACGGCGCTGACCGACATCCCGGGCATCGGGGAGAAGACCGCCCACGACCTGCTGCTGCGCTTCGGGAGCATCAAGCAGATACAGCTTCAAACCCTCGAAGACCTCAGTGCCGCCATCGGGCCGGCGAAAGCCGACCTCGTATATCGGCACCTGAAAATTGAGAATTGAAAATTGAAAGTTGAAAATTAAAGCTATCAACAAATAAACAATAAACAAGGGCCGGGAACGATGTTCCAGGCCCTTGTTGGTTAGAGGGATACTCTATGGGGTTAGGCGTAGAGTTCCTCGAAGATCTTGCGGAGTTTCGGGCACTCGCGGAGCTCCTGGAGGGTGAACTCGGCGTGGCCTTTGGTGTAGCCGTTACCCATGATCATGTTCACGTCGGCTCCGATGCCTTCGGCACCGAGGGAAGCCTTGGTGAAGCTGGTGGCCATGGAGAAGAAATAGACGATACCGTCGTCCTTGGTGCAGAGCACAGCGGTCATCTCCTGGTCGGGCACATTGACGCAGTTGATGGTGACGTCGGCCATCTTGCCATTGGTGAGGCGCTCGATGAGCTCATAGACCTGGACGGGGGTCATGCCGGCAGCGCTCTCCACGATGTCGCAGAAGCCGAGGTCCTTGATGCGCTGGGTGCTCTTGGGGCTGTTGGCGATGCCGATCACCTTGCCGGTGACACCGACGCGCTTCTTGGCCTCATAGGCGCAGAGCATGCCGCTCTTGCCGCCGGCGCCAAGGATGACGACGGTCTGGCCATACTGGCAGAGTTTGGCTGTCTGGGCGGGAGCGCCGGCCACGTCGAGGGCGGAGAGGGCGAGCTTCTCGGGCATATCGGTCGGGATCTTGGCGTAGATGCCGCTCTCGAAGAGGATGGCCTTGCCTTTGATATCGACCTGATCCACATCGGGACGGATTTCGAGGATCTCGTCGATGCGGAGAGGAGTGAGGCTGAGGCTGACGAGGGTGGCGATGCGGTCGCCCTCCTTGAGGTCGATCTTGCCCTTCAGGGCGTCGCCGATCTTCTCCACCTTGCCGAGGAGCATGCCGCCCGAACCGGTGCGACGGTTGCGGTGCTTGCCCTGGAGCTCGACGTTGAGGAGCATCTCCTTCTTGACCTCTTCCAT
>JAGCYV010000048.1 GCA_017960605.1 Bacteroidales bacterium | reverse complement strand
CTGCGGCGGATGACGTTGCGGATGAACTCCAGCTGGTTGGGGTCGAGGCCGGTGGGGGGCTCGTCGAGGATGAGCACCTGGGGGTCGTGGATACGCGCCTGGGCGAGGCCGACACGCTGACGGTAGCCTTTGGAGAGCTGGCCGATGCGCTTGTTGGCTTCGGGCTGCAGGCCGGTGAGTTCGATCATTTCGTCGGCCCGCCGGCGGATGTCCTTCACGCCGCTGAGTCCTGCAACGAAGCGCAGGTATTCGCGGACATACATCTCGAGATAGAGCGGGTTGTGCTCGGGGAGGTAGCCGATGCAGCGGCGCACGGCGAGGGTGTCGTCATAGATGCTGTGTCCGCAGACGGTGGCTTCTCCCTCGGTGGGCGGGAGGAAGCAGGTGAGGATCTTCATCAGGGTGGATTTGCCGGCGCCGTTGGGCCCCAGAAGGCCCACAATCTCGCCCTGCTGCACGGTGAAACTGACGTGATCGACGGCTCGCTGCTCGCCGTAGAGTTTGGATATGTCTTTGATTTCTATCATTTCTTCTTCACCGCATTTCATACGGTGTTATTACGCCTTCGGCGTGGGACATGCCTCCGGCATCAATTTGACTTTTAATTCTTCTTCGTTTGACTTTCTATCTGGGCTGCCTTTTCGAGCGAGATGCGTTCGCCGCGATAGATGGCGATGACGAAGGCGTCGCGGAAGGTGGTGCTCTCCTTGATTTTCTTGCAACGCTGGCGGGCTTCCTGCAAGGTGCGGTAGTCGCCGGCGGAATAGACGTAGTACTTGCCGTTCTGGATGGAGTGGATGTCCTTGATGCCCTGCAACTCGGGGTCGCCGGCCTTGAACTGGCGGGTGGAGGAGCTGAACTGGACGCGGTAGATCACCCCTGTCCCGATGGCTCTCGGCTGGGTGGCCGGTTTGACCTCGGGCTTGGCTTGGGGTTTGACCTGCGGCTTGGGTTCAGGTTTGACCTCCGGTTTGGGTTGCGGTTTCACTTCGGGTTTGGCCTCAGGTTTAGCTGCGGGCTTGGTTTCGGGCTGCGGAGCGGGTGCCGGCTGCTGGACGGCGGGCAGTTCGACCGCCGGAGTGGGTTTCTTCTCGGCAGGCGCGACGGGAGTCGTCACTTCGGCCACCTTCACTGCGTCGGGCGCTTTCTCGGGGACAGGCTCGGGAGCCGGCGCCTCCGCCTTGGGTTCTTCCTTCACAGGCTCCACCTTGGGTTCCTCCTTCACGGGTTCCGCCTTGGGTTCTTCCTTCACAGGCTCCGCCTTGGGTTCCTCCTTCGGGGTTTCGACGGCTTTCGGCTGCTCGCCGTAGCCTTTCAGGTTGATGACGGGATTGGTCAGCTTGGCGATGCCCTCCTCGGACGACTTGTAGTTCATGAAGGCGCGGAAAAGGCTCACGGCGATTTTCGCCTGCCCTTCGTCGCTGAGCATAAAGGCCTCCTCGGCGGGGTTGCTGATGAAGCCGATCTCCGTCAGCACCGACGGGCAGGTGGTCTTGTAGAGCACATAGAGCTCGGCCTGCTTCACGCCGCGGTTGATGGTCTTGAGGTTCTGCTTGTACTGGTTCTGGATGGCTTGTGCGAAGTTGAGGCTCTTGTCGATGAAGGCGTTCTGGAACATGGCCAGCATCACGTAGGTCTCCGGCGCATTGGGGTCGAAGCCGCTGTAGTCGGCGTTGTTCTGGTAGTCGGCCTCGAGCAGGATATCGGCATTCTCCTTCTTGGCCACTTCCAGGTTGGCCTTGCTCTCCGAGAGACCCATGACGAAGGTCTCCACGCCGGTGGGGGCGCTGGTAGGATGCGAGTTGGCGTGGATGGAGATGAAGAGGTCGGCCTTGTTGCGGTTGGCGATGCGGGCACGCTCGGCCAGCGAGATATCCACGTCGGTGGTGCGGGTGTAGATGAGCTTCACGTCGGGATAGTTGTCCTTGATGAGCTGGCCGAATTTCTTGGCCACAGACAGCGTAATGTCCTTTTCCCACGACCGTGAACCCTGGGCGCCGGGCTTCGCTCCACCGTGACCGGGATCTATCACTACGGTGCGCACGTGATAGGTATCCTTTTTTTGCGAAAAAACGGCTCCGCACGGCAGCGCCAGTACAATAAACAAGACAAATAATCGTTTCATATCCAAAACAATAAAAATTTGTTTTTCAGTTTGCACAAATAGTTTTATCTTTGCAAACTGATTTGCAAAGATACAAACATTTTTTGAATATTGAAAATTAAATAATTTGGAGGGTTTGAGGAGGTACATGGCGAAAGCGTTTCTGCCGCTGTTGATTACGGTGGCGGGGATATTGTCTTCGGCCTCCGCCCAGGCCGATATCGACACCCTGGCGCCCCTCTCCCAGAACGCCATCCAAGAGGTAATCAAGTACAAAGCCCTCGACTCGGTGGCCATGAACCTCGACTCCCGCCGCGCTTTCCTCTACACCGAAGGCAGCATCGACTACGGCAAGATGCTCCTCGAGGCCGACCAGGTGCAGGTCGATTTCAACCGTCAGACCCTTTTCGCCCACGGCACCTACGACACCGCCGGCAACCTGCAGGGACGCCCCTACTTCAAGCAGGATGACGCCGAATACCACGCCGACACCATCACCTTCAACTACAACACCCAGAAAGGCATCATCCAGGGGGTCATCACCCAGGAGGGCGACGGCTACCTGCACGGCAACAAGGTGAAGAAAATCAACGACTCCATCATGTACCTCAGCGGGGGCAGCTACACCACCTGCAACTACTCCGACCCCCACTTCGCCATCAACTTCACCAAGTCCAAGCTCATCACCAACGACAAGATTGTCACCGGCCCCGCCTGGCTCACCGTCGAGAACGTGCCCACGCCGGTGGCACTCCCCTTCGCCTTCTTCCCCCTCAATAAAACCCGCCAGAGCGGTATCCTCATCCCCTCCTACGGCTGGATGAACTACCGAGGCTACTATCTCCGCGACGGCGGCTACTATTTCGCCATCAACGACAATCTCGACCTGGCCCTCACCGGCGAGCTCTACACCAACCTCAGCTGGGCCATCGATGGCAAGACCAACTACTACAAGCGTTACAAATACAAAGGCATGGCCGAAGCCCGCATGGGGCAGACCTTCGAGGGTATCCGCGGCGACACCAACACCTTCAACTCCTTCAACGACTTTAAAATCACCTGGCAACACGACCAAGACCCCAAAGCCAACCCCTACAGCCGCTTCTCGGCCAACGTCAATCTGCAAAGCCGAAACTACAACAAGAACACCACCAACCGCAACGACTACTTCAACTCCACCACCACCTCCTCCATCAACTACAGCACCAAGATAGGCACCTACCTCAACCTCTCGGCTTCGGCTCGCGAGTCCTTCAACGCCCAAACCGGCGTGATGAACATCAAACTCCCCTCCATATCCCTCAGCTCCATCACCATCTACCCCTTGCGCCGGCGCATCCCGTCCGGCGCCTACCGCTGGTACGAGAACATCTCACTCTCCTACGTGATGAACGCCGAGAACAACCTCACCACCCAGGACACCGACCTCTTCAAACCCTCCACCCTCAACCTAATGCAATACGGCATCAAGCACAGCATCCCCCTCTCCTCCACCCTCAAAGTCCTCAAGTTCTTCAACTGGACCAACTCCTTCAACTACAACGAGCGCTGGCATTGGACCACCATCGAGCACAACTACGACGACCAGACAGGCATCCTCACCACCGACACCCTCTTCGGGTTCCGCCCCAACCGCGACTTCAACGTCTCCTCCACCCTCTCCACCCGCATCTACGGCATGTTCCAGTTCAAATACGGTCCCCTCAAGGCTCTCCGTCACGTCATCAACCCCTCCCTCGGCTTCACCTACCACCCCGACTTCGGCAATGAACGTTACGGCTGGTGGCGCCAATATACCGACACCACCGGTTATGTGCACCGCTACTCCATCTTCGCCCAGAGCCTCTACGGCGGTCCTCCCGACGGCAAAAGCGGCAATATCCGGGCCAGTATCGGAAACAACCTCGAGATCAAGGTCCAGAACCCCTTCGACACCGCAGCCGAGATGCACAAAGTGACGCTCATCGACAACCTCAACCTGTCCATGAGTTACGACCTCGCCAAAGACTCGCTGCGGTTCTCCAACCTCTCTGTCACCGGACGAACCACCCTTTTCCGCGCCCTCACGCTCAACTACTCCGGTTCTTTCAGCCCCTATGTCATCGACAGCCTCGGCCTTATCCACGACAAGCTCCTCTTCAACGAGGAGCACCGTCTCTTCCGGATGGACAACGCCACCTGGAGCACCCAGCTCTCCTACAGCATCAACAACAAGACCTTCAGCGGCGACAAGGACAGCAAGAACGAAGGGCATCCCGTGGCCACCCTCATCCAGACGCCGCACAACTACAACGCCGCCCTCCTCATGGGCAGCTACGTCGATTTCAGCGTCCCCTGGAACGTCAGCATCAGCTACACCTTCAGCTCTGTGGATCGCTATGTGGCCCGCGAGATGAACTTCAAGAACCAGACCATCCAGAGCATCACCCTCTCGGCCAACGTCAGCCTCACCAAAAACTGGCGTCTCGCCATGTCCACCGGCTACGACATCAGCAACAAGGGCATGTCCTACACCACAGTCGATGTCTATCGCGACCTCCACTGCTGGGAGATGCGTTTCTCCTGGGTTCCCTTCGGCTACTACAAGAGCTGGTTCTTCCAAATCAACATCAAGGCCGACGCCCTGCGCGACATCAAGTATGAGAAACGCCAGAGCTACCTCGAAAACAAGAGTTATTATTCCTATTGACCGTCATGGAAAACAAGAAACTGTACTACAGCATCGGCGAAGTCGCCACCATGCTCGGCGAGGCCCCTTCCGTGCTCCGCTTCTGGGAAAGCGAATTCGACAGCCTCAGGCCTGTCAAAAACCGTCGTGGAGTGCGCTCCTACACCGAACACGACATCGACCTCCTGCGCCGCATCCAGTACCTCACACGCCAATGCGGCTACACCCTCGAGGGTGCCCGTGAGCAGATGCGCACACGCCCCCTCGAAGACCCGCGTCAGGAAGTCATCAACCGCCTCACCGAGGTCCGCCGTTTCCTTGTCGATCTGAAGGAAACCCTTTAAAGCTCCATCAATTTCTGGAACGAGACCGGAACAGGGGTCTCGAACTTCAGCCTCTTGCCCGTCACCGGGTGCTGGAAGCAGAGCCTGAAAGCGTGCAGCGCCAGCCGATTGATGGGCGACACATCTTCCTTGTAGCCGTACATCGGGTCGTGCACCACCGGATGCTGCAAGTCGCGCATATGCACCCGAATCTGATTTCTCCGGCCGGTGTCCAGTTTCAGCTCCACCAGCGAGTAGCGGCGCGAGGTCTGCTTCACCTCGTAGTGCGTCACCGCCAGCTTGCCTCCATTGTCCGTGGGCGACGACAGCACACAGTACTCGCCGTCGGTGAACCAACTCTTCACCTCGCCTCTCTTCGGCTCGATATGGCCCCAGGCCACCGCCACATAGCGCCGGTCGAACACCATGCCCTTCCAGTCCTCCTCGAATTTCTGGCTCACCTCCTTGCTCTTGCTGACCACCATTAGGCCGCTGGTGTCGCGGTCGAGACGGTGCACGATGTGGGCGTGGCATTTCTGGTGCGTGGCGGCCAGATACTGGTTGAGCACCGTGATGACAGTCTTGTCGTTGGGGAACTTGCTGTAGCTCAGCAAGCCCTCGTGCTTGTTCACCACCAGCAGGTGCTGGTCTTCGAAGACGATGTCGAGGTCGCGCGGACGCAGGCGGTCCTGGAACGAAGCCTTCTCGATGGAAACCTTCATACCCCGTTGCAGCGGGTAGTTGAACTGCGACGTGCGGCGCCCATCGACATAGACATTGTGCGCCAGCAGCTCCTTCACCCGCGTGCGGCTGCTGTCAGGCATCTTTTCTATCAAGAACTCGAGCAACTCTTTAGGCTCGGTAACGGTATATTCCTGTTTTTTCATTGCAGGTGCAAAATTACGAAAAAATCTTCACACGGCTTTTTTTTCTTTTTTCACCCCCCTTTGCTTCAGCATCAACTCCGTCTCACCTCCGTCTCACCTCCGTCTTAACTCCGTCTCACCTCCGTTGACGGACGGAGGTGGAACGGTGCGGAACCGGAGGCGGGACGGTGTGGATAACCGACCATTGCCTACTCACGACGGCGCACCTTCGAGGGGTTGAGCCCGGTGGCGCGGCAGAAGAACTTGGTGAACAAGGGCTGCGAGGCGAAGCCGAGCGCGTCGGCCACCTGGCTGACGGTCATGTCGGTGCTGCGCAGCAGCGCCTTGGCCTCGGTAGTCACATACTCGTCGATCCAGTCGTGCACCGTGCGCCCGCTCGCCTGCTTCACCACCTTCGACAGGTGCTTGGGCGAAAGGCAAAGGCGGTCGGCATAGAAGGCAATGGCGCGCTCGGCACGGAAATGCTGCCGCAACTCCTGCAGGAAGTTGAACATCAGTTCATCACGGTGGCTTTGGGGCACATGGCCTGCTTTCTTCAGCTGCGGCATGCTGAGGAAGAAGGCACGCGTCAGATTCTGTACGGCCCCGAGACGGTTGGGGTTGTCGCCGTGGCGGAGCACTTCGCGCAACGACGCGATATAAAGTTCCACCGTGGGCATATAGTCGGCGACAAACGGCACCATGGGATGCTCGAGCACCGACTGGTAGAAGACAATCATGTCGTTGCGGTCGGGGATAAGACCTTCGGTGGCGCGACGCGACAAAACGAGGCACACGGCCTTGGGCTGCACAGTCGTGGAGTGGTACTGCACAGTCTCGTCGCTCAGCAACTGCAGCAGGCAAGGGGCCTGGACGTGATAGCGACGCATGTTGACGGAGACGTCGTACTCCCCCTCGAAAACAAAAACAGCGATGGTGTAGTGGGTACGGAACGGTTCAAACATAAAGTCAGGCACGCTGAAATTGTCGATCAGCGTAAAATCCTCACCAATCCACAATGCACCGGGCGAAAGGTCTTTCACGAAAGGGAGTTTGCCTTCGGAAGGGGTGTTTGTTTTCATGCTGAGGATAACGCAAAAGCGGTCAAAAAATTACTTTTACACGCAAAAAAGTGACTTTTTAACGTAAAAAACACATGTTTTTATGAATTATCGTATTTTTGCAAAATTTAAAAGAGATGATTTATAATAAAATATACATGAAAACCTATCGTTTGAAAAGTTTTCTTCTTTGGGGTGTGACCCTGGGAATGATGATCTTCGCCACCCTGCCGGGTAAAGCACAGACTAATTATGTGTTTATGAACGGTGACAGATTTCTTGGCCAAACAACAGCTTCCACAACCGACTTCGTGCCTAATGCCAGCATCTATACCGGTTCGTCGGGGAGTACCTTCAGAAATGCTAACAACAACTATATACGTTACAATGCTGGTTTGGCATTCTCTACAACACAATCTACCAATTTTGAAATTAACGCAAACAACGAATTGAAACAGGTTGGACAAAACAGGTTTCTTAATTTGAATGGCAATAACTGGCGCTTGTCAAATAACGGCAACCGTGCCACCGCTTATGTGGTAAGCACACAGGGAGTACTTGCAAGTTTTTCGGACTTTACCATTTCAGGTGACGACAATATCAATACATCTACCAATTACTCCCACACCAATGCTACTTTTTTTAACGCATGTACCAAGTACGAGTTTAATAGTCGAACATACTACTCCACCAACGCTGCCAATTCAGCCTCTACAACCCAACCTAGTTCAGAGGCAACAACAGGATATACTTGGAGCCTGACCGGCGGAGGTGAATATGCTTCGGTGAACGCCTCGACAGGTCGAATCACCGTTGACCACCTGCCCACCAACGACTTAGAGATGACGCTGAATTGCACTGTTACTTCCGGTGTTACCACCAAGACAGTCTCTAAAACTATCCTCCTGCAAGGCACCACGGTGGCTGCTCCCACCATCACCCGCAGCGGCAACAGCGTCACGCTGGCGACCGCCACCACCGGCGCCACCATCTACTACACTACCGACGGCACTACGCCCTCGTCGTCGAGCACGGTTTACAGCGGACCCATCAATATCGCCAGCCTCACGTTCCCTGTCACAGTCAAGGCAATAGCCATCCGCAACGGCAACAGCTCCGAGCAGGCAAATGCCATCTATAGCCAGCCCTCCTGCGAGACACCTGTAATAACTGTGAGCAAGACTGGCGTGGTGTCCATCACCTGCGTCACCGAGGGCGCCACCATACGCTACACCTACGGCGACAATCCTGCCGACCCCACAGGCTCGTCGCCTGCATTCACCACGCTGACACTCTCCCAGGGACAGATCATCAAAGCTATAGCTACCAAGAGCGACTACGACAACTCTGCTATGGCCTCCGCCGAATATGTGGCAACAGGCGTCAGCGGCAACATAGTGGTACTCGATGACCGCGAGGACCACACCTGGACCTACTATAGCGACAAGCCCGACGGCGACTATCCCGACCAGCTGCGCTCGCCCGACCCACGCAACGTGAAAATCACTTACCGCGGAGGCAGCGTAACTGGCGCTTCGGCTGTTGCGGTATCAGCTACCGAAGCACAAAACGAATTTGTATATTACAAGACCATCGAGAAGTTGGCTTGGGGCCAGGACGAAGGGCGCTGGCTCACGGGCAACTATGCCTACAAGGTCATCCCCAATCCTTTCCTCAAACGTCCTAGAACTAATAATACCACTGGAACCAACGGTTTCTGGGGTTTCGCTGGCTGGAAAATCGTCAGCGGCGGAGAATATATCAATGGGCACAACAACAACGACGTGCTGACACTTGAGGAGAAAATCAACTTTGTGAATCTTCCCGCCGGGAATAGCGGCAATGGCGCTGTGGTTTTTGAGGCCACCTGGACAGCGGCAACTGTAGTGGCCGTCAACGCTAATGTCACTGGCGACAATGGACTTCCCAATGCAGGCACCTACGAGACAAACTTCATCGTGGTGAGCGGCAACGACCGTACCGTCACCGGAATGACCCGTAATGCCACAGTCATGGGATGCTATCCCGATGGCACTGGAGCCACAGGAGCCCGACTGAGCACCGTCACCGGCAGCGCCAACGACCTCAAGATAGAGAATATCAACCTCGGCACCGGCGGCAGCGACTTCACAGCCAACACCGGCTGGCTGATTGTGGGTCGCGGCTGCACAGGAAATGTTCGTAGAGTCTTAGGAAATACCGGACAGGTGAAGATACGCATCGAGAGCGGCACCTACAACTTTATCAACCCGATGAGCGGCGGCAGCGCCGACAACGCCAACTACGGCCTCATAGTGTTCGGAAACGACTATGACCGCGCCACCAACGACGGGCTGACGAGCAACGACCAATATGCCGACAACTCTTCCCACCGCAAGCTGCGCGTCATCAACTACGTCTCTTTCAACGGCAGCGGTGCCGCCAAGGGCAGCAACGACAACCGCGACGAGTGGATGGACATCACCATCAAGAGCGGCTACTACGGCTATTCGGCCGACTACAGCCTCTACTCCACGACGGCAGCCAACGATGCCGACGGCTTCGGCTTGGGCATAGGCGGCAACACCGACAACGCAGGCACCTACTCAGCCCCCGATATCAATGGCACCAACCGCACCTACACCAACTTGAATGCCGGCGTGAACAACACCACCTACCGCTGGCAGAGGCTGATGTCGTTCTATTGTGGACGTACCCGTGGCGGCAACTATGGCGGCGTGAACCGCGTGCTGGTGGAGGGCGGCGAACTGAACAGCATCAACGGCGGCGGCTACCGCAACACCGGTGCGGGCTTCGACGTATGCTATCATTTCCGCATGAAGGGCGGATGGGTGAAAGGAGCCATCTATGGCACCGCCTCGTCGTCTATGACCAACGCCACCACCAAGCAGGTCATCACCGGCGGCGAGATCAACGGCTGGATAGCCGGTGCCTGCAACGGAACCGACGTCGATAACGCGGCAGGAGAAAACGAAGGCAACACCTATATCTACCTCGGTGGCACCGCCGAACTGCGGTCACACCGTAAGGATGGTGTTTACAACAATGCATGGGGCCTGGTGGGCGGTGTCGAAGGCGGCAACCTCTTTGCCTCCGGACGCGGCACCCCCGCCACACAAGCCCAACCGAACCGTAACTACTGCGGCTCGTCGTACAAGACCTATGCCGTGGTGGCCGACCAGTCGCAGGTGGAGCAGGGTGTCTATGGCGGCGGCTATATCGGCGTGGCACAGAACAGCCACATCTACATCACCGGCGGCACGACGGGCAAGGTGTTCGGCGGTGCCAGCACCCCCACCTCCACCAACAACACCTGGATGACCCAGACCACCGACATACGCCAATACGGCGGCACGGTGAAGGAAGGCATCTATGGCGGTCACTTTGAAGGCACCGGCAACGCCGGCAAGATACACCAGACGGTCAATATCACTATCAACGGCGGCCAGGTGGGTGTCGATGCCGAGCACACCGGCAACGTACATGGTGGCGGATACGGTGCTGGCACCTCAGTGGGCTCCGATGTAACCGTCACCCTTGGGAAAGCCGATGCCACCGACAGCGCTACCATTTACGGCAACATCTACGGAGGCTCGGCTCTCGGCGATGTCAACACCAACAACACCAACAGCACCACCGTCACGCTGAACAAAGCCCTCATCAACGGCAACCTCTTCGGCGGAGCCCTCGGTGAAGGAGCCGAGGTGAATGGCAAGATCACCGTCACCGTGAGTGGCGGCAAGGTGAACGGCAACGTCTATGGCGGCGGCGAAGCCGCTGCCTACAGTCCCAATGCCAACTTCCCCGTAGTGAATATGACGGGCGGCGAGGTGACCAATATCTTCGGTGGCGGAAAGGGTAACACGGCCATTGTCACCGGCAACCCGCAAGTGACCCTCAGCGGCACGGCCCACGTGAATGGTAACGTATATGGTGGCGGCGATGCAGCCAAGGTCACCGGCAATACCTCGGTCATCATCAAAGACTGATTTCTCTCCCCACAGACGATGTAAAAAAAGAAGGGCTGGAATTGTTCCAGCCCTCTTCTGTTTTGTTTCACGTGAAACATTGATTTTACCACGTTATCAACAATTGGGATTGTATAAATCAACAATTTCGTAGGGGTTGCCGGTTTCCTCGATGAACTTCAACATATCGTCGCGGGTTATCACCAACGAGGCGTGGTTGTCGTTGGGGTGGAAGCTCACTTTTTCGGCGTTCAGGAGGTTTCTATCGACGAACAGCGTCACCTCGTGGTTGGCGTCGTTTACAAGTGTAAACAGCGACACGCTGCCGGGCTTCACACCGAGGTATCGCATCATCCGCTCAGGGCTAGCGAAGGAGAGCTTGCCCTGATGCAGGCGGTGTTCCATGTCGTGGATGTCCATGGGGAAGCGGCTGTCCATGATGACCAGATAATGCCGGTTGCCCTTGTGGTTGCGGAAGAAAAGGTTTTTGCAGAGCGTGGTGCCCTCGCCGCGGTAGAACTGGGCGGCAATCTCGATGGTGGGAGCTTCGGGATGCTCATAGTAGTCGAAAGGTATCTGCATCCGCTCCAAAGTCTCATATACTTGGGGTTGTCCTATCATGGCGGTCTTGTTTTCGGGATGCAAAGATACATTTATTTTTTCACACTTCGGAGTTTTTGTGTATTTTTGCAATCCGATTACCGACCATGAAGAAAAAGATACACGACTGTCCCGAACTGATGGAGGCCATCGAACAGATGGGCTTTCTGCCGCTGCTTGCCGGCACCGTGCCCGGCTTTTCGGCCGACGAGATGATAGCCCCCGAATGCCGTTACAAACTGTTGGACGACGGCAGCTGGGATTGGCCGCTGTGGGATTGGAAAGGGCCTATCGTCACCGAAGGACACTTCGCCTACGGCAAGTTCTTCGACGGCAAAGCAGGCTTCGTCACCATGGAGTGGTGGCCCGACTTCTGCAACTGGCGCCGCAGCCGTCATCCCCTGCCCGACGACGATTCGGTGGAAGGGGCCATCCTGTCGGTATTACAGGTGAACGGAAGTATGATTACCCGTGAACTGCGTGCTGCCTGCGGATTCGACGGAGCCAAGATGCGAAGCCGATTCGACGGCTATGTGACGCGCCTGCAGACGGCCTGCCGGGTGGTCACCGAGGACTTCGTCTATCCTCAGGACAAGCACGGCAACCGCTACGGATGGGGATGGGCGCTGCTCAACGTACCGGAACGCCTCTTCGGACACGAAGCCTGCCGCTGCGACCACAGCCCCGAGGAAAGCTATCGCCGGCTGAAAAAACAGTTTAAAAAACTGCTTCCCGGAACCTCCGAGAAGCAGATAGAAAAACTGATAGGATAACCCTCTTTTATTTGATTATCCCCAGCTGTTTCGACATGTCGAGCATCCGCACGATAGGACGTTTGGCGGCCTCTATCATCTCGTCCGACATCAGTATCTCGGGCTGCTCGTCACGCAGGCATTTGTAAAGCTTCTCCAGCGTGTTGAGTTTCATGTAGGCGCAGTCGTCACAGGCACAACTCTTGTTATCTCTCAATGTGACGAATTCCTTGTCGGGGTTCTCCCGTTTCATCTCGTAGAGGATGCCCGTCTCGGTGGCCACGATGAACTTCTTGGCGTCGGATGCCTTGATGTAGTTAAGCATCGCCTTCGTGCTGCCCACAAAGTCGGCCACCTTCAGTAACGCGGGGTTGCACTCGGGATGAGCGATGACGGGGGCATTGGGATGCTCCGCTTTCAGCTGCAACACCGCCTCTGCCTGCATGGCGTCGTGCACCGTGCAGACACCGTTCCACAGCACCATCTGCCGGCCGGTCACCTGATTGATGTAGCCACCCAAATTCTTGTCGGGGGCGAAGATAATCTTCTGCTCCTCGGGCAGCGAGCGCACCAGTTTCTCGGCGTTGCCGCTGGTGCAGATCAGGTCGCTGAGGGCCTTGATTTCGGCCGAGCAATTGACATAACTGATGACCATGTGGTCGGGATGCTGAGCCTTGAAGGCGGCGAATTCATCGGCTTTGCAGCTCTCGGCCAACGAGCAGGAAGCTTCCATATCGGGCAGCAGCACTTTCCGCTTTGGATTGAGGATTTTGGCCGTCTCAGCCATGAAGTGCACACCGCAGAAGACGATGATGTCTGCGGTAGCCTCCTGGGCTTTCTGCGCCAATGCGAGGCTGTCGCCCACATAGTCGGAAAGTTCCTGTATCTCGTGCCGCTGGTAGTAGTGCCCCAGGATGACGGCGTTCTTCTCTTTCTTCAGTCGCAGGATTTCCTGCTTCAATTGCTCGTTGGTCATTGTCTTTTCAACGTTGGTTTGATTTGGTTTGTTATTGGGCGGTGGCGTTTTGCGAATTGCCCGAGGTGGTGGAAGTGGCGCCGATATAGAAACCGTGCCAGCTGGTGCCTCCGTTGAAGGTTGAGGAGGTCCAGTACTGGTAAGTGCCGCTGGTCAGTTCCGGGCAGGAGAACACCATTCCGTTGCTGCCGCCACCGCCAGGTCCCGGAGGAGGTTTGGCACCCGGGTCGGTATAGTTCTCGATGAAACCGTTGCCGCTGGGCGTGGTGCTCTTGAACATCAGCATCACGTCGCCTGCGCTGTTCTTCACCGTGAGGCCGTTGGAGGCGTTGTTGTTAATTTGCAGGTATTTCTGCGAACCCATGACGTTGGGCCTGTCCCAAGCGCCCATATTGCCCGCCAGCGAGATGATGATACCGCCGTCGATGAAAAAGTGGCCACCGGCATCGGTAGCGGCATCGAGACCCACCTCCTGTCCTTTGACGATGATGAGACCGCCGTGGATATTGGTGTTGCCGTTGCAATCGACAGCGTCGTTGCCACGCGAATAGCACCACAACTTGCCGCCGTTGATTTCAAGGTAGCTGGCGGCGTTGAGGGCGTCGTCATAGGCGTTGGCCTCGATGACTCCGCCGTTCACAAACAGGCTGTCCTTGCTCTCAATGGCCTCACCGTTGGGGTCGCCACTGGTTTGGGCGCAGTAGGCACCCACATGGCCGCTGTTGAAGTAGATATTGCCCTCTATCTTGATGCACTTGGGCAGACCTTTGAAATAGTCGGTTGAGCTTCCTCCGCCCCAAGGACCGCCGCCACCGCCGCTGACAGCATTGATGGGGGCTCCGCTGGTTTGTACATAGAGATAAATCAGTTCGTCATCGGCACCCACCGTACCCACGACGAGTCGGCCGTCGGCCTTCAATCCGCGTCCGCCCTTGCCGGTACTGCGTGCATCGATATGGCCGCCGTTGATGATGATGTCGCGGTCGGTGCTGATGCAGGTGCTGGCGTAGCCGTCCACCGCGCTGGTGCCTGTGCCGCCTACAGCCATACCGGTGCCGGCGGTGGTGAGCAGGGTGTGGCCGCCGTTAAAGACCACGTCGTAGTCGCTCGACAGGCAACGGCCGCCGGCATTGGAAGCGGGACAGGTGACGGTGAGGTCTCCGCCGTTGATAATAATGTTCCCTTCGGTACCTTCGTCCGCATCGCCGGTCTTGATGCCGGTGCAGTAGGAGAAGTCGTATCCGGTGTCAGAAGCGGTATCGGTGCTGACCTCCACGCTGCCCGATGCGACGATATTCAAGCTGCCGCCGTTCATCACGAAGTCCATATCGCTCTTGATACCCTTCTTGGTGTCGGAAGTGACGCTGATTTCGGTGGCACCGTTATTGACGACCACACCGCGTTTGCCCTGCAGGCCGTTGACGTAGGACGAGGTGATGCTCATACTGCCCGATCCTTGTACAACCAAACTGCCCTTGCCATAAACGACAGCCTTGTCCGCATTGCTGTCGGCATCGGCAAAGACGTTCTCCGTGCCACTCACTAAGTGCAGCACCGCGTTTTGGTTCTTGTCGATATTGATGGCGGCTACACCGTGGGAGGTGAGCTGCACACCGTCGAGACGCAGGATGACGGGAGTGCTGAGCTTGTTGAACAGCAGCCAGCCGTCGCTGCTGATGCCGCTGAGGTTATACACTACGTTCTCCAGCGTGGTGGTGGTCGATTTCACAGTCACATGGCCGCCGTCGGTGGTAATCGTGATGCCGTTGCTGGCATAGGGGTTGGTCACCGTCACATTGCTCCCGTTCCACACAATGCTGATCATCGAGGTGGTATCGACGGCCAGCGAATCCACGATGATGGTGGTGTCGCCGTCAGCCACCCACGCGAAGGTGAGGCTGTCAATCTGATTGGCCGAGCGGCTCCAGGTGGCGTCGCTGTAATAAACCGTCACATATCCTTGACTGTTGCCTTTGATGCTGTCGATGCCGCTGGTGGGCGTCTGAAAAACCACATTTCCGGCAAAGTGGGCCTGCATCACACGCGTCTCCTCCTGAGCCTTTCCCATCAGGCTGACCGCAAGGAGGGCTATCAAAATTCCTATCTGCTTGATTCTTTTCATCTCTCTCTCCTCCTTACATTTGTTTGACTACTTTGGCCGCACGGTTGCCGCAACGCAGGATATACACCCCTTCCGGCAAATGGCCGATGTTGATAACTGTTCCGTCGGATGCCTTCTGCTCCATCAACTTCACTCCGGCGGTGCTGTAAAGGGTCACCGTCTGGGGCTCGTTGCCGATGCCGCGAAGGGTGAGAACCTCTTGCACGGGGTTGGGCATCAACGCAAGACTTTCCTCCTCGATGTCGGCGATACTGTTGGTCGCCTGCAGCGTAATCACCTGAATATCATCGAGGGCAAAGGTTTCGCCGTCGATGGTCAAGCTGTCATTATGAAAATAGATGCCGTTGCTTTCGTTCAGCACAAAAGTCTGGCTTCCATTGATTTTCACGCTCACCTGCGCCTGCAGAGCCGAAAAGCCGAGCAGCAACAGGGAACTTAACAACAATAATTTTTTCATCGTTCAGTTTTTAATAATGAGTTGAAAATGCAAAAATACAAAAAAAATTTTTATAACGTCAAATTTATTTTTTGGTTCAGGTTTTACTCAAGTATGATACAAGTATGACTCAAGTATGATTCAAGTAAACCATGAAATCAACATCTAAAAATTTACTTTTTCTTGATTTTCTTTATTCTTTTTGTTTTATTTATGGCTGTTAATTTGGTTGAAAACCCTGTAATAGCAAGACGGAGGAGAAAATCTATCAACAGCAATTAACAAGGGATTTAACATCGGAACCCCTTCATGCTGAAATATTTTCCAAGGTTTTTAACAAGATGTCAGCAACAGTTCAAACAGGCAAAAGTGAATAGCTGAAAAGTGAAGTTACGGACTCAAGTTTTTGTTGAAAGCGATGCTGAAAACGATGTGTTTTCAACAATGGAATATTATCAACACGGCTATTGACAACATTTAACAACGCCTTTAACCCCCATCTGTTGATAACAAAAGCCCACCGTTTTTTATTTTTATTGTATCTTTGCAGTTGGAAAATAATAACCCCTCATTTATGAAAGAAATCATCCCCATCGCCTGCGATCATGCGGGTTATGAATTGAAACTGAAAGTGATTGAGCATCTTCGCCAGCGTGGTTTCGAGGTCAAGGACTTCGGCACCCACTCGACCGACAGCTGCGACTATCCCGACTTTGCCCATCAGGTAGGTTCGGCCCTCGAGAAAGGCGAGTACAAGCGCGGCATCGTGATTTGCGGCAGCGGTAACGGTGTGCAGATGACGGTAAACAAGTATCCCCATGTGCGTTGCGCCCTCTGCTGGACGCCCGAGATTGCCCATCTGGGTCGCCAGCACAACGACTGCAACTGCATCTCCATACCCGCCCGTTTCATCAGCGAGCAAACCGCTTTGCAGATTGTCGATGAGTATCTCGACACCGACTTCGAAGGAGGCCGCCATCAGCGCCGGGTGGAGAAGATAAGCCAGCTGCTCTGATGGACAGGGAGTTTGCCAAACGCGTGTTCTCCTGCATCGACAACACGACGCTCAACGCAACCGACAACGTTTCGTCGGTGAAGGCGTTCTGTAGGAGGACTTTGGAGATGAACCTCTCCTCTCTCACCGTCGCTGCGGTGTGCGTCTATCCGAGTTTGGTGCGTACGGCTGCCGGCGACTTGAAAGGCAGCGGCGTCAAGGTGGCGTCGGTGGCTGGCGCTTTCCCCCATGGACAGCTGCCGTTGAAACTCAGGGTCGAAGAGGTGAAGCAGGCGGTGAACGACGGAGCCGACGAGGTGGATATCGTCATCAATCGGGGCTTGTTGCTGGCGGGAGAATACGATGCTGTGCGCGACGAAGTGGCACAAATGAAAGAGGCCTGCGGAGGCAAGACGCTGAAAGTCATTCTGGAAACCGGAGAACTCCCCTCCCCTGCCCTCATCCGCAAGGCTTCCGAACTGGCCATCGAAGGCGGAGCCGACTTCATCAAGACCTCGACGGGAAAGATAGGTGTCGGTTCCACCCTCGAGGCGGCCGAAGTAATGTTAAAAACAATAGAAAATTACGTTAAAATTTGTAAAAAGACTATCGGCTTCAAAGCCGCCGGAGGCATCCGCAAGCCCGAGGAGGCACTCGCCTATGCCGAGTTGGCAAAAAAAATAATGGGCGACGGATATATTAATAATCAGACATTTAGAATTGGTGCAAGCAGTTTGACAGAGAACATATATTCACTTTTAACATTTTAATTTGCCGAAAATTCGGAAATTTTTTGTTACTTTGCACCTTGTTTTTAATAAAAATTATATGAAACCGCTACAGCAAAAGTTAGCACAATACACCTACCCCCAGGAGATGAGAGCCCTGGGTATTTATCCTTACTTCACTCCCATCTGCTCGCCGCAGAACACAGAGGTCTATGTCACAGGCTATGACCATCCTGTCCTGATGTTCGGTTCGAACAGCTATCTGGGTCTCACCAACGACCCTCGTCTGAAGGAAGCCGCCAAGCGCGCCATCGAGAAATACGGCACCGGTTGCGCCGGTTCCCCGTTCCTCAACGGCACGCTCGACATCCACATCCAGCTCCAGGACGAGCTGGCCGAGTTCATGGGCAAGGATGGTGTGATGCTCTTCTCGGCCGGTTTCCTGGCCAACAGCGGCGTGATTCCCAACGTGGTCTCCCGTGGCGACTACCTCTTCTATGACGAGCGCGTCCACGCCTCCATCATGGAAGGCAAGCTCATCACCTTCGCCACCACCCAGAAGTACAAACACAACGATATGGCCGACCTCGAGCGAGTGCTCGCCAAAGTGCCCGTCGAAGCCTCCAAACTGGTGGTCACTGACGGCGTCTTCTCGATGGAAGGCGATGTGGCACATGTCGATAAGATGGTCGATATCTGCAACAAGTACGGTGCCACGCTGATGGTCGATGAAGCCCACGGTCTCGGTGTCTTTGGACGCGAAGGACGCGGCACCTGCGACCACTTCGGCAAACTGAAAGACGTGGAACTCGTGATGGGCACCTTCAGCAAGAGCCTCGCTTCGGTGGGCGGATTCATCGCCGCCGACAAGGACACCATCAACTGGATGAAGCACTCGGTGCGCCCCTATATCTTCACTGCCTCCATAACTCCCGCCAGCACCGCCTCCGTGCTCGAAGCCCTGCACATCATGCGCTCCGAGCCTGAACGTAACGCAGCCCTCTGGGACAACCAACGCTATGCCTTCAAGGCCTTCAAAGACCTGGGATTCGAGATTGGCAATACCTCCACCCCCATCATCCCCCTCTTCATCCGCGACAACGTCAAAACCTTCACCATCACCCACGACCTGCTGGCCAACGGCGTCTTTGTGACTCCCGTCATCTCGCCCGCTGTCCCCAGCGACGAGACCCTCATCCGCTTCGCCCTCATGGCCACCCACACCCACGAGCAGATCGACATCGGAGTGGAGAAGATTTACAAGGCCTTCAAGAAATTGGAAGTCCTTTAGGAGAAAAGGTGTTAAGACAATAGTTTATGGCTGATATTGTTATTAAAACCGTAAAGAAACGCAGCGAACTGCGCAAGTTCATCGCGTTCCCCAACAAGTTGTTCAAAGAGGTGCCGAGCTACATCCCGGCGCTGGATTTCGACGAAATCAACCTGCTCACCAAGAAGAACCCCTCGTTGGAGCATTGCTCCCGCGAGCTCTATCTGGCCTATCGCGACGGCAAGGTGGTGGGCCGCGTGGCCGCCATCATCAACCGCACCGTCAATGAGCATTGGAATAAGAAGGCCGTCCGCTTCGGCTGGTTCGACTTTATCGAAGACTACGACGTCTTCACTGCCCTGCTCGACAAGGTGGCGGAATACGGCCGCGCCAACGGGATGACGGAGATCGAAGGCCCCTTCGGCTTCACCGATATGGACAAGGAGTGCTGGGCTATTGATAACTTCGACGCCCGCCAGAACACCTCCACCCTCTACAATCCTGAATACTACGTGCGTTTCATCGAACGCGCCGGATACGAAATCAAATGCCGCTGGCAGCAGTACTCCATGCAGGCCAACCAGCCCGTGCCCGACAAAGTGGCCCGACTCAACAAGCTCATCATGGAGAAGTACCACCTCAAACTGGTCAAGGTGAAACGCCGCAAAGAGCTGATTCCCTATGCCTGGCAGTTCTTCCACGCCATCAACGACTCCTTCAAGGACCTCTACGACTTTGTCCCCATGAGCGAGAAGGAAATCGGTGTCTATATCGACGAGTATTTCCCCTTTGTCAATATGGACTTCGTGCAGTTCGTGGTCGATGAGAACGACAAGCTGGTGGGCTTCGGCCTCTCCATTCCCGATCTCACCAAGGCTTACAAGAAGGCCAACGGCAAGCTCTTCCCCTTCGGCTGGTATCACATCCTGCACGCCCTCCATCATTTCGACACCATCGACCTGCTGCTCAACGGCGTGCTGCCCGAATGGCAGAAGCGCGGGGTGCACAGCATCTACTATTGCGACATGAACGAAGCCGCCATCAAGCACGGTGTGCATACCGCCTACACCAACCCCCAGATTATCGGCAACGAGGCCGTCAAGATCTGGGAGACGCAGTACAACACCAAACCCCTGATGCAGCGCGCCGTCTTCGCCAAGCCGCTCTAATCCTTTATGTTGGGAGTTGTCACCGACGGCAAGCCAAGAGTCTTTGGGTTGGATTTCCTGAGGGCGTTGGCCATTTTCTTTGTGGTTCATGGTCACGGACGCCATTTTCTCTCGGGTACAACCTTCGATTTCATTGTGGGGGCACCTTTGCCCCACGGGGTCGATATCTTCTTCGTCCTGAGCGGTTTCCTGATAGGACGCACGGTATTGCGGGCCGCCGACGAGCATGCGGGTAGCGCATATCTCCGCTCCACCTTCCGTCTCTATCTCCGCACGGCGTTGCGCATCCTGCCCAATTACATGGTGCTCTTGGCCGCCAACTACGCCCTGGTGGCGACGGGAGTCATCGAGGGCAACTTCGACTCCAAGCCTTTGTGGCGCTTTGCCACGCTGACACAGAACCTCTTCACCCCCTTCTACGATTTCTTCTGGGAGTCGTGGTCGTTGCCCGTACAGTGGTGGTTCTACCTCTGTTTCCCGCTGTTGGTACTGCTGTTCCGCCGCTGGGGGGGCCTGAAAGCCGCCCTCCTGTCAGCCCTTATGGTGATTGCTTCCTCGTTGCTTTACCGCATTCATGTCGCCGATCAGGCGGTGGATTACTTCTGGTGGGACGTATGGGTCAGGAAGACGGTGGCCGCCCGCTCCGACAGCATCTATTACGGCGTTTTGGCCGCCTGTCTTTGCCGCTATGCTCCCGACCTCTGGCACCGTTGCCGTTGGTGGTGTTTGGCGGCCGGCGGGGTGCTTCTGCTGGCGGCGTGCACCATCCCATATGAGATGGGCTCACACTATGTCAATCTGCTCTATCCCTCTCTGGGGCCGTTGGCGTTCAGCCTCATGCTTCCGGCGTTGGACCACTGGCGGCAGGCACCGCCCGCTCTCTCGGGCGTCACCACCACCGTCAGCCTCCTCTCCTATTCCATGTTCCTCACCAACCTCCTGGCCGTGCAGCTGTTAGACACCCACCTCTCCGCCTTTGCCTCCCGGCACGGTGTCGCTGCCTATCTCCTGTTCTGGTTGGTCACCTTGTTGGGGACTTTGGTGCTTTATCACCTCATCGAACGCCCCGCCATGAAGCTCCGTCAGCGCCTGTAAAGGGCGAAATTCTGGTCGTTATTTGTTTTTTTGTGCCTCTGATGTCAGATTTTGTCAAAAAAGTGGGTATTATATTAGTGTATGGATGCACATAAGGCATACACCGAACTATTGCGCCACCATCGCCCAATGGTGTGGCGGATGTGCTGGCTGCGGTCACGGGGCGACCACGAACGTTGCCGCGATTTGGTGCAAGAGGTATGTATTGCCCTGTGGCTGAGGTTTGGGGGATTACGTGCTGGTGCGACTCCGCGCGAAGAGCGGGCTTGGGTGCGCTGGGTGGCACGAACAACGCTTGACCACCTGCATAGAAGCAAAAGTGTTGCCGAGAGGCCATTAACGGTAGATATTGCCGAGACGCTTGTCGCCACCGATCCACTCAAAGAGCAGGAGGAGGTGGAACATGTAATGGCTTCGTTCAGCCCTGAGGAGCAGCGGATGGTGCGTTTGCAGTTGGAAGGCTACCGTGCTGATGAGATTGCACAGCTGATGGGATTGAAACGCGACGTGGTGTATCAGCGCATGCACCGTGCCGTGCAGAAAGCACGCCGTGTGCTGCTGGTTCTGCTGTTGCTGATTGTGGCTACCGGTATTGCAATAGCCGTCGTGCCGCAGTGGCGCCAGTTGATTTTCCCTCAAGAGACACCAGCCGCTATCGACAGCCTGCCAGCGGACAGACCCTCACCCATTCTGCCGACAGAAGTTTCGCAGGCAAAGCCCGAGGTGGTAGTGGAGTGGATTTATGAGGGCTACGGTATGGACGGCTATTCTGTCACATTCTGTCGTAACGACAGCTCGGTGGTCTATACACGGGCCAATGGTGGCGGTTCAGTGAGGGCGGTGATGCACAATGTGCCCGGCATCCTGTTCAACGACACATTAATACCCGACAGTATGAACATATCTTTGAGACGAGCCGCACTTGCAACGGTTCTCGCCACCTTGTCCACTGCCACACAGGCACAGGTAGCGCACGATTTTCAGTCTGTCACCCCACAAGGCGACACCCTCTTCTGCACCATCATCGACTCGGTGTTACATCACGTCAGCGTGTGTGGCGACGCGTATGTTTGGCTGACACCGTCGTATATCCGCTACAGCGACACGCTGGTGATTCCTTCCACAGTGGAACACGACGGTACCAATTGGACAGTAACGGCATTGTCCGACAGCGCTTTTTATAGTCACAATGAAATAGAATCCGTCGTGATACCGCCCACGGTGACCACCATCGGCAAATTGGCATTGGCTTCAACCAACATTATTGAGTTGGTGGTTCCCGATGGAGTAGATACCATCGGAACGAAAGCTTTCGGTCTTGTGAAGAATGTCATCTACCACGGCACCGCCTTGGGTGCTCCGTGGGGAGCATTGACAGCGAATGCTTATGAGGAGGAGGGCCTTTTCTATAGTGATAATACGCGCACATATGTCACCGGCTGCCGCCCCGACGTGACGCAGGCTCTCCTACCCTCTTCTGTTCGCGTCATTGGGCGCTACGCATTTTGGAATGCTGCGAATTTAACCACAGTTACCCTGCCCGAGGGTCTGGACACCATCGGCAATTCGGCTTTTGATAGGTGCTCTCAACTGGGTTCGGTGGTCATTCCTTCGACGGTAAAACATATCGGCAAGTATGCTTTCAGCAGTGCTTTCAAGGAGGATGGCAGCTCCTCGGTGACCATTGACGATGCCTCGTGCAGTCTCGGTAACGGGGTCTTTGCCTACAGCTATATGGGGAATGTCAATCTTGGTGATTGCGTTACCACCATCGGTTCTGATGCCTTTTCCCATTGCGACAATCTCGACTCCATCATCGTGCCCAACAGCTGTACCTACATTGCTCCTCGTGCATTCTGCTATAATTTCTTCAACCGCCTAAAAAAGATACACCTACCCGACAATCTCGACACCATCCGCGACGAACTTCTGCACGGCTGCACCGAGTTGGAAGAGGTGAATATCCCGCAGTCGGTGGTCTATATCGGAGAGATGGCACTTGCCGAGTTGTTTCATGTGACGGAGCTCTCTTTACCTGCCGGATTGACCTATATCGGCCCGTGGGCCTTCGGTTCCTGTACGAATGTCAGTGATTTGGTCAGCCTCGCTTCGGTGCCTCCTCAAGCTTGTAACAACTCGTTCGATGGCATGAATTCGCACTTGCTGCTTACAGTCCCCTGCCATACAGAAGGAGCCTATCGCAGTGCACCTTACTGGAACTACTTCTACAATATCAATGAAGATTGTAACGCGGTGCCCGAGGTGGAAATGCCCGAAGTGAGCATCACGGTCACCGGCAACCGCCTCACGGTGGAAGGTGCCGACGATGAGACGGTGCGTGTCATCGACGCTGCCGGTCGGCTGGTGGTAGAGGGACCTTGCCGGGGTGCATTCCGCGTTACGCTGCCCAATACTGGGGTTTATCTGGTTCAGGTGGGCGACCGCAAGGCACAGAAGATAGTGGTGAGCGGAACCGAGTACAAGAGCCTGCAAAGGGAAATCATTGAAGGCTACCGCTGGAGATTCTGACCTTTTAAACACAATACCATGAAACAGAACAACATTACAGGTGCCCTGTTGGGCACCATGCTCCTCCTGTGCGCCTTTGCCTGCACGGAGAAGGAGGTCATCAAGCCTAATGAAACACCCACGCCTCAAAGTCCGGTGGTGGAACCGTCGGGGTCGCCCTACGAAGGATTGCTCATCGGGCGATGGAAGTTGACGATGGTGGGAGACCATCCATGGTTCGACTATTATCCCTGCACGATGGAATTCTCCGCCACGTATGGGTTTATAGATTCTATGATTTATCATGGCACCGAGTTGGAGGACACTTCGGCCTACCATGGGACATGGTCCTTTGTGGGCGACGACTCGGTGAGTATCGTTTTGGATGACGGTTCCCTTGATGGCTTTGTCATCGTGAGTCTCGACAGCACCACGCTTCAGCGCCGTTATTGGTTCGATGAGGCTCCTCCTTACATCACTGCAGGCTATTATTATGACACCTACCAGCGTCTCCCATAGAAAGGTTTACTCCCAATGTCATTTTGGGGGAATTAGGGATGTGTTATATTTGTAGGAGAGCCGAAATGTTTAACAACCAAATCACATACAAACAATGAAACATTACATCATCAAATCCCTCATCACACTTCTGGTGGTAGCATGCCTACCATTCATAGCTTCAGCCCAATACTTCGAATCGGGCGGAATCGTCTATGGCATCACATCTGAGCAGACCGTCGAAGTGTTGTCGAACTATTATTTACACAACACTCCCTACAGCGGCTCTATCGTCATTCCACAGACGGTAGAAGATGGCGGCATCACCTACACGGTGACGGCATTGGCCGAGTCGGCTTTCGAGAGTTGCACCACCATGACTAGCCTGACTCTTCCGCCAACCATTCGCAGCATCGGGTCGCATTGTTTCTATAACTGCACTTTCACGACGCTGCAATTGCCTGACTCGCTACACCGCATTGACGACCACGCCTTCCTCTATTCCAGCATCTCGTCTCTGCACCTGCCAGCCTGCTTCGAGGGGTATGGCGAGTGTACTTTCTGGGCAAGGAACCTGATGAGTATCACGGTGGATGAGGCCAATCCACACTTCCGTTCCATCGACGGATGGCTCTACAGCAAGGACAGCCTGACACTCTGCATTGTGCCTAGCGGGGAGACGGGAGCCGTCGCGGTGCCACAATTCGTGCAGCATCTTGACAAGATGGCTTTTGGCTTCTGCAGCTACATCACTTCGGTCACACTGCCCGAAGGAGTGGTTTCCATCGGCGACTTCGCATTCAACTGTTGCGCGACGGTCGATGGTATTGTCGTCCCCTCGACGGTGACACATATAGGTGTCTGCCCCTTCTCCTACTGTCCGCAGATGAACAACTTAAGTATCGCCAACGGCAACAGCCATTATGTTATGGATGGTCTGATGGTATATAGCGCAGGATACGACACGCTGGTTTCGTGCCACAAGTCGGGTACCACCGTGATCCTGAACCCAAACGTGAAGGTCTTGGGCGGCTTCGAGAACAATACTTGGCTGCGGAATATCGACATCCCATCGACTGTGACCGACATCACCGAAAACTGCTTCAACGGCTGCCAAATTACCACCATCACTTTGCCGGCACACATGAAGTCGATAGGCCGAAAAGCTTTCTCGGAGAACGACCGGCTGACCAGCGTCACCATGCCGCAGACGCTGCTCTCGATGGGACAGGGTGCGTTTGAGCACTGTTATGCGTTGACCTCTATCGTCATCCCCGACTCGCTGCACATCATCCCCAAAGAGGCCTTCAATTCGTGTATTAGACTCAGCTCCATCACCTGGAACAACGACGTTGAAGAGATTGGAGACTATGCTTTCTGGGCTTTGTCGCAATTAAGCTCAACTCATATTACGAATCTTGACCTCCCGGCGTCGCTGAGGAAGGTCGGCGATTGTGCTTTCGGTGCATGTACCAACAATCTGCGCTCGGTTACCTTCCACGGACAGATAGACACCCTGGGCACCGCTGTTTTCGAGAGCGCCAACCTCCAAAAGATACGCTTCACCGGTGGCTTGCCCCCTGCCATCAAGGGTGACGGCCCACTCTATATGATAGGTCAAATAGATACCATCGCCATTTGTGGCAATTTCGACGCCTGGCTGGCCGACAGCTATTGGCAAGAATTCGCTGACCGTTATGTTGAGGACTGCAACCTGGGAATGGAAGTGGTCGGTAGCCAGGGGCTGGTGGTTAGCGTGGAGAACGGCCGCATCATCGTCGAGGGCGCTACCGACGAGGTGCGCGTCTATGACATGATAGGACGCCTTACTCAGTCATTCAAACAATCAAGCAATCAAGCACTCCCCGCCGGTGTCTATCTGGTGAAAACTGGTGACCACCCTGCCCGCAAAGTAATGGTAATTCGTTGATTCCCACTAATTTTATTTTTCAGGTGAACAAGTTAACAGGTGAATTCCTATGTCTCTTGGGGTGGGGGGCGTGCCCTTAATATTAATTAAAAAATAAGTGCATAATTTTCTTTATTATAAAAAACAATCTCCTCCATCTCCTTATGCAAATAGAATTCACCTGTTCACCTGCTCCCCTCATCCACCCCTCCTGTGCCTTCTCTCCACAAGCTTACCTTAAGTTTACCTTAAGTTCACCTTAAGTTCTCCCTAAGAAAACCGTGATTCCGACCCCCTCCATCAAAAAGTTTCACTCACCACACGCTTGTTTCTCTGCACCCTAAAAGTTATATAACCAACTCGTCTTCAGTATGTCATGTAAAAACCGTATTTTTGCAACAGACTTCGAAATCAAAAAAAGTCCTTCGGCATACTGAGAAACCAATCAAATCAAAAAAAAGCGTATTTTTGCACCCCCGATGTCAGATTTTGGGCATCGGAGGTGTATTATATTGGTAGATGGATCGCCGAGATGCATATACGGAGATGCTGAGTCGCCACCGCCCAATGGTGTGGCGGATGTGCTGGCTGCGGTCACGGGGCGACAATGAGCGCTGTCGTGACTTGGTGCAGGAGGTGTGTCTGTCGCTGTGGCTGCACTACGACAACCTGCGGCCAGGGAGCACACTGCGCGAAGAACGTGCCTGGGTACGCTGGCAGACGCGTAGCACGCTGGACTTGCTGAACCGTAGGAGACGGCCGCCGATGCTTCCGCTGACGGCACAAATAGCTGATACAATGTCGGAGGTACCGGACAATCCCTTCGGTGAGGAAATGGAGGAGCTGTTGGCCTCCCTCAACCCCGATGAGCGGAGGATGGTACAGTTGCAGCTGGAAGGCTACCGTGCTGATGAGATTGCACAGCTGATGGGATTGACACGCGACGTGGTGTATCAGCGCATGCACCGTGCCGTGCAGAAAGCACGCCGTGTGCT
Source organism: Bacteroidales bacterium (assembly GCA_017960605.1). Taxonomy (GTDB): domain Bacteria; phylum Bacteroidota; class Bacteroidia; order Bacteroidales; family P3; genus Colimorpha. The sequence goes on along the minus strand of JAGCYV010000048.1, from coordinate 17,356 downwards.
GCTGTTTGTGCTGTTGTTGGTACTGACCTCGGGGCTCGCCATTGCCGTGGTTCCTCAGTGGCGAAAGGCGGTCATCGGCTCCAAACTTCAGGAAGAGCCTGTACAGGAGGAGCCGACGGAAGTGACAAAACCTGTGGTGAAAGAGTGTGAGGAGATGCCGGAAATGGTTGACACGGTGCAGGAACAGCATGTACGGATTTGCTATCCTATACCGCGGAAAATGGCTCCGATGCAGGAGGTGGATACCTTTTCCATCCCACCCCTGCCTGCGTTGCGGCAACACATCAACGTCAGCGTGGTGGGCAACGCGGTCACGGTCAGCGGTCTGCGGGGAGAACGGGTGACGCTCCGCAGCCGGAGCGGCATACTTCTGGCATCGCAGAAGTGCCACGGAGTCTGCTTCTTCCAGCTCTTCCCCAACGACGGTTTCTTCATGGACCGTTACGACTACGTGCTGCAAATAGGCGACACGCTGCTGTTCGACATCCATCTGTAGCGAAACATCAACCAATCAATACACACAAGCATGAAAACAAACAGATTAGCGATGCTGCTGCTTTTGTCGGCAGCTTTTGTGGCCGCCCTTTCGTGCGGTAAAGAGAATGTGGAACCCGCCACAACGGTGCGGGAATCACCCCAGGTGCAACCCACCTGTGCCGAAATGATTGTGGGCCGGTGGAATTTGGAGAAGACCGACGAAAGGGCAACACCGTGGTACCGCAGTACCGTCTGGGAATTCACGCAGGGGCATGAGTGGATACAGACGTTAGTCTATAACGACGGGGTGCATTACGACTCGATTGTCAATCACTCTACCTGGTCGATAGAGGGCGATTCCATCACTTTTGTGCAGGACAACGGCGTGGTCGAAGGTCTTCGCATTGAGCGACTGGATGGCGACACACTGGTGACCCGTTCCTGGTATCAGGGAGAGTTCGAACCGGACGGTGCATGGTACTTCTACACCTTCAGCCGCCTTCCTGCTTTCAAGGCTCAATGGAGGCAGGGACACCCCGATGACTATACAGGGTGTATATAGTCATTATAAGACTTCTATAAGGGTTCTATAAGGTTAAGGGAAGTTTGGTGAAAACCGTCCACTCAAAAAAAAATGTGTATATTTGCATGAAAGACGGAATGCTGAAATGCGTCGTATAGTGTTCATAATGATGCTTTTCCCGATGCTGCTGTGGGCACAGGGGGAGGTGGTGGCTATCAAGGGGCGCGTGACCTCGGGTGGACAGGGAGTGCCGTACGCCACGTTGCAGCTGGAGGGCACCTCGATCGGCGTGTCGTGCAACGACGGGGGAGAATACACGCTGAAGGTACCTGTCGGCCACGAGGACGACACCGTGCTCGTGCGCTCGATGGGATTCGAGAGTGTGCGTCTGCCGTTGGCCACGTTGCGCCGACACAGCCAGGTGAGGCTGAAGGTGTTGGAGGTGGAGTTGCGCGAGGTGAAGGTGGAGAGTTTCCGCGAAGGAAACCACCTGCTGAAAACTGCCATTGGCAAGATACCGAAGAACTATCACCGTAGGACAGCCCGCAACACCTTCTTCTACCGCGACTGGAGGGCCGTCGATGACGAACTCTACGTATTCGACGAGGCGGTGATGAACATCATACGACGTGGGTATGCTCGCAACGACAGCAAGCGCTTCTATCGCTTCGACCCCAACGCCCGCGAGATGACCACCAACTACAAGTCCATCTTGCGCCACAGGTTGCTAGTATATGACCGCAAACTGGTGGAGCGGTTGGTGAACAACTGGGAGGCTGTGGATGAGCTGCTGGCTTTCTACGACAACGAGGCGTTCTTTGACCTGCTGGAGACCCCCAACGCCACTTTTCCCACAGCCTACAGGCTTCATTACTTCGAGCCGGTGCAGGAATTCTTGGACAACGGGGAAATCTTCTATCTGGTTCGCGCCAGCGGTATCGGACGATACCGGGCCTCCACGATGCGCTATGAATATGTCATCCGCAAATGCGATCTGGCCATCGTACGCATCACATCGGTTATGCTTCCCCTCAGTATGGAGGCTCCGCTGGAGCCATGGGTGGGTGTGCACTACAACAAGCTCCATATCGATGCCGACAGCGCTGCTTGGACCTACGACGTGCGCGAAGGAAAATACACGCTCTCGCACTACTACAGCAACCGCCTCCACCGGCTCACTTCGCGACGTTCCGACATCCCCGAGCAACGGTGGCGGCAATGCATTGAATGGACGCTGACCGACTTCTCCCTTTCCGACAACATCATTCCATCCGATACCATCGCAGTGCGCCGGCAGTCACTGGCGGGAGCCTTCGGCGAGAGCGACTACAGCGGCGACTACTGGAAACACTACAACAGCACTCCCATCGACACCCTGCCGTTACGGTTGCTGCAAGAAAAAATGATGAGTCATGAAAAGAAATAGCCTCCTCTGCCTGATGCTTATGATATGCTTTGGCCGTCTCAGTGCGCAGGAGCCTGTAGCGACCGACAGCGTGATAGTGATGGGTGTGGTGGTGGACCACTTGACCCAGGAGCCGCAGCCCTACTGCCTCCTGCATTTCATCCGTACGACCGACACCGCCGCCACCGTGCGCTGCGACAAGGAGGGTTACTTCGTCTCGGGCCGTCTGCCGGCAGGGGCCTACACCCTCAGCGCCACCCTCAAAGGGCAGCAGGTCTATCGGGCCGACCTGGTGCTGAACGACAACGCCGCCCTCTATATCGCTGTCATCACCGATAGCTTCACCTTCCGCAACTTGCAGACGGTCGATGTGCAGGCCCAAAAGCACCTGCTGGGAGAACTGTTAATTACATCTCCCAATGACGAATTCCTGTCACGCTATGAGGCATCAAATGACGGTAGCGGGTGTGCAAGAGGCACTATGCTCTGTCATCCAGGTTTGAAACCCCATCCGCTCGGCAGTACCTTCAAGAACGAACTGCTTATCTACGGCCGCATCCTCGACACCAAGCGCCCGCCTGCCCCCGCCGACACAACACGGAAAGACAAGTAATTTCAGCTCTTGTAATAGTCTCTCAGTATGGCCACCATCTGGTTGCCCGAGAGCACGCGTTTGATGACGGTTGAGAGCCATTGCTCGAGGTTGGCCACCACATTACGCAGCGGTGGGTCTTTCTTCTCCACCAGACGTACGATACGGCGGGCTAGCACCTCGGGTTGCAGGCCACCGTTCTCCTCCTTCTCGATGATGGCGAGGCTGTTCTTGAAGATGGGGCCGTAGTCGGGGTCGTCAAGGGTGAGCTGGCTGTTCTTGCGGCTGCCCGTGAAGCCGGTGGCGAAGTCGCCCGGCTCGACCATGCAGACCTTGATGCCAAAGCCGCGCACCTCGGCACTGAGGGCCTCGGTGAAGCCTTCGATGGCGAACTTGGAGGCAGAATAGAAACCTTGATAGGGCAACCCCATCAGACCGCCGATGGAGCTGAGGTTGATAATCTTGCCTTTGCGAGCTTTGCGCATATAGGGCAGCACAGCCTGGCACATATGGACGCACCCCATGAAGTTGGTGCTCATTTGGAGGTCGATTTCCTCCTCGGTGGCCAGCTCAAGGGCACCGCCGATGCCCATGCCGGCGTTGTTGATGAGCACATCCACCCTACCCTGCTCGGCAATGATCTGCGCCACCACAGCAGCTATCTGTTCGCGATTACGGACATCGCATGGACAGTAATGGATATTGCTCTCCGCGAGCACGTGGCGACGGCAGAGGCCATAGACGGTGTATCCTTTCTGTGAAAGTATTTCGGCGGTGGCCTTCCCAAAGCCCGACGAGGCGCCGGTGATGATGATTACCTGTTGCATTTTTTCTCTAAATTTTTTGCAAAGGTACAAATGTTGAGACGATTATCAAAATTTTTTTTCTATGTGGCGGAATTGTCGTATTTTTGCAGATTCATTATTCACAAAAAACAACAAAAGAATGAAAAAAGCTTTTTATTTTGCAGCAGCCTTGGTGTTGCTGACAGCAACCGGTTGCCAGAAAGATGAGACAACGAATGGCAATGCCACCACCAACAATGCGAACGGTGGTACGTCAAGTTCTATCGCCCAGGCGGTTATCGGCACCGGCTCTTTCGGCGCTTTCAATGATGTGCCGGGAATGGACTTCAACGGCGACGGTGTGCTGGAATACCGCATCATGGATGAGGAATTTTCTGGCAGCACCCTCCGTTTCGACGAGATGGATGCCGAACAGGGTACCAACGTGGTGACTGTGGCCGAAGCCGGTGCCGGCGGACAGTATCTGCACGACCACATCGTGAACCTCGCCGCGAATGCTGTCATTGGCCCCAATATGGATCCCAACGGATACTATGGCCTCGGTGACGCCTACTTCTTCGAGCCTGCGGTGGGCACTTGGTACGTAGGGCTCCGCGTGAAGTTGAGTGACGGTATCCACTACGGTTGGGCCAAAGTGAACATGACTAAAGTGGATGAGTTTTTCAACGCCAACTGGGTAGAGGCCTACTACAACAAGACCGCCGGCGCCACCATCAAGGCCGGCCAGAAGCAATAAGGTGATCTTTTGACACAGCCCACGGACATACTGCAGGCACTTGATGCTTTTATCAGGAAGTACTACAAGAATCTCCTGATCAAGGGTGTGTTGTATGCTGTGGGCATCGTGCTGACGCTCTTTTTGGCGGCAGTGCTGTTGGAGCATTTCGGATGGCTATCGAGGCTGGCCCGAGGGTTGATATTCTGGCTCGGGTTGGCTGCAGTGGTGGCTGTGACGGGGTGGTTTATCGTTCGTCCGCTGCTGAAGTTGAACGGTTTGGGCAAGCGTATCAGCCGTGAAGAGGCCGCCCGCATCATTGGCAGGTATTTCCCCGAGGTCAGCGACAAGCTGCTCAACCTGCTACAGTTGATGGAAGCTTCGCAAACCGACGACATTCAACTAAACACTAACGACCTCCTTCTGGCCGCCATCGAGCAGAAGACCGCCCAGCTGAAGCCGGTGCCGTTCCTCAACGCCATCGACCTCAAAGGCAATAAGAAGTACTTGAAATACGCCCTTCCGCCGCTGCTGGTGCTGCTTGTGTTGCTCATCGCTGCTCCGCAGACGGTCACCGCTCCCTCGAAGCGCATCGTGAACTACCACACCGTCTATGAGCGGCCCGCACCCTTCGCTTTCCGTGTGCTGAATGAAAGTCTCGTGTGCCGCCAAGGGGAGGATTTCGAGTTGAGGGTCACCACCGAAGGAGAGGCCAAACCCGCCGAGGTGACGCTTTGCGTGGAGGGCCGTCGCTATCGGATGCACAACGACAAAGAACTGTTCACTTACACCCTCAACAAGTTGCAGCAAAGCCAGACCTTCCATCTGGAGGGTGGCGGGGTATCGTCGCAGGACTATCGCCTCGAGGTGCTGCCCAATCCCGCCGTACGCTCGTTCCGCATGCTCCTCTCCTACCCTGCCTATACCGGCCGCGAGGCTGAGACAGTGGTGGATCTCGGCGATGCCTCTGTGCCCGAGGGAACTATGGTACGCTGGCTTTTCCAGACCCAGGACGCGGACAGTCTCTATTTTGAAGTGGACAATGGTCAGCGTTCAGTGTTAGGTGTGGATGGCAACGGTCGTGTGGAGATGAGTCGCCGTGTGATGGACGATATGAACTATGCCTTCTGTGTCAGCAACACGAAACACTTAACGCTTAACACTAAACACACCTCGGACACCCTGAAATATTCCCTTTCGGCCATCAAGGATGCCCTGCCGATGATTGCTGTGGAGGAGGTCACCGACTCGCTGTATCCCGACCGTCGGCTGTTCCGCGGACGCATCAAAGACGATTACGGCTTCTCTCGGCTCGTTTTCGTCCACCGGACGGCCAATCCTGCCGATACGACCCGAAATGCCGTCAGTGAGGCCGAAATGGCCCTTGGTGAGGGTGCCGCACAGGAGTTCTACTTCTCGTTCAACACCGCCGAGATCATCCTTGCGCCGGGCGACGAGTTGAGCTATTGGTTCGAGGTGTCGGACAACGACGCCATCCACGGCCCCAAAACAGCCCGTTCACAGGTCTTTGAAATCAAGATTCCCACCGAGGAGGAGCTCGACCGCATGTTGGAACAGACCAGCGGCGAAGTGCGCCAGAGTGCCGATGCCCAGATGAGCGAACTGAGGCAGCTGCAGCAGGAAATCAACGAGATGATGAAAAAGCTCGTGGATAAGAAGGAATTGGGCTGGCAGGAGCGCAAAGACCTGGAGCAGATAGCCGAGAAGCAGAAGCAGGTGCGGCAGATGATGCAGCAGATGATGCAGCAGATACAGGAGAACAACCGATTGGAGCAGAAGTACCGCGAGCAGAGCGAGCAACTGATGGAAAAACAGCGCGAACTGGACCGTCTGATGAACGAGGTGATGGACGAGAAGATGAAGGAGACGATGGCCGAGATTGAGCGCATGATGCAGGAGTTGGACAAGAAGAAGGTGCAGCAGCAATTGGAGCAGTTGAAGTTGGACAATGCGGAACTGGAGCGTCAGCTGGACCAGAACATCGAGTTGATGAAGCGGTTGGAGATTGAGAAGAAGGTGGAGCAGACCATCCAGAAGATGGACAAATTGGCCGAAGAGCAACGCCAATTGGCCAAGGAGACCGAGCAGGCCAAAGGCAAGGACAAAGAGGCACTGATGCAGAAGCAGCAGGAGTTGAACGACCGTTTTTCTCAGATGAAACAGGACCTTGAGCAAATCAAGCAGGACTACAAGGACCTCGACCCTTCGACCGACTTCAAGATACCCACCGAATTGGAGCAGCAGGTGGAGCAGCATCAGCAGGGAGCACAGCAAAACCTCCAGAAAGGCAAGAACAAGGAGGCTTCGAAGATGCAGGAAGAGGCTGCCGACGACCTCGAACGGCTCAGTGAAGCTGTCGCTGAAGCCCAGTTGGATGCCGAGCAGCAGGACCTGTCCGAAGATGCCGCCCAGGTGAGGCAGATGCTGAAGAACCTCGTGCAGCTCTCGTTCAATCAGGAGGAACTCATCGCCGACATCAACGCCATCTATATTCAAGACCCCAAGTATCAGACGGTCATTGTCCGTCAGAACCGCGTGAAGGACGACTTCCGTATGGTCGAGGACTCGCTGCGGGCAATGGCTAAAAGGCAGTTGCAGGTGGCTTCGGCCATCACCAAGGAGGTGGGCGAGGTGAACTCCAACATCAGTCGTTCCCTCAACGGCCTGTTGGACATGAATCAGAGTTTCTTCGGGAGTTACAAGAACACCAATGCTGCCCGCTCCATGCAGTACAGCATGACCTCGCTCAACAACCTGGCCCTCGTGCTGGCCGAGAGCCTCGACCAGATGCAGAACCAGATGCGGCAGAACAGCCAAAAGAAAAAGAACGGCCAGTGCAAGAATCCCGGCAAGAGCAGCAGCCAGTGCAGCAATCCGGGCAAAGGGAAGCCGTCGCCCAAGTCGATGAAGCAGATGCAGCAGGAACTCAACCGCCAGATGGAGGCCCTGAAGAAACAACTCGACAAGCAGGGCAAGCAGCAGGGTGGGCGTCACCAGCTCGGACAAGGTCAACAGATGAGCGAGGAATTTGCCAGAATGGCGGCACAGCAGGAGATGATACGCCGCATGATGCAGGAGTACGGACAGGAGATGAAGTCGGCCAGTGGCGGCGACCCCAAGTTGGCCCGCGAGATAGACCAGATGATGCGGCAGATGGAGCAGACCGAGACCGACCTGGTAAACCGCACCATCACCCAGCAGACCCTCCAACGCCAGCAGCAGATTATGACCCGTCTGCTGGAGCATGAACGGGCCGAGATGCAGCGTGAGAAAGAGCAGCGCCGTGAGAGCCACGAGGGCAACGAACTCTACACTCAGCCTTCGCCTGCAGAACTGGAGAAATACAACAAGCAACTCAAGCCCACTGCCGATCCGCTGCACACCGTTCCCCCTACCCTATCGCCCTACTATCGCGAGAAGGTCAACGACTACTTCTACCGGTAGACGATGCTATATTTTAATGGCGTAAGATGTAATTAATCTTATTCGCTGAGTTTGTGGAAAATAAAAACCGCTAAACATGCCACAGCGGCGACAATCAATCCGCCTGTCCAACTGTGCATGGCCACGCCACTGCTTATTCCGGCAGCCAAAGCCACGATGATGTAAAACCACCAGAAGCGCGCCATTCGCCCGATAATTTCACCAATCAGCAGGATAGCAAGAAAGCCTCCGACAAGGATGCCAATAACAATCAACACCCAGCCGAGAAAAGACGTAAGTGTAATCATGATGTCTCCTTTTTAGGACCACATAACAGGCCATGTCGCCCTTCTCGAGTCGGAGTGAAGCCTCATGGTCTCAGTTCCGCATTTGTTGCATTTGAAGAACACCTTTGGGTCCACGTCACTTGGTAGACGCCCATCGGCAATATAGTCGCTGATCTGATCCCGCATCTTTTCGGTGAAATAGCGGTAGTTGTCAGGTGAGAAGTCCAGTTCGGTGGTGTCGTAACTTCCACATTTTGGGCATTTGTTGTCACTGAAAAATGCGTTCCAGAATCCCATGATATTGTTGTTTTTAGTTGCTTTTATTACGATTGCAAAATTATGAAAAAAAGAACAACATGGCAAATATTTTTTGGCCTTTTTCTTACAATTTTATTTAATCCACACAAAACCAGTGGTTTGTATGGTTTTGACACGTATGTGAAAAGTGCCACGGACACGTGTTCTGTAATTGCTTGTAGTTCAGCATCTTGTCCGTATCCCCTCCGTGGATGGTCCGTGTCCGGTCCGTGGGTGCTCCGTGCAGGCACGGAGGGGCTACGGTGGTGTGACGGTGCGGCAACGGTGCACGTGAGGAAGTAATTTAATATAAAATTGTGATTCAATGAGTTGTATATATTCTTTGCAAAATACCGATATTTGTTGTATATTTGCATTTGGAAAAACAGCATCAATGATGAACGAATCGTGTGTAATACAGTCGGATATTGCCAATATGCCCTATGTCGAGGAGCGCCTGTTCCATTTCTGTCGCGAGTGTAATGTAGGCAACTACTATTCCGCTGTATCGGTGGCTGCGTTGCAGGCGGTGGAGAACGCCATTGTGCATGGTAACGGTTCCAATCCTGAACGTCAGGTGGCACTGACCCTCGGCACCTGCCGCGGAGGTATCTTTGTCGAGGTGGCCGATGAGGGAGACGGATTCGATTTTGGTCGGTTCGGTGACTTCCCGGCCGACGATCAGTCGGAGGGGGAGGGTATCTTCGTCATGAAGTCGCTCTCCGACCGCATGACCTTCTCCGAGGGTGGTCGTCGGGTGAGGATGGAGTTCCTGGTGGCCGGCATCTCTCCCGCCGACGCATTGGAACGCATCGCTGTCCTCGAAGAACATTTTTCATTGGTGGCGGCATGAGATGCGATTCCTCGATTTCCGTCGTGTGGAGAGTACAGCGGACCTGTCTGAGGGAAAACGGGAACGAGATTTTGAGGAATAATGACATTTAACCCCAAATCATAATACTGATAATCAGTATAATATGTAGATAATAATGGCTATTCGGTTTTCTGTACAATCTGGAGATTTCGAGCTTCAAGAACCACTGAAAGTAAAGAAGTGGCTCTCAGAAGTGATTCTGCGTCGCGGAAAGTCGGTTGGCAACATCAATTATCTTTTTTGTGACGACGAGTACCTCCTCGGGGTGAATCGTCAGTACCTGAATCACGACACCTATACCGACATCATCACGTTTGACTATGTGGCGGGCGGATTGATTTCGGGCGACATTATGATTAGCACCGAGAGGGTAGGGGAGAACGCTGTGAAGTTTGAGGTACCGTTCGAGCAAGAATTACATCGTGTCATTGTCCACGGGGTTCTGCACCTCCTGGGGCAGGGTGACAAGTCGGAGGCTGAGGCCCTCGAGATGCGTCGTCAGGAAGAGGCGGCACTGGCATTATGGAAAGATCTGTTTCACGAGGAACGAACCGTATAAGTACCATGTTCTATGCAATTTGAGCCGTATGATATAGTGGTTGTGGGTGCCGGTCATGCCGGTGCTGAAGCTGCTGCTGCCGCTGCCAAATTGGGAGCACGGGTGCTGCTGGTGACCCAGATGCTCGACACCATTTGTCAGATGTCTTGCAACCCCGCTATAGGCGGTGTGGCCAAAGGGCAAATTGTGCGCGAGATTGACGCCCTCGGCGGTTGGTCGGGTATTGTCACCGACCGTTCGGCTTTGCAATTTCGTATGCTTAACCGTTCCAAAGGTCCCGCTATGTGGAGCCCGCGGGCGCAATGCGACCGGATGCTCTTCTCGCTCAACTGGCGTCAGGTGCTGGAGTCGATATCCAATTTGTCACTTTGGCAGGATGAGGTGGTCTCGCTGACCTTTGATGGGAAGGCCGTCTCCGGAGTAAAAACCCGCATGGGGCACACCATTCCAGCACAGGCGGTAATCCTCACCAGCGGCACATTCCTCAACGGCACCATCTATATCGGTGAGGATTCGTGGAGTGGCGGCAGGGTAGGGGAGGCTCCAGCAGTGGGTCTCTCGGACCAACTACGTGATGCTGGTTTCGAGGTTCAACGCCTCAAGACAGGTACGCCGGTACGTGTGGATGGTCGCACGATTGACTTCTCCCAACTGGATGAACAGCCCGGCGACGAGCATCCTGCCAAGTTCTCGTTTTCCGACACCCGTCCGCTCACGGAGCAGCGCTCATGCTATCTGGCTAATACCAATCTACACACACATGACATCCTGCGTACGGGCTTCTCGCGGTCACCGATGTTCACTGGTCGCATCCAGGGACGTGGCCCTCGCTACTGTCCTTCCATCGAAGACAAGATTGACCGCTTCGCCGACAAGGACTATCATCAGCTTTTTGTCGAGCCCGAAGGATGGCATTCGCAGAGCTGGTATCTCAACGGTTTTTCTTCCTCGCTTCCGTTGGATGTGCAGCTCGCAGCACTACATACTATCAGGGGGTTAGAGCATGCAAACATCTTTAAACCCGGCTATGCGATAGAATATGACTATTTTCCACCCACTCAATTGACCTATACGCTTGAAACCAAGAGTTTTGAGAATTTGTACTTCGCAGGGCAGATCAATGGTACTACAGGGTATGAAGAGGCCGCATGTCAGGGGTTGATGGCAGGGGTGAACGCAGTACTTAAAATACATGGAATGAGGCCGTTCATCCTGAGTAGGTCGCAGGCGTATATCGGAGTTTTGATAGACGACTTGGTGACCAAGGGTGTCGATGAGCCGTACCGCATGTTCACCTCGCGGGCTGAATACCGTATTTTGCTTCGTCAGGACAATGCCGACCAGCGGCTTACACCGCTTTCGCATGCCCTTGGGCTGGCGGACGACGACCGTATGCGACGGGTGGAGGAGAAGCAACGTCAGACAAAAGAGCTGGCCAGTCTGGTTGAGGAGACTTCGGTATTGCCGTCAGAGGCTAACGAATGGTTGGAAGCCCGTGGGTCGGCTCCGTTGAGTCAGAGGGTGCGTCTTTCTTCCTTGTTGCTGCGTCCCGAATTGTCACTCGTGGAACTTGGGGAAGTATCTCCGGCGGTGGCTGAAAGGATGGCTAAATTGCCAGAGGAGGTGGTGCAGGAGGTGGAGACTTCCATCAAATACCAGCGTTATATCGAGAAAGAACAGGAGGTGGCGAACCGCATCCTGAAGTTCGAGGACATTGCGTTGCCGCCCGATTTCGACTATTTCACGCTGTCGGCACTCAGCTATGAATGCCGTGAGAAGCTCAACCGATACCGTCCTGTTTCTATCGGTCAGGCTTCTCGAATTAGCGGTGTTTCTCCCGCTGATATTTCTGTGCTGCTTATCGCATTTGCCAGATAATAAGAGAGTAAGCCCCGTTGTTCCACACGAAACAACGGGGTGCTTATTGTTGTTTCTCGTCGTTATTATTGCTTGAAGATGGTCCGGGTAACATATCCGGAGGAGGTCTTGCTGTGTAGCAGGTAGGCTCCAGTCGGCAGGTTGCCGAGATTAATGCTGACAGGTGTTCGGGTAGGGGTGTAAGTTTTTAATGTGCGTCCTTCGAGATCTTGCAATTCGAGTTGTTGCAAGCCGGCGGTTTCTATGGTCAAGAGTGAGGTGGTTGGGTTGGGATAGACTTTCAGAGAGACTGTTGCTGGGGTGTTGTCAATGCGATTCTGGGGAGTTGGACGCTGCCAGTGGGAGAGGTTGTCAAAGACCACACGCTTGACGGCGGTACGGATGGTTTGGGCTGTGGATTCGTCGAGGGAAGCGTTGAAAAGGATGCTGTCAGGGTCGCGATGGAAGAACATCACATAGAAGGAGCAGGCGGCGGCATAGGTACCAGCAATGGATGGGTGGCTTCCGTCATTCTGGTATAATTCGATGTCGGGGTTGTAAGTGTGTAAGTACCGCCACACACGCCCCACGGGACAAAGCGAGGCGTTGTAGGCTTCCGCCATATAAATGTAGCGTTCGCAAAGCATGCTGTCCATGCCTTCATAGGTAGCTAGCACAGGGAACTCGGAGGCGTTACCCGGATCGCCGTTTTTGTGTCCCCAGGTCATAAAAAACATCGGTTCGACCTCGGGATTATGGGCATAAATGGAATCTACCAGCCGTTGGGCATAGGGGAAACATTCCTGCTCTACCTGCCACTGAGGGAACGAGGGTAACTGACTTTGTTCCTGTAGGACGACAATATCCCAACCACCTTCTTGTATCATGGTCATAGATTTGTTGCCGCAGTGTTGCCTGAAGGTGCATCCTCCGGGAGTGTTTTTCTCGAAGGTCATCCGCTCTCCCATGCTTTGTGCGATGTCGGAGACCATTTGGGGTAGGTTGTTGACTTCGGTGTAGCTGTTGCCGAGGAACAAAACATTTGGGATATTTTGTGCATACAGCAGACAGGGTGCAAGCAGAAATAATAGGATAAGATGCTTCTGTTTCATAACGCTTTCAGATAATCTTTGGCTTCAGGTCCCAGGTTCATCAGTAAATCGAGACAGCTGAGGTTCGGGGTAAAAGGTTGACGATCGCCAAAGACTTGATAGTATGGTTTGAATTGGTCGGTAGGGTAGGGGCGTTTGGGAGAGAAAATGGCACGAAAGTCGGTGGAATTCTCCGTTGTGGCGGGCTGGTAGTCGGTGGTGAAGGTGAGGGTGCATTTGATCTTCAACTGCCGCAGAAGCCATTCCAGAGTGGCTTGGTTGAGGTCGATTAGACGGTCGTAGTGTGCCGCCAGGAGGGCCTCGATGTTGTCCTTATAGTAAAGGAAATAAGGTGAGGCGCTGTAGGCTGCCGTTAGGGTGCGCAGATGAATGACGGTCCATCGGTCTTTGTAGTCGATGAGCACCTCCTCGGTGCGCGAATGGTTGTTGCGGATAACAGGCACCGTCAGCACACGGACACCGCCTGCCGTCATGATATGCATCCGGTTGCGGTAGGTCTGCTTGGGAAAGGTCTCCTTGATTTCAATCTGTGCTTCAGCATACTGCGCAAGTGCCGCCACATAGGCTATTGGCGGGAAAAAGGCTGTGCTGAACAGCGGGGTCATGCGCCCAGGATGATGGACACGAGGTCTCCCTCGTCAAAATAAAAGTCGATATTGCCTTCGGGGAAGCTGATGCGGCGTTCGCCCCAGTCTTCTTCATCGGCATCCTGTTCAGTATAGTTGTTTTTCACCATCAGTTGCACAATCTGGCGTTCGTCTAGGTCGAAAATATCTTCGCCAAAGAGAGTGCATTCCTCGTTGGCCACGTCAATGCAGGCCAATTGGGGGTTCTCTCCTTCAAAGAAAAGCGTGAGGCCCAGTTCGTTATAATGCAGTACGGTGGTAGGTTCGTCGGCGGCATTGTCGATGTTCTCCACCTCGTCGGAGGTGCCCAGCAGAGCCACCACGTCTTCCACAGGCATCTGGAATTTCAGGCTGCCGATTCCTTGTTTGATGTTTATTGTCAATTCCATAAGTCAGATGTTTTTCCGACTGCAAAGATACAAAATAAATTTTGATTGAGAAAAAAATTATGCATTGACTACCGAAGCAATGGCCACTCCCAGCAACAAAACAGAGGCTACAATCATCCATCGGCGAGGTCGCATGGCCACTTTCCGTCGGCCGAACATCAGGCCCAGAGAGCCAAATAAGATGTTGGCAATCAGCAATGGCCAAATGATACTATGGATGGGATTCCCATGTTCCACGAAGCCGGAGCCAATACCGATTAGAAGCACGTTGATACCGGTGGCGGCAGCCATAGCCAGAACCGACATGCTGTCGTTCAGGTTAAATAATGGCAGACGGGGCTCTTTGCGCAGATAGGGAACAAGTAGTTTGATGATAACCACGATACTTATTCCCAGGAAGATATAGGCGTTGATGTCGGCATACATATGGGGGTCGTCAGTCGAATGAAAACACAAAAGATGTCCTATCAGGCTGCCTAAAAAAAAGAACACCACATGGATGGCCGATACCAAAAGCACATGGCATATTCCGACGCTAAGACGCACCGGTGTTACTTCCCCGCATCGGCGGAAGAGGAGCATGTTGGTGATTCCCAAGGCTAATGCAATGACGATGTATGACGTTATTGACATGATTCTATTGTTTTTGTCAGGTTGATAAATTCTTCTACCGAAAGTTGTTCTGCCCGTTTGGCAAGGATGGTTTCAGGGACAGCCCCCAAAGAAAGATTCAGTTGCCGCAGTGCATTGCGTAAGGTTTTACGCCTTTGGTTGAACCCAGCTTTGACTACTTGAACGAATAGCTTTTCGTTACATTCCAAGGTGTTTACGTCGTTTCTGATCAGCCGTATGACTGCCGATTTCACTTTGGGGGGTGGATTGAACACATATTCAGGCACGGTGAATAAGTATTCAATGTTATAGAATGCTGAAAGCAAGACAGAAAGGATGCCGTAGGTCTTGCTACCCGGACCTGCGGAAACACGCTCGGCTACCTCTTTCTGGAACATGCCGACCACCTCGTTCACGTGTTCTCGGTTGTCGAAAACCTTGAAAAGTATCTGTGACGAAATATTGTAAGGGAAGTTCCCGATGATTGCAAAAGAGTCATGGAATAAAGAAGTTAGCTCATATTTCAGGAAGTCTCCCTCGATAACGTCTAGGGTGGGGAAGTGCTCATGGAGCCAGACTACGCTTTCGCGATCGATTTCGACTACATGAAAGTCTGTATCTTCCCTTGTTATCAGATATTTAGTCAATACTCCCATGCCAGGTCCTATCTCAAGCACATGGCGGCTCTCTGAAGACAAACTTTCCACGATGCGACGGGCGATGTTCTCGTCTGTAAGGAAATGTTGTCCGAGGAACTTTTTAGCTCTTACATCGTTCATTTTTTCAACTGGTTGTATCGTTTCCGTGCCTGGTCGGTATAGAGGCTTGTCGGGTAGTTAATTAGTATTTTTTCGTAACACTCGCGTGCTTTGTCGAGGTCTTTTATTTGTTGCTCATTCAGTTCGGCGCGAAGCATCAGTGCGTCGTCGGCGGTGATTTCGTCAGGATAGAATTCAATGAGTCGTTGCAGCAGGCTGTCGGCTTCGGAATAACGTCCTTGTCTCATACGGATTTGTGCTTTCCTTAGCAATACCTCGTCGAACAGAGGATGGCTCAGTGCGCTGCGGCTGACGGCATCGAATCCGTTCCATGCCGAGTCGAGCATTCCGCGGTAGAGTAGGAGATCGGCATCGGCGAAAAGTTCCAGGGTGGTGTAGGTGCTGTCGTCCTCCATGTTGTCGGAAATCAGGAGCGAAAGCTCCATGGCATCGTTGGCAACGAGTTTGCTGGTCGATGCACGCAGCACATCAAGCTGCGATTTTGCCCATTCAAAATCGTGGTTATAGTACGACAGTTTGGCATTGCGCAGTTTGGCGGTGGCTCCTAATACATCGTCTTTATTAGCTTTCTCCACCTGCATGTATAGCAGCGAGGCGTCCCATGTTTGCCCGCCGAAAAGAAGCAAATCGGCCAACTCCAATTTCACCTCATCGCGCAATTGAGGTTTCAGGCGAGGTATTCCCAGTGCGTCGTCCAGCATATCGACAGCTTCCTGCACCTGGCCCCCGTGGTAGGCCATCAGGCTGGCGTAATGCCGCATCAGTGGCAGGGTGCGTTCGTTCTTGCCAAGTTCCGCAAAGGCATCTTGATAGCGTTTCTTTAGATGCAGAATACTTTTGTTGTCATTTGGGTGTGTCTTGTTTATTTCGGTAAACGCCACCTCTAATTCTCCTACGCGGCTTTCAAAATAATAAGGATTCTCGCTCCCTTTGTTAATCAGGTAGCGGTAGCCGTCGGCGGCTACGTCGAGTGCGTCGTTGTTTTGTGCTATCTGGGCCACCTGTATTACTTGCTGCCCGTTCTTTTCCGGGAATCGTGCATCGATAGCCTCAGCTTGGTTCAGGGCAAAGCGGAAGTCGTTTTCCTGAAGCGAGAACCAAATCATCATCTCCAGGTATTTATGGTTATTGGGGTTTTCTTGTATGCGGCTTACGAGTGCTTGGCGCACTCCGTCCGACAGACGTTGGTCGGGGGCTTCACGCAAGGCTTTTTGCATCGAGATCTGGATGCTTCCCATCATGCCGGGTTGCTGGTCCAGCAGGTCGAAGTATTCCTCCGTCATAGCCTTGTAGTCTCCCATGCGCTGATAGACACTGATCAATTCGTTGAAGTAAAGGCTTTTGTTCCTTGTTTTGGAACGGGCGGTAAGATAAGTGCGAGCCGCGTAGTCGTTTTGCCCGATGCTCAGGAAGGCCATGGCCAGATCTGGTATGGGCTGCAGATTGCTGGTGATTTGCTCGATGGCTTTCTCAAAGCACTTCCGGGCTTTCTTTTCCTGCCCCTGTTTCAACAGGATGTTCCCTTCATCGACAAGTAGGCAGAGTTCTTTAGGAAGTTTCTTCTGCCGCTGTTGCACTAACTTTGTGGCTTCGCGGTATTGCTTCAACTCCAGATAAGTGGTCAGCAGGCGTTGGTAGTAGTATTTGTTGTTACCCTGTTGGTACAAGGTACCATAAAGTTGTGCCGCCTGCTCGAAGTCGCCATGGTCGTAATAATAGGCCGCCATCTGTTCCCGGCTTTGCTGGGCTGAGGAGTCCCAAGCGGTGAACATAAGTGCCATCAAACATGGAATCAGTATGGTACGCAGCTTCTTCATACAAAAAAACCGGATTGCGACGATCCGGCTCTTCTTGTTTCTTTGTGACCCAGCTGGGGCTCGAACCCAGGACCCCAACATTAAAAGTGTTGTGCTCTACCTGCTGAGCTACTGAGTCAGTCATTGCTGACTTGCTGATGGTTGTCTGTGACCCAGCTGGGGCTCGAACCCAGGACCCCAACATT
>JAGCYV010000047.1 GCA_017960605.1 Bacteroidales bacterium | reverse complement strand
GTGACCAGTGACCAGTTGATGCGAGGCTTAAGTCGCGTGGTCACCAACACCCATCTCCACGGCCGTTGGCAGACCATCGGGCATGAGCCCCTCACCATCTGCGAGACAGCCCACAACGAGCCCGGTGTACGCTCTATGCTCGGCAAGTTGGAAACCATGTCCTTCAAGCGGCTGCACCTTGTCTATGGCTGCGTCAACGACAAGGACTTCCGTCATATCCTCCAATTGATTGTATCCCAATTTTCAATTTTCAATTTTCAATGTTCAATTTACTTCACTCAGCCCTCCGTTCCCCGTGGACTGCCTGTCGATGACCTGGCCGACGCCGCTGCGGGTATCGGTATCGAAGGTCCCTGCTATAAGACTGTGAAAGAGGCCATTGCCGCTGCCCGTGCTGCCGCCGACCCCGCCGACCTCGTCCTCGTCACAGGCTCCATCTTCCTCGTCGCCGACGCCCTTCAAGATTGATTATTAGTAAAATAAGTATTTCTTTGGTGTATAATATCTTGATAGCCAGTGATAACTAGCTTATGACCTAGTATTGACCAAGTATTGACCTTATAATGCCTTAGTATGATGTACTAGGTCATTACTACGGCCAAAGGGGGCAAAAGGGATGTTTTTACTTACAGCCATTCTAATCATTTATTGGCTATTGTTTATCTTTTTCTTTTGTAGTATTGATTTTTTTCGTATCTTTGCACCGTCGTTTGGTTTGAACGGCGGAACATAGTAAGAGACGTGTACTGTGTTTTATCTGCGGCTGCTTGAACTTCGCAACCTCACTGCCGATAGCAAGATAAAGCAATTGTTTCCGTCCATGTTGTTTGCACAATGTTTGTTGTGCAAGGTATGCGTGGGCTTCAACATTGCTTATTCTCTATCGACGGGCAATGCGAAGGCCTAAGCAGCGGGATAAGCAAGGTATTGATTCCCGCGCTTTTTATTATGTCCTGTTTGTGTTTTAAAATGGTGTTGGGTAATGGGAATCGTCCAACAAAAAAAGAAACAGGATGAGAAAAGTATTTCTTCCAATGCTCGTAGCAGGGTTGGCCATGATGATGGCGGCTTGTGAAACCCAGCAAGATTTAGTGACCACGGTGGAAAGTCAGCAGTTCAGTGAGGCACGTGTTCTCCAGGTGGAGACATATGCCAAGATTGACTCTGTAAGGGCGAAACTGAATGTCTATATGCGTGTGGAGTGGAGCAAGGACTACAGCCCGGAGCAGGTGAAGTCAATGGACTATGATGTTCAGACATTGCACAGCCGTGCTGCTTTTGATTTATTAAAAGAGCATCGCAACGAGCAGGCCGACGAGTTGGTAGCACCGACGTGGAATGTCTATAATATCGTGGATCGCAACGATCCTCACTATGGCTGGTATCGTGTTGAGGTGATTGGCTTCTTGGCTCGTTTTGAGGAGTGGAATGGACAGAAGAGTGTATTGGAAAACAAAGTGGAACATAGCCCAAGTACACACTGATATGGTAAAGAAAGCTGCACTGTTATTGATGCTCAGTCTGTTGGCAATACCAATAAATGCACAGATAATGAAGGCCAACAGCACTACGATGAAGACCACGGTGGTGCCTGCCCAGCCGTCAAACCGAAAGAACCTGTTCTATGTCGGTATGGGCTACGGAACCATAAATACCGTCAAGGACTTTACTCAATGGAGCCCCAAATTCGATGCCGGTTTTGTTGAGTTCGGTTTTGCCGGTACTTTGGCCGACTACCAAAAGTCGGTTGTCCCGATAATTGGACTGGATTTGGCTGCCGGTATCGGGACAAGCGGATTGTATATTGAATCAGGACCTTTTGTTGGCCTGTTGATAGGTAAGCCTACGTTTCGTTTCGATATGAGGATACAACCGGCTGTGTATTACTGCAACGGTGGCAAGTATTACGAGAAAGAATTGATGTATGGTTTGACTTCAACCGCACAGGAGGATTATTTCAATGTGCTTTTCGCATTGGATGCAGGTGTATGGATACACCGCTTCAATGTGGGAGTAAAATATATCCCACTATACAAGGGTATAATGGGACATATTCGTTGGAGGTTTTAGGGCGTTTAGCCGAGGGCCTCGATCTGCGCCTTGAGGGCGGCAATCTTGGTTTCGGCGTCGCGTTGTTTGTTGCGTTCTTTCTCGATGACAGCGGCGGGAGCACCGTTGACAAACTTCTCGTTCGAGAGTTTCTTGAGCACGCTGTTGAGAAAGCCTTCGGCGTATTTGAGGTCTTCCTGCAGCTTCTTCAACTCGGCTTCCTTATCTACGTTCTGGCTCATAGGCACATAGCATTCGGCTGTGCCGACCATGAAGGAGAGGGCTCCGGAGGGCTTCTCGCTGACGGCTTTCACCTCGCTGACGTTGGCCAGCTTGCGGATGATGCCTTCGAAGCGTGAGACCTGGAATCGGTCGTCCTTGGCGATGTAGGACACCGCGAGGGCCTCTTTCGGCGAGAGGTTGCGGGTGTTGCGTATGTTGCGCACCCCGGCGATGACTTCTTTGGCTGTGTCGAATTCGTCGAGCATCCGCTGGTCGAAGAAGACGCTGGTGGGCATGTGCTGGTTCATGATGCTGTAGTTGGCATTGATGAAAGCGGCTTTCTCGTCGTCCTTGCCTGCGGTCTGCAGGGCATGCCATATCTCTTCGGTGACAAAAGGCATGAAGGGGTGCAGCATGAGCATGAGACGGCTGAAGATGCTGACGGTGGCGTCGTAGGTCTCGCGGTCGATGGGGGTGCCGTAGGCGGGCTTGACCATCTCGAGGTACCACGAGCAGAAGTCGTCCCAGGCCAGCTTGTAAGAGGTCATGAGGGCTTCGCTGAGGCGGTACTGGTCGAAGTCTTTCTCGATTTCTTCCAGCACCTGAGCCATGCGCTGCTCCATCCACTGGACGGCGACCTCGTTCTCCTGGCTTTGTTGAGCATCACCCACCTGCCATCCGAGAACGAGGCGCAGGGCGTTCCAGAGCTTGTTGCTGAAGTTACGTCCTTGTTCGCAGATGGCCTCGTCGAAGGGGAGGTCGTTGCCTGCGGGGGCGGTGAGCAACATGCCCATGCGCACGCCGTCGGCGCCGTACTTGTCGATGAGCATGATGGGGTCGGGGCTGTTGCCGAGCTGCTTGCTCATCTTGCGACCCAGTTTGTCGCGCACAATGCCGGTGAAATAGACGTTGTGGAAAGGAATCTCGTCGCGGAATTCCTCACCGGCCATAATCATGCGTGCAATCCAGAAGAAGATGATATCGGGGGCGGTGATGAGGTCGGCAGTGGGGTAGTAGTATTTGATTTCCTCGTTGTCGGGGTTGCGTATGCCGTCGAAGAGCGAGATGGGCCACAGCCAGCTGCTGAACCAGGTGTCGAGCACATCCTCGTCCTGACGCAGGGCGCCTGTGTAGTTGTATTTCTCGGCGGCAATCTTACGGGCCTCCTCCTCGTTGAGGGCCACGATGGTCTCCACTTTGCCGTTCACATCGAGATACCATGCCGGTATGCGGTGGCCCCACCAGAGCTGACGGCTGATGCACCAGTCCTTGATGTTCTCGAGCCAGTGACGGTAGGTGTTTTTGAACTTGGCGGGGTGGAAGCGGATGG
>JAGCYV010000004.1 GCA_017960605.1 Bacteroidales bacterium | reverse complement strand
CTGCTCAAAGATTTCCTCCACCGTTTTACCTTTGTGTTTACCGAAATTGAACACCTCGCGATGCTTGGCGTCGTAGCCTATATGGCCCACGAGGTCGGCCCATTGGCTGTTGGACGTGAAGCGGCTGAGAGCGGCTATGTCGTTCACCACGGGTTGGGTCACTTTGCCGGAGCGGTCTTTGTAACTCACACCTTGATAACGGTCAAGCTGTGCCTGCAACACCTCGTAGGTGGCGATAGTGTCGGCGGCGGCGCTGTGGGCGTTCTCCAGGTCCTTTTGGCAGTAGAACTTGTAGGCTGCCACGAGGGTACGCTGCTCCATCTGGTGGAAGATATTCTGCACGTCGACCAAACGGCGCTTCGAGAGGTCGAAATCGATGCCGGCACGCAGGAACTCCTCGACCAGCAGCGGCACGTCGAACTTGTTGCTGTTGTAGCCAGCCAAGTCTGCGTCACCAATATACTCCAATAGGCTGGGTGCAAGTTCCTTGAAGGTAGGCTTGTCGGCCACATCGGCATCGGTGATGCCATGCACGGCAGTGGTCACCTCGGGAATGTGGACGGTGTTGCCGTTTTGGTCAGCAGGGCGCACACGCTCCACACGGGTGTCGGTGCTGCCGTCGGGCATCACTTTGTGGAGACATATCTCAACGATATGGTCGTGACCCACCTGCACGCCGGTGGTCTCGAGGTCAAAGAAAATGATGGGCTTAGTAAGGTTGAGTTGCATGATTAAAAGTTCATAATTGTCTGTCTGACGGCTACAAGGTGTTCCAGCAGACCTTCAGCCAAGTCAAGACGCAACATATTGGCGCCGTCGCTCTTGGCGCGGGCAGGCTCGGGGTGTGTCTCCATGAAGATGCCGTCGGCACCCACAGCAATGGCGGCACGGGCAATGGTCTCAATCATGTCGGGTCGACCACCGGTGACACCGCTGCCTTGGTTGGGTTGCTGCAACGAGTGGGTACTGTCAACCACCACGGGCACGCCGTTGCGTTGCATGGTAGGCACTCCACGGAAGTCGACCACCAAATCCTGGTAGCCGAAGGTGGTGCCTCGCTCTGTGAGCATGAAGTTCTCGCAACCGAAAGCACGCATTTTGTCGGCCACCTGCGTCATAGCTTCAGGCGAGAGAAATTGTCCTTTCTTAACGTTGACACAACGGCCCGTCGTGGCGGCAGCACGCAATAACTCGGTCTGTCGGCAGAGAAAGGCGGGTATCTGCAGCACGTCGACATAGTCGGCGGCCATGGTGGCCTCCTCGTTGGTGTGAATATCCGTCACCACAGGCACATTATAGCGCTCGCCCACTTCACGCAACAACCGCAGGGCCTCAAGATCGCCAATACCGGTAAAGGAGTTGATGCTCGAACGGTTAGCCTTACGGTAGCTGGCTTTGAAAGCGAAAGGAATATGCAGCCGATTGCAGATAGCCACCAACTGCTCACAGACCACAAAAGGGTTCTCGTGGTCCTCGACAACACATGGGCCGGCGATAAGAAAGAAGTTGCCCGAGTCGGTATAGCGAAGCTTGGGAAGTGTAGGGATCATTAATAGCTCATTTCGTCGTTTGCATAGGGATCTGACTCGCCGTCGCCATCGTCATCGCGTGTCACACGGCGTTCAGCCGAACGCTGCAGACTGATGATGAGGGCTCCAATCATACGGGTCATCTCCATCAGATATTCGCGGGATTGGTCGAACTGTCCGTCGCCAAAAATACCGAGGTTGTGTGCCACTTCGGTGTAGACAACACATTCGCGGATGGCAGTCTTGGCAATCTTCAGGTAGTGGTCGAACTGCGATTTGCTGCGGCTCGAGCCTTCGGCGATATTGAGGGCGATGTCGTATGCCGAATGGCAAAACGAGTTCACCAGGGCTCGTTCGGCGTCGTTGCGGGGGCTGCTAAGTTGCGACATAACCCAACTCGCGTAGTCGGTTGCCTTGCCATAGATGCGTAAGTCCTCAAAACGGAAGAAACTTACTACCTTCTCTTCTTGTTGTTCCATAAATTAAGTGTTTAATGGGTTTAAAATGATTAAACTATTTCAGCAAAATATTTCATAAACTGAGTGCGCATAGCAACCGAAGCCTTCTCGGCAGGTGCGACGGCCAACTTGCCATGGAAGTCAGCGATACTGTTGTAGCCCTTCTTCTCCATCCAGGCTTGCAGGCCGATGTTGAGCTCACGCAAGGTGTCGATGCCGTTCTTATACAGGCAGCTGACCACCTGCACACTATCGGCACCGGAAAGGAGCATCTTCACCACGTCGGCCGAAGTGTAGACACCCGTCGAGGCACTGATATCACAACGCATCTTGCGGCTGAGCAAAGCCACCCAACGTAGGGTGTTGTACATATCCTCATGGGTAGAAAGGTACGAGGCATTCTTCAAAGTCTCGTTCTCAAGGTCTATGTCGACCTGCACGCTCTTGTTAAACATGGTCACACCTTGGATGCCCATCCAGCTAAGCTGCTGCATCTGCTTGGCCATATCGGTGAAGTAGGGGCCCACCTTGATGCTGATGGGAATAGTCACAGACTTGCGAAGACTATTGATAATTTGATTGAAAGTACGCTCCACATCCTCGGCCGACATGGTGGTCTCATAGGGTAGGATGGCCATATTGAGCTCCAGGGCATCGCAGCCTGTATCTTGGAACTTCTTGGCATAAGTAAGCCAATTCTCATAGGAGAAGCAATGAATGCTGCCAATCACAGGGATGGTGAGGCGGCGCTTGGCCTCGCGTATCATGGAAAAATGTTTCTCCAGCGAGTCGTCTGCCACATGCTGGGCAATATACTCATAACTGACGCCATAGCTCTCAACAGGTGCCACCATGTGCGTATTACGCTTGATGTCGTGGATAATCTGTTCCTCAAAGACCGACTTCACCACCACCGCACCGGCACCGGCGGCTTCCATTTGTACCATCTTCTCCACATCGGAGGTCAGTCCGCAGCTGCCCACTATGACCGGACTCTTCAATTCAAGTCCTAAATATTTGGTTTTTGTATCCATAATATGCTAAATTTTTTATTGTCAATAATCTTTGCAAAAATATGTAAAATATATTTACAAAAAAAATTTTTCTTTACTTTTTTTGTAAATTACCATATATAACACTGATAATCAGCAGCAATAAAATTAGTATAAATTATTAAAAACAAGCCATGTTCATCACTTTTTTCATTTTCAGACGCTCAATTCATAAAAAAGTTGTATTTTTGCACCCGAATTTTCAGTAAAAGAAAACTATAAAGTACGCAACAATAATGGAAAAGCAAATCGAAGAGAAGAACACCGAAATGGGTAATGTCATCACCCGTTCGGAAGAGTTTATCCAGAAGAATCAAAAGACTTTAATTATCATCCTGGCGGCCATCGTGGTTGTCATTGTAGCCATCTTTGGCCTCCGTAAGTGGTATTTCCAGCCCCGTGAGGTGCGCGCTGCCGAAGAGATGTTTGCTGCCGAGCAATGGTTTGGTCAGGGCGACTTTGAGAAAGCCCTCAACGGCGACGATACCTTCCGCGGCTTCCTCGGCGTGGCCGATAACTACGGGTGCACCAAGGCTGGCAACCTGGCCAAGTACTACATTGGTGCCTCTTACCTGCACATGGGCAACTACGACGAGGCTGCCCGCTGGCTCAAGAAGTACCACGGCAAAGACACCTTCACCCGTCCGCTGGCTGAGATGATGCTGGGCGACGCCCTTATCGAGCAAGGCAACACTCAGGAGGCCATCAGCCATTACAAGAAGGCTGCATCGATGAACGACAACTACCTCACCGCCCCCACGGCCCTCTTCAAGGCCGGCATGGGCTACCTCATGCTCAACGACAACGCCAAAGCCCTCGACTGCTTCCTGCAAGTGAAGAAGAACTATCCCGAGAGCACCGAATGGAGCGAGATAGACAAGTACATTGCCCTCGCCGAAGCCGGCAAATAACCCCGCTTCGCGCAATCTGGAAATTCAAGAGAGCCTCTGCACATGCAGGGGCTCCTTTTTTTGTAACAATTTCGTAACAAAAACTTAACATAAACTTAACCATTTCGTAACAGTTTTGTAACAATTTGATGGTATTTTTGCGGCATCAAAAAACTAATACAATCGGTTATGGACATTACAACAATTTTACTGATTATCATTAACTTCGCTGGAGCGTTGGCAGTATTTCTCTTTGCCATGAAAATGATGAGCGAAGGCCTTCAAAAGGTAGCGGGCAGCAAAATGCGAGCTGTATTGGGCCGCATGACGGGCCAACCCTTAAGTGGCATCCTGACCGGAACAGCAGTGACGGCGGCCATTCAATCATCCTCAGCCACTACGGTGATGGTTGTGAGTTTTGTCAACGCAGGCCTGCTCTCGCTCAGCAGCGCTGTGGCGGTCATCATGGGCGCCAACATCGGCACTACGGTGACGGCGTGGATTATTACCCTGCTGGGTCTCGGCGGCGGCTCGGGATACTTCGACCTACCGCTACTTATCGCCGCCGCCAGCCTCGCGTTTTTCTTCATGAAACGAGACAAGATGCACTCCGTCGGCCAGACCATCATTGGCCTTGCGCTGCTGCTGGTGGGGATGCGATGCCTACAAAGCGCAATGCCCGACCTCAGCAACTACCCATCACTGTTGCACGGCCTTGCCTCATTAAGCGGTTACGGATTCTGGTCGGTGCTTCTCTTCGTGGCCATCGGCGCTGTGTTGACCTGTATGGTGCAAGCTTCGGCGGCCACAATGGCCATCACGCTGCTTATGCTCCACAACGGATGGATAGGCCTTGACGTAGCCATTGCGCTGGTGATGGGCGAGAACATCGGCACCACCGTCACAGCCAACATCGCCGCCACAGTGGCGGGCATCGCCGGCAAACGTGCCGCAAGAGCGCACCTTGTATTTAACGTATTAGGTGTCACGCTAACGCTCATCCTTTTCCGTCCCATTCTCTCGGTAGTGCAGCTGGTTTTCCCCAACGACGCCCCAATGGCGCTGTCACTCTTCCATACGATGTTCAACGTAATGAACGTCAGCATTCAGTCGTGGTTCATACCACAGATTGTGTGGATTGTCACACGCATGGTGCCGGAGAAGAAAAAGAAGAACGAAAGCGACGACTATCGACTCACCTACATCAGCCGCGGACCCGTAGGCACCGCCGAGCTCAACCTGCAGAGTGCAAAGAAAGAACTGCAACTTTTCTCGAAGCAAGTGCTGCGGATGTACGCCCTGCTTCCAGAATTGCGGACGGTACGTAATGCCAAGGAAATGGACGCCGCTGTCGAACGCATTGCCCGCTATGAGCGGCTGACCGACCGCATGGATATGGAACTGACCAAGTTCCTCACCACCGTCGGTAGCGGCGGCATCAGCGCACACGGTTCTGAGCGTATCAGTGCCATGCTGCGCGTCAGCGACAACTTGGAGAGTATCGGCGACAGCATCTACCAGATTGCCCTCACTCGGAAGAACAAATTCTCCGACGCCGTGCATTTTAGCGAAAAGCTGAACGCCAACCTCGCCGAGATGAGTGCCCTGGTAGAGAATGCCCTGCTGGTGATGGACGGCAACCTTGTCGACTACGACCGTGCCGACCTCCGTGCCGCCGAAGAGGCCGAACGCG
>JAGCYV010000046.1 GCA_017960605.1 Bacteroidales bacterium | reverse complement strand
TGCCAGAACCGTCAGGAGCTGACCACCGTCTGCGGTGTCTTCATGTATCCCGAACTGAAGGGCAAACGCTGCGCCGTCATCACCCACGCCGGCGGTCCCGCCGTGATGCTGACCGATGTGCTGAGCAACGGCGGTATGGAGGTTCCTTCGCTGAAAGACCATCCCGCCAGCCCTGCCCTGTTGGAGAAACTCTTCGGAGGCTCTTCGGTGGGCAACCCCATCGACTTCCTCGCCACCGGCACCGCCGAACAGCTTGGCTATATCATCGACACCGTCGAGAACGAATACACCGACATCGACTTCTCGGTGGTCATCTTCGGTTCGCCGGGATTGTTCTCGAACAAGGAGGTCTATGACCTGCTCGACCAGAAGATGCGCACCTGCAAGAAGCCCATCTTCCCCGTGCTGCCTTCGATTATCAACGTCAAGGATGAAATCAATGACTTCATCGCCAAGGGCAACATCAACTTCCCCGAGGAGTGCGTGCTTGGCAATGCCCTCGTGAAGGTCTATCACACTCCGAAGCCCCAGCCCGAGCATGTGGAGACGCCCGCCATCGATGTGGCCCGCATCCGCAAGACCATTGAGCGCTGCAAGGACGGCTATATGGAGATTGCCGACTACAACGAGTTGCTCGATGCTGCCGGTATTAGCCGCAAGAAGAGCGTCGAGGTGAGCAAGAAAGAGGACGCCCTCGCCTTCGCCAAAGAGGTGGGTTGCTCGAAGGATGTGCCCCTCGTGATGAAGGTCGTCGGCCCGTTGCACAAGAGCGACGTGGGCGGCGTGACCCTCGGTGTGAAGGACCTCGACACTGTGGCCAAGGAGTTCGACCGCCTGATTGTCATCCCCGAGACCTACGCTGTGGAGATGTACCCGATGCTCGACGGTACCGACGTCTATATCGGCGCCATCCGCGACGAGAAGTTCGGCCATCAGATATTCTTCGGCTTGGGCGGCATCTTCATCGAGGTGCTCAGGGACGTTCAGACGGCGCTGGCTCCCATCACCGCCGCAGAGGCCAAGGAGATGCTCAAACAGCTCAAGGGCTACAAGATACTGGAAGGCGTGCGTGGCCAGGAGGGCGTGAACATCGACCTCTATGCCGAGCAGGTGGCTCGTGTCAGCGCATTGGTACAGGCCGCTCCCGAGATTGCCGAGATGGACCTCAACCCGCTGCTGGGCAATCCGCGCTACGTTACCGCTGTCGATGCCCGTATTAGACTTGAAAAATAATGAAAAAGAAAATCATCCTGACTTTGGCTTTTGCCGCCGTCATGTTGCTGGCGGGACAATCGGCAGCACAGCTTTCCCTCACTGCCGGCTATTCCGGCAAGACCATGAACTGGAAGGGAGAATATACCCTGCATAATAAGGTGAACGCGGTGGACACCATGATGAACCTCGGTCCGGGTTACTATGTCGGGCTGACGTACAACTATAAGTTGGACGAGCATCTTGGCCTGATGTCGGGTGTCATGTTTAACCACAACTGGCAGCATGCCGCCTATGACTATCCGCTGGCGTTGGGAGCCAATCTGAATCAGGATATCTCCGACACCGTGATGGATCTCAGCATACCTATCGCTGTCAGCTACACCTATGGTTTCCTCGACAACAAGATTGAGGTCTATGCTTTTGCCGGCCCCACGCTCCAATTAGGCCTTCAGGCTAACGAGGTGCAGGTGGATACCTATTCAGGCTATCCTGATATCTTGGCGTCAAAGAACCGCACCGAGGTGTTCAAGCGCAATCTTTACGCCAAGAACGAAGAGGGACAGAGTTTCTACTCCCGCTTCGACTTGCAGCTGTCGTTCGGTCTGGGGGTTCGTGTCTATGGTGTCACCCTTCAGGCTTCTTACAGCTTGGGATTGCTCGACCGTTGCGGTTATACCGACAAACCGGAGAACTGGAATACCTTCAACATGAATCAGTTCTATGTGGGGCTTGGCTACACCTATTCCTTCGACCAGCCGGACAATGACAAAGCCAAGAACAAGAAGGGCAAAGGCCGCAGTGCCGGTCGGAGAAGATAGTCAGGATGTATGATGAGAAAAGACGCATGAACCTTTAGATTCATGCGTCTTTTTTTTTATTTGCTGAATTGCAATGCTTCTCCATGACCGATACTGTCCTGTCCGTTGACCCAGACGTGCTCCACATGGGTGTGGAAGGTCTGTCCTTCGAGGGGACTCCAGCCGCACTTATATAGTAATGATTCGCGCGTGACGGTCTCCTCTACGCCGGTACGCACCAGCACCAGGTCGGCCTTGTAGCCTTTGCGGATGAATCCGCGCCCCTTGATGCCGAAGAGCAGGGCGGGGTTGTGGCACATCTTCTGCACCACCAGCGTCAGCAATTCTTTGTTGCCGATGGCGGGTTCCAGCATCATCTGCAACGAGTGCTGGATGGAGGGGATGCCGCTGGGAGCGTCGAAGTAGGGCTTCTGCTTGGCCTCGAGAGGATGGGGGGCGTGGTCGGTGGCGACGGTGTCGATGAGGCCGTCCTCCAGCGCCAGCCACAGCGCCATACGGTCGTCGTTGCTCTTGATAGCGGGGTTGCACTTGATGAGGTTGCCCAGTTCTGCATAGTCGCGGTCGTCGAAGAAGAGGTGGTTGGGCGTCACCTCGGCGGTGATGAGCTTCTTGTCGAGGTCGAAATTGGAAAGCAGGCTCAGCTCGGTGGCGGTGGAGATATGCGCCACATGGAAGCGGGTGCTATATTTGCGGGCGCGCTCGATGGCGTGGTAGGTGCTGAGGAAGCAGGCTTCGTTGTTGCGTATCTTGGGGTGCAGCGAGGCGTTCTCGCCATCGGTACCTTGGAATTCGTGTTTGGCGTTCAGCAGATTGGCCTGGATGATCTCCTCCTGCTCGCAGTGGGCCACGATGAGTTTGCGGGCCTCGCGGAAGAGGCGGTCGAGCTGCTCGGGATTGTTCACCAGCATGTTGCCCGTCGAGGAGCCGAGGAAGAGCTTGATGGCGGCGTAGCGTGTGGGTTCGATGGAGAGCAGGGTGTCGATGTTGTCGTTGGTGGCGCCGAGCATGAAGCCGTAGTTGACCGCCGAGTTGCGAGCAGCAAGGGCTTCTTTGGCTTCGAGGGCCTCCATCGTGACGGTTTGCGGCTTGGTGTTGGGCATATCGATGACCGAGGTCACGCCGCCCGCCCGTGCCGCACGGCTCTCGCTGTAGAAGGTGCCTGCAGGGTTCTCGCTCTGCCCGCCGTCGCGGAAGTGCACATGGGTGTCGATGACTCCCGGCAGCAGTAGGAGCCCTTCGGCTTCAATTACGTGGAAATCGGAAGGTTGAAAGTGGAAATCATTCGACTCCACAATCTCCTCGATGGTATCTCCGTCGATGATGACGGAACCAACAAAAATGCGGCCCTCGTTGACGATGGTCGCATTATGAATCAGTGTTTTCATAACTTAGAACTTTCTTCCTTCAGCCCAGCGGCGGCCTGCAATCTGCGCTTCGGCCGAGGTGTTGTAGATGTTGGCCACCACAAACTGGCCTGTGTGGTCGATGCAGCCCCACTTGCCGTCCATCTTGGCCGGTGCCACACGGTTGTTCCACACGTAGGAGAACAGCTTGGCGTCCTCGAGGGTGGGTTTGATGACCCATTCGCCCTTGTAATCCACATAGCCCCAGGCCTGGGTGCCTTGGTTCATGACGGGATAGAGCCAGTGGCCCAGTTCCTGGCCGGTGTCCCATTCGTTGCCGGCCAGCCAGGCCTCGCTGCTGAGGGTGAACACATTGCGCGAGAGGTCGTCGCCCGTGTCGCTGATGACCATCCAGAAACCGTCCAACTTGGCGGTGGCGAAGAGGCCCGTGTCGTTGGCGAAGCGGGTGGCATCCTCGTAGATGGGCTTGATGCGCCATTCACCGCTCCAATCGACCCAGCCCCATTTGCCGCTGGCGGGGTTGGTCACCGGCAGGCGCCAGCCTTCCAGCGTGCGTCCGTGTTCGAACTGGCGCAGGGCGTAGGCGGCATCTTCGGCGGTGAAAAAGATGGCGGTGCTGATGACGTTGCCGTTACGGTCGATATTGGCCCAACGGCCTTCCTGTTTCACTTGGGTGTAGGGGTAGTTGTTGTCCTCGCCGAAGGGACGCTGGTCCTGATAGAGGGGCTGGACGCTCCAGCGACCCAGATAATCCACGAAGCCCCAGAGACCGGTCTTGGGGTTGGTGGTGGCCATACGCCAGGTGTAGTAGTTGCGGGCGACGGCCCACTGGGCACCGGCCTCTTCGGCCTCTCTGGCGCTGAGGAAGATGTTGTTCACCACCAGCACGCCGCGTCCGTCGATGCAGCCCCAGCGGCCTTCCTTCTTCACCGAGGCGAAGCTCTTCGGGTCTTTGCCTTGATGGGGATTGGCGGCTTCATAGACGGGCTGGTATTTCCAGCGGCCATAGTAATCGACGAAGCCCCAACGGCCGTCGGCCTGGTTGCGGGCGGGATAGACCCACTTGCCCGGCTCGCTCATCACCTCCCACTCATGACCTGCCTGACGGGCCACCTCCTGCGAAGGGAAGAGGTTGCGGCAAATCATGTTCCCGTCGATGTCGATGCAGCCCCAACGGCCGTCGAGCTTCACGGGAGCCCACTTGCGCACGTTACCCTCGAAGGCACCGGCACGCTGGTATTGCGGCATGATGCGCCAGTTGCCGTCGTCGTTCTTGTAGCCGAAACTCTTCATGGCACTCTCATAGACAGGCTTCTGCGCCATGGCGCCAATCCCTGCCAGCAGGGTGAATATGAGTAATATAGCGAACCTTTTCATGCTGTTTTTATATTTCAGTTCAAAATGCAAAGATACGTCTTTTTTGCCGATATGGCCAAATTTTTTTTTGCTTCAAGGTGTTTTTGAACCTCAATTAGGTGGTCGGAGGCCTGCGGAAAGGGGAGAGGCACAATAAAAGAGGGGAAAGCGCGTTATCAATCCATTAACAGCAAAAATCCGATCATTATGAAATGGAACAGACTTCGCATCGACGTGGATATCCAGCCGAGCGACCCGGGAATGTGCGGCCATTCGTCGGAAGTGACCGACTATGACAGGGAACAGTTGAGGGTGGGGGAGAAGATACGCTTCAAGGACTCCGGCGGCTTGATGGGTCCAGTGACGTTGAAAGCAATAGATGACGCGGGAGTCACCCTGCTGATTGGCAAGGAGAAAGAGGTGCGCATCGAGAAGGAGAATTATGTGAAGGTGGATGGCGGCGGCCGCGACTACACCAACTTCGGCCTTTACATCCGAATCTTTGAGGAGCCTGTCCTGTATCGCTATCAGTTCTTCTCCGTGACGGAGGAGCAGCTTCAAAAGTGGCGTGATTCCGACTGCCCGGCCGACCTCTGCCAGCTGGGTCGTTGGTACTGGTTTACGGCGCCGACGGACGACTACCTGCAGCATGCCGAATCCCTTTTCCGCAAGGCCTACGACGACGGCTACGCCGCTGCCGGCTACTATCTCTCGGAGATGACGCGTCTGGGCGAGCTGGAATCTGTTGTGGACATGGAGCAATACGAGAAGCTGCTCAACGAGGCCGCCGAGCGCGGCTGCGAGGCGGCCCGTATGCGCCAGGTGTATAATGTGGTCCTCGGGGTGAACTGCCAATGCGACCTGGATGCGGCCATCGTGATGGCCAAAGACAGGATCAAGGAACTCGAGGCGCCCGACCCCGAGTGGTACGATGTGCTGGGCACCCTCTACCAGAGCAGCGTGGATTGCGGCCGCGAAGAGGATCGCGAGCCGGCCATAGAGTGCTTCCGTAAGGCCATCGCGGGCGGCTTCGTGGAGCCCTATTCGGGCTTGCTGGACCTCTGTCCCGAGGAGTTGCCGAACGCCCTCAAAGCCGGTTGCCCCGCGGCCTACATCGTCAAGGCCGACGGTGTGAAGGACAAAAAGGCGCACCGCAAGGAACTCGTCGAATGCTACCAAAAAGCCCTCGACGGCGGCGACACGATGGGCGCCTACTGCATGGGTATGCTCTTCCGCGACGAGGGGAACGACGAGGAGGCCTGGCGCTGGTTCTGGCG
Organism: Bacteroidales bacterium; assembly: GCA_017960605.1. GTDB lineage: Bacteria > Bacteroidota > Bacteroidia > Bacteroidales > P3 > Colimorpha. Next base: position 1,546 of record JAGCYV010000046.1, on the reverse strand, counting down.
TGGATGTCAGCTGGGCGACGCCGCCTGCATGACCGAGATGGCCGGGATGGGGCAGGAGGGACGCGCTCCCGAATGGGTGAACTTCCATGAGGTGTGCCTCTTCCGCTTGAGGGCGCTGCGCTACGGCGACGACAGCCAGCTCGAGCCCGTCGTCGAGGCCTGGGTGCACGAGGCCGAACTGCAGGACTTCGACTCCGAGATGAAGAACCTCTGGTATCCCCGCTACAAGGAGCTCCAGGAGGAGGACGAGGACTACGACGACGAGCCCGAAGACGACGATGGCCGCTTCGACCCGTGGGCATAAGTGGAAAAACATTTTTTTGCCACGTGAGAAAAAAGTTGTACTTTTGCACTCTCAAAACAAATAAAAAACAAACTAAATAATTGATACAATGAGCAAATTTGATCCCGCAACCGCCATCCAGCGCATTGATGGCCGTGATGCCAACCGTGGTGTGAACCCCGCTATCTGCGACAGCGCCACTTTCACCTTCCCTGAGGCCCACCTGATGACCGAAACTTTCCACGGCGAAACCGAGGGTTACTTCCTCTACAGCCGTCACTGGAATCCCTCCAACCTCGCCCTCTGCCAGCGTCTGGCCGCTATGGAAGGCACCGAGATGGCCTGGGTCACCGGTTCCGGCTTGGCCGCCATCACCAGCGCCCTGCTGCACGAAGTCAATGCCGGCGACCACATCGTGGCCAGCATGACCACCTACGGCGGCACCTTCGCCTTCATGGCCAACTACCTCAAGAAGTTCAACGTGAACACCACCTTCGTGAACATGCAGAATCTCGAGGCCGTGAAGAAAGCCCTCGCCGAGCACCCCAACACCAAGGTCGTCTATACCGAGACCATGAACAACCCCCTGCTCCGCATCGCCAACATCCCCGAGCTGAGCAAGATGGCCCACGCCGCCGGCGCTAAGCTCATCGTCGATAACACCTTCACCCCCATGATCTTCAGCCCCTGCCGTCTGGGTGCCGACGTCACCGTCTATTCGATGACCAAGTACATCAACGGTACCAACGACTGCGTCGCCGGTGCCATCTGCGGCAGCGCCGAGTATATCAACAGCCTGATTGATGTGAACAACGGCACTTGCATGCTCCTCGGCCCCGTGCTCGACCCGATGCGCAGCGCCTCCATCAACAAGAACCTCCACACCCTCCACATCCGCATGAAGAAGCACGGCGAGAACGCCATGTATCTGGCCAAGCGCTTCAAAGAGGTGGGCTTCAAATACAACTACCCCGGCCTCCCCGAGCATCCCGACTACGAGCTCTTCTGCTCGATGATGAACGAGGGCTACGGCTTCGGCGGCATGATCAGCATCGACATGGGCACCGCCGACCGCGCCAGCAAGATCATGGAGCTCATGCAGGAGAAGGGCGTCGGCTACCTCGCCGTCTCGCTGGGTTACTTCAAGACCCTCTTCAGCAACAGCGGCAAGAGCACCAGCTCCGAGGTCCCCGAGGACATCCAGAAGGAGATGGGCATGAGCGAAGGCCTCATCCGCTTCAGCATGGGTCTCGACAACGACAT
>JAGCYV010000045.1 GCA_017960605.1 Bacteroidales bacterium | reverse complement strand
CACTTTGGCTGACGGTCTGGAATACCTGCGTGCCGGCGTGAAGGCTGGCATGAGCGTCGACGATTTCGCACCGCGTCTGAGCTTCTTCTGGGGCTCGGGCATGAACCACTTCATGGAGATTGCCAAGATGCGTGCCGCCCGTATGCTGTGGGCCAAGATAGTGAGTCAGTTCAACCCGAAGAATCCCAAGAGCCTGGCACTGCGTACCCACTCGCAGACCTCGGGTTGGAGCCTCACGGAGCAGGATCCGTTCAACAACGTGGCCCGCACCTGCATCGAGGCTATGGGCGCCGCCCTGGGCCACACCCAGTCGCTGCACACCAACGCCCTCGACGAGGCCATCGCCCTGCCGACGGACTTCAGCGCACGTATTGCACGTAACACTCAGATTTACCTGCAAGAGGAGACCAATATCTGCCGCGTGGTCGATCCCTGGGCCGGCAGCTACTATGTCGAGACCCTGACCCACGAGTTGGCTCACCGCGCCTGGGCCCACATTCAGGAGGTGGAAAAACTGGGCGGTATGGCTAAGGCCATCGAGAGCGGTGTGCCCAAGATGCGTATCGAGGAGGCCTCGGCCCGTAAGCAGAGCCGTATCGACTCGAACGTGGATACCATCGTGGGTATCAATAAGTACCGCCTCGACCATGAGGACCCCATCGAGACCCTCGAGATTGACAATACCGCCGTGCGCAACGCCCAGATCGAGCGTCTGCACAAGTTGCGTGCCGAGCGCGACAACGCCGCCGTAGAGGCAGCGCTGGACCGCCTGACCGAATGTGCCCGCACGGGTGAGGGCAACCTGCTCGACCTCAGCATCGACGCCGCCCGCAAACGTGCCTCGCTGGGCGAAATCAGCTATGCCTTGGAGAAAGTGTTCGGCCGCTACAAAGCCAAAATCAACCTTATCAGCAACGTGTACAGCAGTCAGACCAAAGAGAGCGATGCCTTCAAAAAGGCGCAGGAGCTCACGGACAAGTTTGCCAAACTGGAGGGCCGTCGCCCTCGTATTATGGTGGCCAAGATGGGCCAGGATGGTCACGACCGCGGAGCCAAAGTGGTGGCCACCGGTTATGCCGACATGGGCTTCGACGTGGATATGGGCCCGCTGTTCCAGACTCCGGCCGAAGCCGCCAAGCAGGCTGTGGAGAACGACGTGCACATCTTCGGTGCCAGCTCGCTGGCCGCAGGCCACAAGACCCTGCTGCCGCAGGTCATCGAAGAGCTCAAGAAACTGGGCCGCGAGGACATCATGGTGGTGGCCGGCGGTGTCATCCCGCCGCAGGACTATCAGTTCCTGTTCGATGCCGGTGTAGCCGCCATTTTCGGTCCCGGAACCCCTGTCAGCACATCGGCCATCAAGATGATGGAGCTGCTGCTGGCGGCAAGAGAATAAGCCCATTATGAAGAAGATATTGATACTGACAATGCTCCTCGCCACCGTTACCGTGGCGAGGGCATTCTCTTTCAGCTTCGACACACCGCAGGGGCAGCGCCTGTACTATACGGTGGTGACGGACAATACGGTGAAACTGGTGGCTCCAGGCGGCGACGACGGATGGGACGGCTACAACGACCCTCAGGGCCGGCTGACGATTCCCGCCTCGGTGACCCACGATGGAACGACCTACAGCGTGGTAGCCATCGACAGCAGGGCCTTCAAAGACTGCGACCGCATCACGTCGGTCAGCATTCCGGCCTCGGTCGCTACCATCGGTGCGCTGGCTTTCGCCAACGACTCGGTCATGACATCGCTCTATATCGAGGAGGGCGTGACCAATATCGACCGATTGGCGTTCCATATGTGCACACGCTTGGACACCATCCAGCTGCCTTCCACCTTGACGCGTATAGCCATGCAGGCGTTCTACGGCACGGCCTACTACCGGAATGCCGACAACTGGTCGGCGAGCATGGTGCTCACCATCGGCGACTGGGTGGTCTCGGTGGCCAATACTGTCGCCGGCGAGGTGCTGGTGCCCGACCATGTGAAGGGCATCGCCAATAATGCTTTCTACCTCTGCCGTTATTTGGACGGGGTGGAACTGCCGGAGAACTTGCTTTATATCGGCGAGGCTGCTTTCCAGGGATGCAGCGAACTCGACACGGTGCGCATGAGGGCTTCGGTTCCTCCGACGTTGGCCGACGATGCCTTCCAGGGGCTGACTATGGTGGTGAAGGTGCCGTGCGGTGCCCTCCAGGCCTATCAGGCTGCCCAGTATTGGAACGCACAAACGCTGGTGGAGGAGACTTGCCCGATAGCTGTTGAGACGGTGGATATGCCTATGGCTGTGACCGTTGCCACCACGAATGGCGGCATAGAGGTGATGCATGCCGAGGGCCAGGGGCTGGAGGTCTATGACATGACCGGCCGCTGCCAAGTTTCGGTGCAGGTGGCTACAGACAGGCAATTCCTCAGACTCCCGGCAGCGGGTGTCTATGTGCTCCGTCTGTCGGACGGACGGACGGCCAGAGTCGTCTATTCAAAGTAAATGGTGTCGCTCCGCTTGACGCTGTCTCTCGGATGCAGCGACTGGTGGATAATCTGAGTGACCACCTCGGTGGGTTCCTTCTCGGGCCTTTCGGGGTGGCGCAGTTGTACCACCATGTGGACAATCAGATAGATGCCGAGGCTGATCAGGATGGCACCCATGATGCGGTTCACCACGGTCAGTACCTTGGGTGACAGAATGTTGTGCAGCATGGAGGCCAAGCGGCACTTGAGGATGCCGCCTGCCAGTTCGGCCAGCAGCATGCTGATGAAGAACATGAAGATTTCCAGGTCGTTGAAGTGTACCTCGGCCTTGACGACGGCGGTCATGGCGGCCCAATAGAGCCATACCGAAGGGTTGGCTGTGTTGAGGGCAAATCCGTAGAGCACCAACTCGCGGCTACGGGGTGCCTTTTTTATCACCACCCTCAGGCGGCCTTTGTTCTCCACACTCATGGTAGGACGTCGCAAAATGGTGAACAGACCAAAGATAATCACTACCGAACCGCCGATGATGGAGGCCACCGGAGTGCGCAAAACGGTGGTGATGGAGTCTTTGTTGAACAATGTAAGCAGCAGGACCACCATCACGATGTCGCTGAAATTCACACCTGCCTCGAAGGCTACCCCCTTGCGGAAGCCATAATGTATGCTGTTCTGTATCAGTCCCCAAAAACCAGGACCAAAGCTGAAAAACAGCGAGAGCACCAAGCCGCAGAGTATGCCAATCAGTATCTCCATTTTCTGAAAAAAGAGGCTGCAAAAGTACAAAAAAAATATGAATCAGCCATAAAAAACATTTTTGAGAGAGAAAAACTCAGGGTCAAAAAGAAGATTTTTTTTGCCAGTTTAAATAATCTTCGTATTTTTGCAAACTCAATAGGAGTGTGAAATGGGTAAGAATGATGACAGAGTGATTCGCTTTACGGGTTTAAGGTCAGGAGTTTATGACTATGAATTCCAGCTTGACGACCCCTTCTTCGAGGCCTTCAAAAATGAAGAAATCAAGGGTGGAAAAGTGAATTTCGACGTCAAAATGGAGCGGATGGAGCACATGTTGTTGTTCACTTTTTCCTTCTCAGGGGAGGTGACAACCGAGTGCGACCGATGCCTCGGAGAGATGAATGTGGAAGTGAGTGGAGAAGAGCATCTGAATGTGCGATTCAGCGACACCGAGGTGAGTGAGGATGAAGAGACGGTCATTCTGCCCGAGAGTGCCAACGAGATAGACCTCACACCGTGGCTGTACGAATACGTGGCCGTGAGGATGCCCCTGCAGCACATACACCCCGAAGGAGACTGCGACCCAGAGATGGCGAAGTATATCACCGGCGACGAGCCCCAACGCGATGCCGACTATGCCGATCCCCGCTGGGAAGCTTTGAAAAGTTTGAAATAAATAAACAAAAAAAGTAATAATATGCCACATCCAAAACACAGATTCTCGCAGACCCGTACGGCCAAGAGAAGAACGCACGATGCGTTGGAGAAAGCGCAGTTGACTACTTGCAGCAACTGCGGAGCCCAGGTTATGTACCACCATGTTTGCCCCGAGTGCGGCTACTACCGTGGTAAACTCGCCATCGAAAAAGGTGCCGAGGAGTAATAACTTGAGCCAAGAGAAAGAGGGCGCTCCCATCAGGAACGCCCTCTTTTTTATATCGCCATGCCGGCGGCGTGGCCGGTGGAAAATGCTATCTGAAGGTTGTAGCCGCCAGTGTCGGCATCAAGGTCTAAGAGTTCTCCGATAATATATAATCCTGTTACCAGTTTGGATTCCATGGTCTTGGGGTTAACCTCGCCCACAGCGATACCGCCCTGGGTGATGACGGCTTCGGTCCAGTCGTGGGTGCCCGTCAGGGTGAATTCCACTCCTTTAAGCCAATGCCTCAGCCGACGACGTTCCTCGCCATTAATCTGGTTGAGACGCTTGTAATATTCTATATGCAGCTGTTTGAGCGCCAGCGGTATCAGTTCGGCTGGCAGCCACAGGCGCAGGGCGTCGTTGAAGATGCGGGTGCCATTGGCGTCCAGGTCTGCCTGAAGGCGTTTGTCCAACTGATCGGCGGTGAGAGCCGGTTTGAGGTCGAGCCGTGCCTTCAGTTGCTGTCCTTTATGCAGAATGCGGCTGGCTACACGGCTGGCACTAAGTACGATAGGACCAGCAAGACCGTCAGTGCAGAAGGTCATCTCGCCGAAGTGAGTGGATAGTTGGGAGTGGGTGGTGTGTAGTGAAAGTTGGACGTTTTTTAGCAGGAAGCCAACCAGTTCCTCGGGAATTATCTCCTCGCATTTGAGCGCTACCAAAGCCGGTACGGGTTCTACAATAGTGTGTCCCAGTTCGCTAGCCATGTGGTAGCCGGCGCCGGTCGAGCCTGTGGTGGGGTAGGAGAGGCCACCGGTAGCCAACACGATGTGGCGGCAGGCGATGCGCTCTCCGTTTTGCAGGATGACGGCAGTGGCTTGCCCTTCAAAGGTTTCTATCTGTTTGACAGCGGCGTTCTTGCGTATGGTGACGTTGTCGCGGTTTTCCAATTCGTTAATCAAGGCGAGGAAGATGTCCAACGCTTTGCCGGAAGCAGGATAGACGCGGTTGCCACGCTCCACGGTCAGCGCCACGTCCCGGCTCTCGAAGAAGTCCATCAGCTCGCGGTTGAAGAAGCGCCCATAGGTGTTGCGGAGCCATCGAGAATCGGGTCCGATGTGTTGTAGGGTGTCGCGCAGGGAGTTGGTGTTGGTGAGGTTGCAACGCCCTTTGCCAGTGATACGGAGTTTCCGTCCGGCTTGGTCCATTTTCTCAAGCAGGAGCAACTTGCGTCCCCGCTCGGCGGCGGTGACGGCGGCCATCAGTCCGGCGGCACCGGCTCCTACAATGACAGCATCGTACATCAGACTTTGGCGGCTATGTTGATGTAGTCCTCGGGATGGATGCAGAGCACAGGAATCTGTGATTTATGGACCACCTGCTGGGCATTGGTGCCGAGGAAGAACTGCGAGATGACGCGGTCCTGCTCGGTGTTGATAATCACCATGTCGGCCTTGATTTCGTCGGCATAGCCCAGTACGGTGTCGCTATAGCTGGAATAGTTGCGGATTTCAAACTGGTAGGGCACCCCTTCGTGTTCCAGGTAGTCGATGCTCTGGCCGATGTATGTGCGCAGGGCCGACATCTCCTCCTTGAGGTCGAGCAGGCCGAGGATATGCACTTCCGAGCCGAATATCTTGGCCATGGTGGCTGCGGGCGGCACTTTCTGGCGTGAGTTGGCATTGACGCGCAGCGGCACCACGATGCGTTCCAACCGTTTGTGGAAGTTGTACCCCTGGCGCATGGTCAGCACGGGACAGGGCGAGTCCTGCACGATGCGTGCTGCCTGGCTGCCGATGACGTATTTCTCGAATCCCGAAGCACCGTTGGTACCGATGATAATCATGGGAGCCAACTCGCGTTTGGCGGCTTCGGCGATGGCTGTCGATACACGGCCGCTGATAATGCTGCTGTGTATGGTGCCGGTGGTCATCTTTGGGGCATATTTTTCACAGAGGGACTTCAGTTTCTCCTTGGCCAGGGTGGTGAGCATGTCCATCTGTTCACCTGTGAAAAGCATCTTTTCGCGGCGCACCCACACCAGGTTGATGTCACACTGCATGCGGTTGGCCACATCCACGGCTAGTTCAAGGGCTACATACGACCCTTCCGAGAAGTCGGTTCCTACGATGATGGATTTCATTCTTTTCTTAATTTTTGGATTTATAACGCCTTAATATAAGTTTTATTGTATCGTATGCAATAATTTTACCCGTTTGCCGTTTTTATGCAGTATGAATGATAACCTCGACAGCCATAGTATCTCCGCCAAGGAGAAAGAGATAGAGCGTGCTTTGCGCCCTTCGGGGTTCGACAGTTTTGCCGGTCAGCATCAGGTGGTTGAAAATCTCAAAATTTTTGTTCGTGCCGCCAAGGAACGTGGCGAGCCACTCGACCATGTGCTACTCTACGGACCTCCGGGTCTCGGCAAGACCACCCTCAGCAATATTATCGCCAACGAGTTGGGAGTGAATATCAAGACTACCAGCGGACCGGTGCTCGACAAGCCCGGCGACCTGGCCGGACTGCTCACTTCGCTTCAACCCAACGACGTGCTTTTCATCGACGAGATACACCGTCTTTCGCCTGTGGTAGAGGAGTATCTCTACTCCGCTATGGAGGATTTTCGCATCGACATCATGATTGAGAGCGGTCCGGCGGCCCGGTCGGTACAGCTCAACCTCAAGCCCTTTACCCTGATAGGCGCCACCACCCGCAGCGGTATGCTCACCGCCCCCTTGCGTGCCCGTTTCGGCATCAATAGCCGTCTGGAATATTATGACAGCGAGACGCTTACCAAGATTGTCAACCGCTCGGCCGGTCTGCTTGATGTGAAGATTACCTCCGAGAGCGCCATCGAGATAGCACGTCGCAGTCGTGGAACCCCTCGTATCGCCAACCGTCTGCTGCGCCGTGTGCGCGATTTCGCTCAGGTGAAGGGTGACGGCACTATCACCCTCGACATTGCCCGCTATGCCCTCCAAGCCCTCAACGTCGATCGCAACGGCTTGGACGATATGGATATCCGTATCCTTACCACCATCATCGACAAGTTCAAGGGCGGCCCTGTGGGAGTGAACACCATCGCCACCGCGGTGGGCGAGGAGGCAGGTACTGTCGAGGAGGTCTATGAGCCCTACCTCATTCAGGAGGGGTACCTGATGCGTACCCCCCGTGGCCGCGAAGCCACCATGCTTGCCTACCAGCACCTCGGCAAACTGAGAACCAATGGCAACCAGCAGGAGCTGTTCTGATGCGATGAAGAAAGCGGGTCTGATAATGTTGCTTGTTGCGATGGTGCTGCCCGCCATGGGGCAGGGGCCATTGTTGGAGATGCCGTATTTCCCTTCCCATACCACCAAGAACATCAAGATGAAACGTACATATTCCGTCGATACTTTGACAGGTGCGCGGATACTGAAGAATACCGAGCACTACGACCGTCACGGCTACAGATCCGACAGCGCCTATCATAATGTGTACGATGCCCAGGGGCGCCTCGTTCTGCATGAGACATATCAATGGGTCAGTTCAACATCCAATCCGATACCGCGTCGCGAAGTGAGTTTGCGGTATAGTATCGAGTATACCACTGACGGTATTGTGCAGCATGTCAAGACGGAGAGTTTCGGAAAGTATCATGAGGGTGTATCCGAACGTTATCTCTATTCTTACAAGGTGCATCCACGTTTCGGTCTGACGGAGTGTGTCTATCTGGGAACCTTCGACACCCTGCGTTTTTTACGTGAGTATGATGCCGACGGTCGTCTATTTCACGAGTATTGCAACGACGAGGGGGTCGAATATCGCGACCGTAATTACTTCTATGATGCATCGGGACGCATCGTCGCCAGTAGAACAGAATACTATGAATCGTGGGACACACTCGACTATCACTATGATGCCAACGGGGTCCTTATTTCACAGACGGGCAAGTTGTACGACCTTGATATGGAGGCCGATGTGACTATCACCATCCGACCTGACGGCACGCGACTAGAACGACGTGAACATTGGGTGAACTATGACGACCCTACGGATATTTCTGATTATATTACCCGCTACGACGATCGAGATGTGATTATTTATGAGGAATACTTTTGGTGGGGTATCATCGAATACGAAATAGAATACTGGGAATAAAAACAATAGATAAATGCGAACACTTGTTAAGAATATCAAGGAGTTGGTGGGCGTGGAACGCACCCCGCAGCTGCGGAAACAGGGCAAGGAGATGGCCGTTCTGGAGACCGTCAAGGATGCCTACCTGCTCGTTGAGAATGGCAGGATAAAAGCCTTCGGACCGATGAACGAGTGGAGTGGCACCGCTGATAAAGAGGTGGATGCCACGGGACGAATGGTGATGCCTAGCTTCTGCGACTCGCACACGCACATCGTCTATGCCAACTCGCGCGAGCATGAGTTTGTCGATAAGATACGCGGGCTGAGCTATGAGGAGATTGCCAAGAGGGGTGGAGGCATCCTCAACTCGGCCAAAGCCACCGCCGCCGCCTCCGAGGACGAGCTCTACGACATGGCCAAGCAGCGCCTCGAAGAGGTGATGCGCCTTGGTGCCGGCGCCATAGAGATAAAGAGCGGCTACGGCCTCTCGACAGAGAGCGAGTTGAAGCTGCTGCGCGTCATACGCCGCCTGAAGGAGACCTCGCCCATGACTATCAAGTCCAACTTCCTCGGCGCGCATGGCATACCGATGGAATACCGCGGGCATCAGGAAGATTACGTCGATTTGGTCATCAACGAGATGATACCGAAGGTGGCTGGCGAAGGCCTGGCCGACTTCATCGACGTGTTCTGCGACCAGGGCTTCTTCACAGTGGAGGATACGGCGCGTATCCTCGAGGCGGGCATAAGACACGGCATGCGGCCGAAGATACATGCCAACGAGATGGCGGTGTCGGGCGGCGTGCAGGTGGGTGTGAAATACAACGCCATATCGGTCGATCACCTGGAGCAGATGGGCGACGCCGAGATAGAGTGCCTGAAGGGTAGCGACACAATGCCTACCATACTGCCTGGCTGCGCCTTCTTCCTCAACCTGCCGTTGTCGCCGGCCCGCAGGATGATTGAGGCCGGCCTGCCGGTGGCTATGGCCTCCGACTACAACCCGGGCACGTCGCCTTCGGGCAATATGCAGCTCATCCTCTCGATGGCCAGCATCCGCTACCGCCTTACGCCGGAGGAGGCCATCAATGCCACCACCCTGAACACGGCCTATGCCATGGGGGTGAGCCGCGAGGTGGGTTCGATCGCCGTCGGCAAGAAGGCTAACTTCTACATCACCAAGCCGATATCGAGCTACGAGTACATGCCCTACGCCTTTGGCGAGAACAAGGTGGAACGCGTGTTCTTGAACGGCACAGAGTTTTAGAAGTCAAGGAGACAGAAATTAATGCAAATGATTAAGGCTGTTAATATTAACAAGAGTTACGGGGCGTTGCATGTGCTGAGGGACGTGAACTTGGAAATCAACCCCGGCGAAGTGGTGTCGATAGTCGGTGCCAGCGGTGCCGGAAAGACCACTTTGTTGCAGATTCTGGGCACGTTGGACCATCCCGACAGCGGGGTTGTCAGCTATGGAGATGTGGATGTCACAGGGCTGAAAGAGCGTGAGTTGGCACGCTTCCGCAATGAGAAGATTGGCTTCGTGTTCCAGGCACATCACCTGCTGCCTGAGTTTACGGCGGTGGAGAACGTGATGATACCGGCATTGATTCGAGGCGACAAGCAGGAGAAGGCCCGTCGGCGTGCGACGGAACTCCTTGAACATTTGCATCTTGCCGACCGTGCGGAACATAAGCCGTCGGCGTTGAGTGGTGGCGAGTGTCAGCGTGTGGCGGTGGCCAGAGCGTTGATGAACAGCCCGATGGTGGTGCTGGCCGACGAGCCTAGCGGCAACCTTGACTCGCAGCATGCACGCGAGCTACACGAACTGTTTTTCACGCTTCGCAAAGAGTTGGGGCAGACTTTCGTCATCGTCACCCACAACGAGGAACTGGCCTCGATGGCCGACCGTAAAATCACAATCAAAGATGGAAAAAACGTCGAATAAACAACAGATGATCTATGGCTTGCGGCCTGTTATAGAGGCCGTTGCCAGTGGTCAGCAAATAGAACGCGTGCTCATCCAGAACGGCCTCAACAGTTCTCTTATGGGCGAATTGCGGACCGCCTTGAAGCAGCATGACATCCCCTTCCAGTACGTCCCTGTGGAGAAGCTCAACAAGGTGACCACGGGCAATCATCAGGGGGTGGTGGCCACCATTTCGGCGGTGCAGTACCACAATTTTATGGAACTTGTGGAAACACTGGGCGACAATGCGTTAGTGGTGTTGCTGGACCATGTTACCGACGTGCGTAACATGGGTGCCATCGCCCGTACGGCCGAGTGTACGGGTGTCAGCGCCCTTATTGTGCCCGACCATGGGAGTGCGGCCCTCAACGAGGATGCCGTGAAGACCAGCAGCGGAGCCTTGTTGCGTTTGCCTGTCTGCCGTGAGCAGAACCTTAAGACTGTGGTCAATCTGGCCAAGCAGTACGGATTTCAGGTGGTGGCCTCGACCGAGAAAGGAGCAGTACACTACCGCAAGGTCGATTTCCGCTGTCCCACGCTGCTCATCATGGGCAATGAGGAGACGGGAATTAGCCCTGAATTACTGAAGATGAGTGATGTACGTGCCAAGTTGCCCATCGTGGGTGAGGTGGCGTCGCTCAATGTCAGTGTGGCTGCCGGGGTGATGATGTACGAAGCTCTCGAGCAACGCTCTGTACAAGAATGATAGTCAGTTTTTAATCCGTTGTGGTTCTATAGTGACGACATAGTGGTTCCATAGTGACTACATAGTGACTCCTTTTTTTGAGAGGAATCAGAAGGGAGGTGGCAGAGTGATCGTAGAGGGTGTGAGAAAGGGCATTTTTAGTTTTTTTATATAAAAAAATAGGCCCGTATTCAGTTTTTTTCGTATTTTTGTACTGGGTTTGATAGGCTCAAATGGGAGTCATATCATGCCATGGAATTATTGTAAATAAATGATATTGAGAAAATAAAGTAATGTACTATATGAAAAAGAGAATCTTCTTGTTCGGTGCTATTTTTGCTTTTTTGAGCCTGCCGATGCAGGGTCAGATACAGCAAATGCTCTATCAGGGCTTCGAAAGCGGGGAGCCGGTGAACTACGCGGTGACACCTTCGACGGCGTACAGCCAGACGACGACAGTGTCGCGGGGTGGGGAACGGTCGCTGCATGTGCACCAGTTGAAGGACAACGAGGTGGATGTGTATCTGGATACGTTCGATTTCACGCAGGCAGAGTATCTGAATGTGAGGTATATCTCGCTGTATTTCGACCATATATGCAAGTTGCCGAAGAACACGAGTTCGGGAGCGGGCCTGATGATGGGTACAATATGGTACAAGTTGGGCTACCAGTCGGCGTGGACACAGTTGACGAGTCAGCACTATGCTACGCCGCAAGGCGAGAGGAGCAGTGAGTTTGGCGGCAACGGCGGCTTCAATAACAAGTCGTATGACGGATGGGATGACACGACGACCGGCCCTACGAACGGGCAGTGGAAGAGCGAGCGTTTCAATATTGACAATGCGTTGACGACATCGGTGGCTGCGAACGAGAGGAAACTGATTATCAAGTTTGAAGTGAAGCGCAGGACGTTGAGTGGCCCTGCAGACACGAACCGATACGGATGGTGGATTGACAATATCAAGGTGGATGCAAGTGCGGACCGCATGTTGTCGCCGACGCTCACGATGATGTTGTATCCAGAGGGAGGAGTGCAGGCGAGCAGCCGTGGAGCGAGGATTGAGTTTGCGGCAAGCACAACGCTGACAGCAGGCATGAACAGTGATTCTGTGTATGTGGTGTATAAGGCTGGAAGCGATGCAACGGAACATCGGCTGATGACGACGAGGCGAACAGAGACGAGCCCTGTGTTTGGAACACGGGCAATATACAGTGTGCGGATTCCATTCGAGGGCTACGATACGACGATGTATTTCTATTGCGTGGCACGTGATTCGACGAGCAACAGCAATATGAGTCGATTCCCGAGTTCAACAGGCACGTGGGCAGAGTATTACTGCACGCGCGGTACGAGTCAGCCTGCGGAGTGGACGGCCAACATGGAGGGTTCGGTGAGTGTGTATGGCAAGTCGTTCCCGTTCCCTGCGGCGGCGGACAACAAGAGCGAGTGGGTGTTTGACGCGGCATCGATGAGGAATGCAGGCTACGGACCCGGTGCAATGACATCGATGAAGTTTATGATTGGCGAGAGTATGACGGCGTCGCAGACGCGTCAGAAGTACCAGTTCAGGATGAAGAATGTGGGTTCAGACTACAAGATGGACCCGAACGAATGGGGCCGGTCGTACAATGGGAGTTACATGCAGGTGGTGTATGATTCGCCGTTGACGATACCTGCGCTGAGTGCAAATACGGAGCTGGAGATTCAGTTGAAGGACACGTTCTTCTATGCCGGAGAGGGCTTGATGATTCAGGCTATATATGATGACACACAGAATCCTGTAGCCGTGTCGGTGAAAACGCGGTCGATACCGGCGGCGGATTCTCTGAAGACGATTTTCTATAACGGTGGTGACGCGGGACTGCACTTGAACGGTTATGAGTTTGAGCGGTCGAATTTGGCGTATGCTTACCGTCCTGCGATGGTGTTTTACGAGAGTATGAATCCTCCGCTGCTGTATGATGCAGGATTTGACACGGTGGCCGAGTCGGAGACGTATGGTTTGGTGACGCCGAACTATGATGTGCCGATGACGCCTGCTGACCACAGCATCCAGGTGAGATTGAAGAACTGCGGCGCGTTGCCGTTCGAGGCTGTCCAGATCAGTTACAGGATTACAGGTACGAGTGACACGATTGAGGCTCACTACAACTGGACGGGCAACTTGGCGGCTGGAGCAACGCAGACGGTGACGATAGCGCCGAATGTGCCGTTGGCCGCGGGCTTCTACACATTGAAGGTATGGGTGGAGGACACGCTGACGGCGGGTACGCATCAGTATCGCGACCATGAGCCGTATAACGATACCATTTCGACTGAATTTATTGTGTGCGCGGGACCGATGCACGGTGTGCGCAACATCGGTGGTCCGAACAAGGATTTCAATACGATTGAGGAGTTTCTTTTCTCGCTGAGCCGTTGCGGAGTGGATGACACTCTGATAGTGAGGTTGGCGCCAGGCTGCTACCCGGCGTTCACGATGCCTGCTGTGAATGGTATCACGGCTGCACATTATCTGGTATTCGAACCTCAGACGGATACGGCCGAGACGATTATTTACATGAGCGACTCGCTGAATGGGTTGTGGGTTGTGAATCTGGAGGAGGTGGCGCATGTTCGTTTCCGTGGGTTGAGTTTTGTGCGTCGGAGCGGAGCGTTGGACAACATAGTGCTACTGGGCCCGAATAGCGAAGATTGCCGCTTCGAGGGGTGTACGTTTGTGGATAGCCTGGCGAACCCCGAGGCGTCGATGCGTATTGGTAGCATGATTCACAGCGGCTATTCCGACGGTCTTCAGGTGACAGGATGCACGTTTGTGGGTGGCCTTGTCGGCGTGAAGGCAGTGGGTGCCTCGACGGAAATCCTGTCATCGGGTGTGGTGATTCGAGGAAACCACTTCAGCAACCAATACAACAATGCGGTGCAGGCGGTGTATCAGACCAATTTGGTGATTGACGGCAACGAGATGTATGATGTACTGACGAACGGTGGCTTTGTGGCACAGGTGAATGACTGTTCGGGATCAATCAGCCTGCAGCGTAACCGCATCTTCACGAGCAACGGTGCGGGTGCCATGGGTTTGAGCGGCTTGACAGGTACAGAGACGGCGCACACGCTGGTGGCCAACAACATGATGGTGTGCGAGGACAACGGAAATGCGAACTCGCAGTGGACGGTGTTCAACATCATCAGCGGTTCGTATATGGAGGTGGTGTATAATTCGGTGAAGATGAATGCACCGATACGAAGCAATGTGGCAGCCACTACATTCGGCGGTTCGGGCATCAGCCATTGCTCGTTCATCGACAATATTGTAGCTTCGATGGACAACCGCAACTATGCGCTGAGCTACCAGCCGGGCAGTAGCACGGACAATGTAATCAGTAACAATGTCTATTTCTCGAACGGAAATGTGTTGAATCGCCGAGTGACGACTTCGTGCCAGACGATTGATGCTTGGAAGATGGCGGAACCTGCCGACTCGCTTTCCATCTCGGTGAATCCGGGCTTCTTGAACGGCAGTTTGGTGGATTTGCGCACGTATAACCGAGCCGTGAAGGGCAAAGGAGTGCCTGTGGCCAGTGTAACGACCGATATTTTCGACACCCTTCGTGGTACGACGGTGACTTGCCCTGGTGCTTTTGAATTCTCATCGCTGGCATACGACTTTGAAATGGAGGCTCTGGTCAATCCTCCGTTGGAAGATTGCTATATGCCAGATTCGGTGGAGATGGTGCTGCGGTTGAGAAACAATGGTATGAGTATCTATGACCCGCTTACTGGCACTCCATTAGGAATTTCCTACCAGGTGAACGGCGGAGCGGTACAGAACCTGACCGTGACGCAGACGGTTCCCGCTGAGGATACGGTGACGATACCTACCGGGGTAATGATGCATCTGCCGGCGAATGGGAGTTATGATTCGGTTTATGTTATCCGGGTGTGGACCAGTTTCGGCAACGACCCGAACCAGACGAACGACACGAACAGTTTCAGAGTGGTGAGCCATTCCCATCCGGCGACACCTGCCGACGACACGGTTCAGGTGGATTATAACCACTCCGTCACTATTACACCGACCGACGGGGTGGAGCAGTGGCAAGTGTATAATTCGCCGACAGCTCCGCAACGTTACTCACAATTGTTTTGGTACAATGACTCTACCGACACAGAACCGTTCTTTGTCGGAAACAGTTATACGACCGACAGCATGAGAGATAATGCCGAGTATTACATCATGCAGCGCAGGAATTTGCCGTTAGTGCGCATCACTCAGGTGGAACTTTCCACTGCGGCGGCGGCACAGGGTACTACTCCGAATTCGGCTTGGGATACCTGGCGAGTGGCCAATAGAAAGGGAGCTGTGCAGCTGACCAATATTGGCGATGCGACAGCCTACATGCAGGGAGATACATTGCAGACGGTGTCTTCGACTTCTGCATTGAACATGGTGTTTGTGATGCCCAATGTGAAGATTGAACCGGGTCAGTCTCTGGTGGTGCAGTATGGTAGTGTGAGCGGCAACCCCGCCTCGGACAGCACGAAGACCATCCGCACGCAGACAACTCCGTCGTTTAACTATAACTCAAACGTGGGATTCATTTACCGCCGAGGAGGTGTGATTGAGGATGCTGTGGCTTTCAATACCGTTATCACCAATGGCACGTCGTGGACATCGAAGAATGTGCCCTCATATGTGTGGAGCGGTACTTCCATCACGATGCCTACGAACAGGGCTGGTGTGTTCCGCACGGCTTTCAATGGAAACTCGTCGGATTGGACTGTCGCAACAACAGACAACCCGATGTTCTTGGATCATAACAATCCCGCATGGATTCGCTATACGGATAATGGATGCGAGGGAGGCAAAGGCAAGATTACCTTGGAGGTCATCAATGTCCCGACGGTTGACATTGCATTGAGCGACCTTGTTTTGCCTGCTGGCGGCTGCGGTCTCGGAGACGAGGAGGTGACGGTGACGGTGCACAATTTCGGCGTGCAGAGTATAGATACGATAGTGCTTAATTTCCGCGGGGCAGGAGATACTGTGTCGGAAACTGTGGCTACTGGTATTGGAGCCCGCGACTCGTTGGTCTATACCTTTACTAACCTGATTGATCTTGATCTGGATGTTGATTCGTTGGTGACGGTGCATGTGTGGGTGAGTCCGATACAGCAGGATGTAACCATTGCAGACGATACCATCTGGAGAACGGTCGATGTGAAATACACACCCGATGCACCTACAGGTATTGCCGACCGTCAGATTACTTACGCCACGCGTGACACAATCACCTATATTCCGAACCATAGCAGTGTGGTGCCGGTATGGTACGATTATGACATGAACGCTGTCGATACGGGATTTACCCATGTGACGGATATTCTTTATGCTGACGGTACCATGGGTGTGAGTCTCTTGGTTGAGAAAGGCCAGGATGCCATTGTGGGCACTGGGACGACAGCTTCTGCCAAGACGGCTTTCCCATCGCCCTACCAGCCCAACAATACCTATGTAAGACAGCAATACATGTACAGTGCCCATGATTTGGCCGCTGCAGGTCTTACAGCCGGAAATATTTATTCCATCAGTTTCTTCCTCGATTCGATATACAATATCAATACCACGACGCCGAGAGACTCGGTGGTGTTTGACAACTACTATATCGCCATGGGACTCGTCACCGACACCATTTTCGGCAGTACGTCATCGTGGAAGACGGTGACACAGGTGTATGAACGCCATCCGATGGTGATTTACCGCAGACAGGCGAAGGACTGGGTGCAGCACGACCTTGACGCTCCGTTTATGTGGGATGGCACCTCGTCGCTGGTGGTGCAGGTGGCTTACCAACTGACCACTGCGGTGACTACAGGTACAAGTGTCCGTTATTCGACGAAAGCAAACACATCCTTGTACAAGGCTCAGAATACCGCTCTATCTCCGTCCATCTTCGCCTATTCCGGCACGGGTTCGAGAAACGGTAACCGTCCCAATATCCGGTTTAATAAAATCATTGGCTGCGGAAGTCCGATAACGACCTATGACATGCATCTAGTGGGAATCCCCCAAATGGATATGGCCATGATTGGGTTTGCCGATTCCCTAATTTATAGTTCGTGCAGTAACGTCTCGATTCCCGTCCAGATTCGCAACCAGGGAGAAGACACTGCCACGGAGGTCAAGTTCTATTACTATCTTGATGCATTGGCGGTGGATTCATCGGTGCATAATGTGAACATTGTTGCGGGACAGTTTGATACACTTAGCCTCTTCAGCAAAGCGATTGCACCAGGTCGTCACACTTTGACAGCTGTGCTCAGTGTCGCTGACGATAGTATTGCGTCGAACGACACGCTGCGTACAACATTTGTAGTTCGTTATTGCGGCGGTATCTATACCATCGCTGCTGACAGCACCGGTGATTACATCACCTTCTCGCAAGCCGTGGATACACTGAATGCAGTGGGTATTGTGGGACCGGTGACGTTCCAGGTGGCCAACGGTGTCTATAATGAGCAGGTCTCGGTTTCCAACGTTTATGGTTCATCACAGGCCAATGGTATCAGTTTTATGGGTATGGGAGACAGTGCGATACTGACCTATGCACCGACAATAGATGCCAACTATGTGATGAAAATCAACGGGGTATCAAATGTCACTTTGAGCAATATGACGTTGGTTTCCACGCCGACCACCACCTCCAGTAAGTACTACGGTAACGTGATTCTGATGCAGGATGTTGCCGGTGCGCATCTGACAGGAAACAGACTCAAAGTGTCGCGCACGATTGTGGCGGGAGACAAAAACGTCAACAACTTCCTGTCTAACATTTGTCTCCAAGGTAATGTGTCGGGACTGCATATCAGCAACTGTACGATTGACAGCGGATTCTATGCGGTCAAGTGTGAGGGTTCGACGGGTAACTACGACCATATCTACATTGACAACAACACAATAGGAGAGTTTGCCTATGGTGCTGTCTATTTGCGTGACGTGGATGGACTCTTCATTAGAAGCAACGACATCCGTTCGGCCAACTCCTCGGCGTCCCGCGGTTTGACAGGCCTCTACTTGGCAGAAGTTGCCGATTCGTTTGTTGTCGAGAAGAACATGATATACCTCATCTCCAACAATCAGGGGGCCAAGCGTGGTATGCAGCTGGAGAACGTTACTGGCACTTACGACATTCCTGGCTTTGTGGTGAACAATATGATTAGCACCTATGGCACTGGTTCGGCGGGTTTGGATAATGTGAAGGTGGGTAATGCCAACAAGGCAGCTTCTGCCGGTATTATTATCGATTCCGTCTCGTCGTATGTCAATATTCTGTTTAACTCTGTGCGTGTCTATGGTACTACATCGGTGGCCTCAAGTGTCAACGACCTTACACTGGGATTCCTGTGTGGGCTTGCTCCCACCAATATTCAGGTGATGAACAACATCTTCTCCAACTTTAGCTACGGTTATGCTTACTATGTGACCTCCTCCACAGGTATCTCCACATCCAACTTCAACGCCTACTATTCCGATGCAAACAATAAGTTTGCCTGGGGAGCAACACCCCTTGCCCAACTGACCAATTTGCAGACCACCAATAGTGATGACGGTAATTCCGTCTTTGACGAGCCTTTCTTCATCGCCAACGATGATTTGCACTTGCTGAAGACCAACTTCTGTGAGAAAGCCCAGTATAATACCGAGGTGATAGACGATATCGACGGAACCAGCCGTCCTCAGATTCCTGCTCCTACTATCGGTGCTCACGAGGCTCCCCGTCTCACCCATGACATTTCTGTGGTGCGAATCCATGCACCTGTGGTGCCTGCCAATCCGTTGAATATCGAAACCGACTCGCTGAAGGTGGTTGTCTCGTTCTATAACAATGGACGTTCCAATGAGACCGACGTTACATGGTATGCCTATATTGAAGGCTACATGGACTCCACACGTTCGCCCAACCGGACACTGAGTCCGTTTGCTGCAGGTGTCACCAAGAAAGACTCTGTGATGCTGCACACCATCCTGGGTATGATTGACACGCAGATTGTCCATGTGGTGGTGCTTTGTCCTACCGATACGTCACTTGCCAACAACGAGATGACAGCAAAAGCCTACTTGGCTCCGGCATTCAACCTCAAGGCTACCAGTGTGTCGATTGCACAAAATGGTTGCAATATGAACGCTGCCGAGGTGAAGATTACCCTTCAGAATGTGGGTAACAAGCCTTTCCCGGCTGGAACTCAGATTAAGATTGGTTACCACACCGAAATCAAGTCACCCGCCAATGTGGTCATTCCCACGTTGCCCGACACTGTGGAGCAGTATGTCACCCTCGAAAACGTCTTGCCGACAGGCAACTCCAGTGTGACCCTGACCTTCGACAGTCTTGCCAACCTCTATCCTACCGACACGGCACTTAACATTGATGTCTATGTCAAAGGTTGGTGCCATTATGACTATGACATCATTCCGCTGGCACCAGGTGCCGACACTACGGCTTTCATCACCAAGAACTCCTACTACACTCCGGCAGCCCCTGTAGGATACGATACCACCCTGGCCTATGGCACCTGGGGGGCGGTCAGAGCCTCGCAGGTGAACAGTTTGCCCATCCGTTGGTATGCTGACACCACTTCCAACGACTTCTTCTTCCCCGCTTCCAACCAGGTGTCCATCACCGCGGCCAACTATACCCGCTCCACCTTGTGGAACAGCACCCCGCAGTTCTTCAACGACTCCACTTTCTATCTGCGCTGCTACAGCAATAAGAACTGCCCCAGCGACTACTCATCAGTGACGGTCCATGTGGCTCCCCGTGTCGCCAACGACATCGCTTTCAAGGAAGTGCTTGCTCCTGTCGGTAACCGCGTCTATATGGAAAACGACACCGTGAGGGTAAAAATCGCCAACTTCGGCACTGCCCCGCAAAGCAACATCCCGATAACCTATGTGCTCAAGCAAGGTAATAATGTTTTGCAGACAGTCACCGAGACTATTTACTCCACTGTGCCCGGTGGACAGGAGTTTGTTTATACTTTCGACTCCCTGCTCAACCTTCCCTATCCCACCACCGCTAAGACCTACACCCTGCAGGTTTGGACCGACATGTCCAACGACGCTGTCCGTCGCAACGACACCATCCGCACCAACTACAACTTCAGTTCCTTCGCGGTCACTAAGTACAACACCTTCCAGCCGCCTACGCCCACGGAAGAGGACACCAAGTGGGATATCACGCGCATCTCGTGGAATGGTATTGACATGGACCTCACGCCCCTGAACCATTCCTATACCAATCTGGCCAACTATCCCACTCCCGAATATCCGACGCTCCATGTCACACGCGGTACCACCGATACGATTATCATCCAGGTAACCCCGCTTAACGGCGAAGCCGAGCATGAACGTTGCAAGGCCTGGGTTCAGATTGATTTCAACCGTAGCGGTGTTTTTGAAGGCAATTCCACTTGTAATGAGCACGTGGTTTGGGATGCCCCGTTCTATGACGACTCCACCTTCAAGGCCGTGGTGTCTATCCCCGAGTGTGCTTCGCTGGGCTATCAGCGCATGCGTGTCAATGTCACCAGTTATGGTGGGGAGAATTCTGTCGGCCATGCAATGGACTTCCTCCTCTTTGTCGATGAAGAAGCCCCTGTCAAAGATCTGGCCATCGCCGGCATCGACAATCCCCGCAGCTACCTCATTCACGACAACGTGCCCAAGGCGGTGAGCTTCCGCATGTACAACCGCGGTAGCCAGACCATTACCGCTGCCGACATCCATTACAGTTTCGTCGGCGACACCATTGATACCACCGCCACAGGAGTCCTCCATTGGACGGGCAACCTGCTGCATGGTACATCCACCGTGGTCACCCTGCCGTTGCACAGCTTCTGCCTCGGAACCACCACGCTCTCCATCTGGCACGACCTCGATGGCGACGTCGATAGTACCAACAATGGCCTCGTCTATGAGTACCACCGCTTCCACTCCATCACTGCTCGCTATCTTGACAACTTCGACTCCCTCGACCTTTGGTATGCGCCCACCGGCTACAATGCCTACACCCGCAACTACTGGGAACTGGGTGCTCCTCACAAGACGCGCCTCGACACCGCTTGGTCCGGCACACAGGTCTGGGCCACCGACCTCAACAGCAACATCTCCTCGGGCACCCGCGGCAATATTAGCTACCTCTACAGCCCCATCATCGACAACTCCATGATCCACATCGACACCATCTCCTTCCGCATGCGCCGCAACTTCACCAACGAGAGCACCATGCATATCGAGTACCTCAACTTCGAGGGTAAGTGGGTCAAGATGGCTCCCGATTCGATTATCTCTTGGTACAACAACACCGAGGACATGGTCTTCGACGGCACCTCCACCAACGCAGGCGACCACTACACTCGCTATTGGTTCAGCAGCACCACCACCCATCTCAGCGGCGACTACCCCGAGAAAATGCAGATACGCTTCGTCTATCGCTCTCCCTCCACCAACAAGACCTCCTATGGCGAAGGCTGTGCCATCGACGACTTCTATCTCGGCCGCGCCCGTCGTAACTATGATGCCGGAGTCATCGCCATCACCAAGCCCGAGCAACCTAAGTTTGGACAGACCATCTATCCCGAGGTGGTGGTGAAGAACTACGGTTACGACACTGTCCGTGAGTTTGACCTGGGATACACTCACTTTGGGGCCATCCTCTCCAAGATTACCCATATCACAGGCGCCAGCATCCCGCCCGACGGAACCGACACCTTCCTCTTCGATGCTCCCTTCATCGTCACCAGCAACTTCCCCGACTCCTTCTATATCTCCTCTTATGCCAGCGTCCTCGGCGACATCTATCACGACAACGACACCTGCACCCAGAAGTTCTATCTGTACATGCTCGACAACGACATCGCTGCCGACAGCATCATGGCACCTCTCAGCTATGTCATCGCCGGCGACACCGGTGTCGCCGTCACACTCCGCATCCACAACTTCGGCCTCAGCTCAATCAACTCCGCCACTGCCTCCTACTTTATCAATGGGGTCAACCGGGTGGATGAATCCATCGACTTCAACACCCTCTTGGGCCATCCGTTGGAGTCGGGTGCCTACTTCAACTACACATTCCACCGCAAGATTCATGCGGCAATGGGTCTCATGAACCTCACCGTCTTTGTCAAGAGTGAAAACAACGACTACATCTACAATGACACCGTCTTCCGACGCATCGAGGGCATCACCTCCGTCACCGATCTGGAGGCCGCCTCCGTCATCGTCGATACCTCGTCGTTCAACAACGTCCGCATCGCCCTCATCATCGAGAACCGCGGCGCTCGCGGTGCCAACAACTTCGAGGTGGGCTATTGGATTGACAACGATACCAACACCATGGTGCGGGAGACCTACTACCGTGCTTTGCCGCTGCCGGCACTCAGCACAGGCTACTACCTCTTCGACGCCGACCTGCCCACACGTGCGGCTCCTTACGACCACGTCAATGCCTTTGTCCATATCGACAACGACAACAACCCCGGCAACGACACCACCGACCTCATCGCCGAGCAATACACCGACATCGAGGTCACCAAGGTCATCGTTGAAGAAAACGCCAGCAACGAATGTCGCGTCTTCCTCCAACTCCGCAACATCGGCAACCTCGCACTTGTCGATAAGCAGCTCCGTCTCCGTGCCACCGTCAATGGCAACAACCTCTCCTACAACATCCGTCAGCGTGTCAATCCCGGACAGGCCATCCATATCCAGTTCGAGAACACCATTCCCAAGTCGCCCACACGTCACTACGAAGGTATCGGCCGTGTGCTCGATATCGCGGGCGACGACAACAGCGTCAACAACCAGACCTCTGTCGTTGAAGTGGTCAACTACATGGAGGGCATTCCCGCCGTCGATGGCAGCAAGCTGGTCCTCGAGCAGAACTATCCCAACCCCTTCACCCATCAGACCACCATCCCCTTCATCCTGCCCAATGCCGCCTCCGTGCGCTTCTTCGTCATGGATGCCATGGGCCACATCGTCTATCGCACCGAGCGCTTCTATCAGGCAGGCAACCACACGCTCAGTCTCGATATGGAGGCATATCCCGCCGGATTCTACTACTACGGCATCGAGGTCGAGGGTCAGCGGCAGATGCGCAAGATGATTCTCAAGTGATGCTCGACCGCTTCACGCAATACATCGCAGAGCAGCACCTTGTCCCACCTGGCGGCAAGGTGCTGCTCGCTGTCAGCGGTGGTCGCGACTCCGTCTGCATGGCCCATCTCTTCCATCGTGCACACATCCCCTTCGCCATCGCCCACTGCAACTTCAACCTCCGTCCCGGCGACTGTGACCGCGATCAGGAATTCGTCCGTCGCCTCGCCGAGCACTACGGAGCTGAGTTCTTCACCACCTCCTTCGACACCCGTGCCGTTGCAGCCTCTACCGGCGAAAGCATCGAAGAAGCCGCACGCCGGCTCCGCTACCAATACTTCGCCCAACTACTCAAACAATCAAACAATCAGACAATCGAGCAATGGGTCGTGGCCACCGCCCACCACCGCGACGACTCCATCGAGACCTTCTTCCTCAACCTCTTCCGCGGCACCGGCATCTCAGGCCTCCACGGCATCCGCCCCCTCTCCACTCAAACAATCAGGCAATCAGGCAATCAGGCAATAACAGTCATCCGTCCGTTGCTCTGTTTCTCGCGCTCCGAAATCGACGACTACATCCGGCGGCATCAGCTCTCCTATGTCGAGGACTGCACCAACCTCTCGCTCGAGCACCGTCGCAACCGCATCCGACTGCAGCTCATGCCCCTGTTGCGCGAACTCTACCCCTCCATCGACACCACCATGGCGGCCAACATCGAGCGCTTCGCCCAGGTCGAGGAAATATATGACCGGACCGTTGCCGAAATGACGGCGCGTGTCGGGCACATGGAACAATCTCCTTTCGGATTCAAATATCATTGGTATCACATCTCCGAACTTCTCTCCCTCTCTCCGTGCGACACCCTTCTCTTCGAACTGCTGCGTCCCTATGGTTTCTCCTCCACGGCCGTCGGCGACATCATCTCCGCCCTCTCGTCGGCGCAGACCGGTGCCCGCTTCCTCTCCCAGACCCATATCGCGCTCATCGACCGCGACCGCCTCATCGTCGCCCGGTATCCCCTCCCTGCCTCCGAACCGAAAATCGAAATCTCTCCCGTCCCGCTGACCGATGTTTCCCGCGAGCACGTGGAGCACATCGACGCCGACCTCGTCCGGCAGCCGCTCACCCTCCGTCCTTGGCGGCCCGGCGACCGTTTCTGTCCACTGGGCATGCCCCATCAGCGTCGCCTCAGCGACTTCCTCAAGGACTGCAAAATCAGTCTCCTCGAAAAACAGCGGGTCTATGTGTTGGTTGATGACCTCGGGCGCATCGTCTGGGTCGTCGGCTTGCGTATCGACCACCGTTTCCGCATCACCGACAATACCCGCCGGTGCCTCCGTCTTGTAGTCTCCGATTGGGGAACCTGCTAGATTATCTGATTGTCTTGGTGACTCCCACCAGCCGGTCCGCACGGTCGGCAGGGCTGCGGTAATACACCGTCACCGTGTATCGGTTCGGGCTCTCGCGGTGGTTGCCCTCCAGATGTGCCGTACTCGCCTCTGTCCGTTGCCGGCTGACCACCAACAGCTGGTATGCGTAGTACCCCTGCTTCAGCAGCAGCCGTAGCGTGTAGGCCTTGTATCGTGGGTTGTATTCCATGGCCGATGTCGAGTCCGTGCGCCAGTCCGTCAGCGCTCCCACCACATGCACCGTGCCCTCCAGCATCGGCTGGGCCATCGGAAGGCTGAAGTTCACCCACACATAGTCCGCCTCCAACCGCGGGTTCTTGCGGTCCCAGATGTTCACCTTCATGCCGCCGGCCAGCGTCGTCTCGCTCAGGTAGTGCTTCTTCGACCGGTCCTCCTCGGGCCTCAGTATGGCGAACTGCTCGCCCCCGTATTCCTCCACCCTCGCCACATTGTACATCGGGGCTCTCAGGTTGCTGCAGTCGAAATAGCGGAATGTGTTCCCTCCCTCGAAGATGTTGCACTGCCGGTACCGGTAGGCCAATGCCGTGCCGTCGTAGCCCGAGAACGTCAGTTCCCTCCGGTTGTCCTCACGCCCGTTCTGCTGCACCGTCACGCACAGATACTCCGGCCGCAAGCTCACCGCAGGCACGCCGTTGTCGCTCCCCGCGAGCACGCGGACATCCACCTCCTGACGCCGCTCCAGATCAACCCCGTCGTAGGGGCGACCCACCGTGGCTTCCGTCTTCACCGCTCCCTCGCTCACGCAGAACCGTTTGCGCAGCAGCACCTCCTCGCCTCCCGTCACCTCCACCACATAGTTGCCCGAGTAGGTAAACTCCGCGAAGTCCCCCGGCACGGTGGCCGTGTAGTGCACGTAGTCGCGCAACGTCGTGAACGAGAAGTCGTAACTCTCGATCGTTCCCTCGGCGAAGCCCGTCAGGAACTCCACCGGCTGCAGCTCGTCGGGTTGCCAATGACGGTCGCAGTGCACGATGCGCCAGCGCAGCTCCTCCGGTTCGGTGCCCAGCACGTCGAACTCCAGCAGCATCCGTCCGCTGCCGAGCGGCAGTATCGGAAAGTCCAACTCCGCCCCCTGTCGGTACAGCTGCACCGTCTTCACGTCTCCGCGCACCGCCCCGTCGGCATAAGCCTGTGCATGGACACTCGGCCACACCCCTATCAGGTTCAACGCCAGTGCTATAATCGCAATTCTCTTCATTCTTATATAAATGCAAAGATACACAAAAAAATCAAAACGACCGAGATGTTGTTGTAACTGTCTGATACTAAGCCCTGAATTCGTTATGACCTAGTATTGACCTAGTATTGACCTAGTATTGACCTAGTATTGACCTAGTAATGACTATATAGAAAGTACTAGGTCATTGCCCATTCACACCTTCATCATGCCCAAATGTTTCTTTAGTTATACTTGAACCATACTTGAGGCAAACGGGAGTGAAAGGGGAAAGTTGATAGGTTGATAAGTTGAAACGGTATTGTCTTATCTCCTTCTGCCTGCTTGCAGGCTTTGAGCACCGCTGAAAACAAATTAAATTAGCGAAAAGCTACTGTCTTCTTATCTCCTTTTTTTTCGAAGGGTGTAAGGGATGAAAAGGAAAGGGCGGTCACTGCAAGTGGGCCGCCCTTTTTGTTGTTCTATGGGAGTAAAATCACCCGATATATTGTTCAGCTTTGTTTGGTTTCATCAAATAGGGCCATTCCCTTGACCGTAAGCAGGTATCTCTGTCGCGGATGGCGGGGAGACTGAGGATAGAGCAAACGTATATAGTTATCCGATATGGCAGGAACCAGATAATTGTTCAGAAAATTGTCACGCCCTTTAAGTCCCAAGCCCGACATCATCTCTTTCACAGACATCTCCCGTTCCCCAACAACACTCACCAACTTTATTATGTTTGGATTATCTGTATGCAGCTTGTCCCGTACTTGTCCCGTACTTGTCCTGTACTTGTCCTGTGCTTGTCCTGCGTTTGCAGGTTGTTTCCATTCTTCGGGTGGATTCACCAGAAGGTATCTGTTTTTTAACTCGTTGTGCTCACCCATCAGCAGGTTTCGGAAGAAGAGTTCCAGGAAGTGGCTGTCCTGACTGACGCCTATTGCCACATTCTTGTAGTTGGCTCTGACCAGCGCATTGCGGAAATACCATGAATGTTCCTCAAACAACCGATTGTCTGCCTTGAACCCGATAGATTGCAGGTATTTGATGGTGAAGACGGCGGAGGTTCGGGTATTGCCCTCGCGGAAGGGGTGTATCTGCCAGATGCCTGAGACGAAACGCGACAGGTGTGTAATAACACCATCCATCGACAGACCTTTATAGTCGAATTGTTTTTCTGTCTCTATGTCATAATCCAACGCCATCCGCAAGTCCTGCCAACGACCATATAATACCGTGTCGCCACGAAGCACCCATTCCTTCTTGGTGATGTCGTAGTCGCGCAGTTGGCCTGCATGCTTGAACACACCATTGAAGATGTTCCTGTGGATGGAGATAAGGCCCGTTGTGCTGAATGTAAATGAACGTTCGTTGATGAGTTTTGCGATATTTGCCGAAACGCGGTCAGCTTCTTGCTTGTCCTCTTCGTCATCGTCGTGCTGTGTCTTCGACACATAGTATTGTTTCACCAACTCCTTTGCCTCGTCGATGGTAATCTCACCCTCAATATGGCGACGGGCCGTCTGTTTCAGGTATTCCGACACCTGCAAGCCGTCAACGGCCTGCAAGCCAATAGCCACCTTCCAAGCCTCTGCACGTTCGCGTTTGTGCGGTTCGCTGGCGATGATATATTCGTCGAAATCCAGATAGCCTTGTTTCTGTGAGGGTTCGTCCATAGTTTGTAGGGAGTGTTCGAGCGTTAATGCTTATGCGTAGTCTCTATTTTATGCCGTTTTAGTGATTATCTATTGTTTGGTTTTCACGATGCAAAGTTACGAAAGTTGAGCGATATGGCAAATTTTTTTTTTGACATATCCGAAATGAAGTAACGTCGGCGAAGCCAAAGTTACGAAATTTTCTTTATATGGCAAAATTTATTATTAATGATACCTTAAAAAAACTGTAACAACTGTAACTGTAATGCTCCAAATACATAAAGCCTTGTAGGGAAGAACTTTAAGTCGAGGGAATCAACCTTTCTAGTCACAGTCACAGAGTCACAGTTAAAAAAACGGATACCTCAAACATCGGGAATTCTCTCTTATATTATTTATAAATATTTAATATTTAGATATATAGAAATAATAATAGAGGAAATAGGAAGAGTTGGATACCCTTTGAAAAACAACTGTGACTCTGTGACTGTGACTGCTATTCCATACAAGGCATTTAAAACCAAAGCTTTGTAGAGAAAGGGTAAACCGATTTTTTACAGTCTTACAATCTTACAGTAAAAAAAAGGATACCCTCAATTTCAGAACCCCTCCGTTATAATGCCTATAATTAATTAATAATTAAATATATATAGATAATAAAAAGAATGAAATGAAAAAAATGTGTACCCTTCAAAAATCAACTGTAAGACTGTAAGATTGTAAGATTTCAAGAGTCTCCGTTATCTAAGAGGCAAATAAACAACAGGTTACACTGGCTATAAAGTTTCTTCATCAGCATCACAAGTCCACGGAAAGGGGCAGAAGGTATGAATAAACGGCTCTTTTAGGGCTCGGAATTGACGAAAAATGCCTTTTCCCGATGCATTTTTTCGTTTTTGGCTCGCGTCTCAGTGAGACAAAATTTTTCGATTCCGACCCTTTTGGAGGCGAAATTGCGTCTCAAGGGCACCTCCGATGGCCGGAAAGGGATGCCGACCTATAGATTACTTGAACCATACTTGAGGCATACTTTAGGTAACCTTTAGGAGAACCTGAGGAGACCTTTAGGAGAGCTTTAACTTTCAATTTTCAACTTTCAATTTTCAATTTTCGTTTACCTACGGCTTAACTACGGCTTACCTACGGCTTAACAAGGGAGTAACAAGGGACCCCCTGAAAAGGTGACAGGATGAAAGGTGAAAAACTTATGCTATCCTGAGGGGAATAAATTTGCACGGACGAAAAAAAATGCGTATTTTTGCACTTTATTTCCAGACGGTCCGATGGAGAAGATATACATAGAAACGTATGGTTGTCAGATGAATTTCGCCGACAGCGAGGTGGTGGCCGCCATCCTCGGCGAGGCGGGTTACGGCTTGTGCACTGAGCCGTCGGAGGCCGATTTCGTGCTGATCAACACCTGCGCCATACGTGACAACGCCGAGCAGCGCGTGCGTCACCGTGTACGCGAGCTGCGTGCCCTCCAGGCACGCCGTCCGCAGCTCAGGGTGGGTATTCTGGGCTGCATGGCTGAACGCTTGCAGAGCCGTCTGATGGCCGAGGAGGACAACCTGTCGTTTGTCTGCGGCCCCGACGCCTACCGCCGGTTGCCTGCGTTGCTGCATCAGGTGCGCGAGGGAATGAAGTCGGCCGAGGTGGAGCTGAGCACCACGGAGACCTATGCCGACATCGAGCCCGTGAGGATGGACAGCAACGGTATCACGGCCTATATCAGCATCATGCGCGGCTGCCAGAACTACTGCTCCTACTGCGTGGTGCCCTACACCCGCGGCCGCGAGCGCAGCCGTGACCCGCAGACCATCGTGAACGAGGCCCGGACGCTGTTCGGGAAAGGATACCGCGAGGTGACCTTGCTGGGACAGAATGTGAACAGCTATCAGTGGTCGGTGGCCAGCGGTCAGTGCCCGGTGGGTTTCCCGGAACTGATGGAGAGGGTGGCGGAGATTGACCCGCGGCTGCGGGTGCGTTTCGCCACGTCGCACCCCAAGGACCTGAGCGACCGCCTGCTGGAGGTGATGGCCCGTCACGGGAATATCTGCCGCTGCATCCACCTGCCGGTACAGAGCGGCAGCAACCGCATGCTCCAACTGATGAACCGCAAATACACGGTGGAGTGGTATCTGGACCGCGTGGAGGCCATACGCCGCTACCTGCCCGACTGCTCCATCACCACCGACGTGATTGCGGGCTTCAGCGGCGAGACCCTCGAGGACCATCAGGCCACCCTCGACCTCTTCCGTCGGGTGCGCTACGACTACGCCTTCATGTTCAAGTACTCGGAGCGTGAGGGCACCTATGCGTCGCGCCATTTGCCCGACGACATCGCCGACGAGGAGAAGACCCGCCGGCTGAACGAGATTATCGCCCTGCAAGGCCAGATTGCGTTGGAAAACAACCGGAAGGAGGTGGGCCGCGAGTATGAGGTGCTGGTGGAGGGCGAGAGTCACCGGAGCAAGGAGCGCCTCTTCGGACGCAACAGCCAGAACAAGGTGCTGGTGTTCGACCGAGTACCCTCTACGGGAGGAGCCGCCGCCGAGCCGGGCACCTACCGCCGTGTGCGTGTGGCCGACTGCACCGCCGCCACGCTGCTCGGAGAGTTAAGTGATTAGTGATAAGAATTAAGCTATGAATAAAGACAATTTCTTCAAACGTCATCCTTGGGCGATGCACTTGCTGCTGATGGTGGGAGTGTCGGCCGTGATATTGTGCCTGGTGTTCTTCTTCCTGCGGATTTATGCCCGTCAGGGACAGGAATACGAGCTGCCCGACGTGGTGGGCTCGAATATCGTGTCGGTAGAGAACGACAATCCGCTGGAACTCGACGTGGTGGTGATGGACTCCATCTTCCGTCCGGGCGAGGAGGGCGGCATCATCCTGACCCAAGACCCCAAGGCGGGCACTATGGTCAAGAAAGGCCGCAAACTCTACGTCACCATGACGGCTTACACGCCCGAGGACGCCGTGCTGCCCGAGTTGGCGGGCCTCACGGTGCGCCAGGCGGTCAACGAGCTGACGGCCTGCGGCCTGTCGGTGGGCAAGCTGAAGTTTGTGGAGGACCCCTATAAAAACAACGTGATTGACCAGACCTGCAAGGGCAAGACCATCTATGCCGGACAGCAGATAGAGCGTGGCTCGGTGGTGGATCTGGTGGTGGGGCTCGGCGACGGCTCCGGACGCAGCATCGTGCCGTTTGCCATCGGCAAGACCCGTGAGCAGGCCCGTCGCGACATTGTGGCGGCCTCGCTCAATGTGGGCAGTGAGCATTTCGGTGGCGTGAAGAACAAGAACACGGCGGTGGTTTTCCGCCAGGAGCCCGACTATACGGGAGTGTCGAAGTATCCCTACGGCACCGAGGTGGATCTGTGGTACGTGGATGCCGACGCCACCGATGTGGAGCGTATGGTGAAGGAATTCCAGGTGGATTCGAGCAAGATTGAATATGAGGATGACCCTGACTTTATCAATGACGGACGTCCTACACCCGATGAGATAGAAAAGAGAGACGACTGGTTGTGGTAAAATGCTGGAGCATAGGACTGATAATGCTGCTGGTGCCATTGCTGGCATCGGCCCAGGAGATATTGACGCCGCTTCAGACGATGCCTGTGTCTCCGCGAGCAGTATTCAGCAAGACCGCTCCGGCAACCCTCACTCTGCCGTTCTTCGACGACTTTGCCGATGGTGTGCTTAGTGCGGCACGATGGGAACAGGGTGGGGGAGCGACTGCCACGTTCGATGTCAGGCCGTTGGCGCCGACGGTGGGTGTGCTGACCCTTGACGCCATCGGGGAAGACGGCCGGCTCTATGATGCCGCCTCGGTGGAGGTCTTTCCGGCCGACACGGCCACCTCGTTGCCAATAAGACTTGACAGTCTCAGCCCGGCGGATTCGGTGGTGCTGAGCTTCTACTTCATGCCCGGCGGCGGCACGGGACAGATGTGGGAACGCATGGGTTTCAAGCCCGACGCACAAGACACACTCTTCCTGGACTTTTTCAACGCCGCAGACAGCCTCTGGCAAACGGTGTGGTATTGCGGCGGCAGCCAGCGGGAAGAGGGAGAACCTCAGTGGCGCTATGTGGCAGTGGCACTGACCGACAACGGCTATTTCGACAGCACTTTCCGTTTCCGCTTCCGCAACTTCGCCTCGCTGGAAACTACGCCCAAGCCGGGAAAGGCGGGCAACTGCGACTATTGGCACATCGACTACCTGTGGATGGACAGCAGTCGCACGACAACGGCGGAACCGGCGATGCGCGACATCGCTTTTGCCGCACCGGCGCAAAGCCTGGTGCGTAACTACAGGGCTATGCCTTTCAGACAATACGCGGCAGATGATATGGTGACGAGCATGGAGATGAAGATAACCAACCGCTATTCGGCGTTGCTGGCTTCGCAGTATGGTTACAGTATATATGACACTCTAGGCAATGAACTGTATTCCTACGACGGTGGATATGAGAATGCTCCGCCGTTTGCCACGGGAGGCTATCAGACCGCTGCCGCGCATGCTTCGCCCCAAGTGGGTTATCAATTCCCGACAATGACATCCCCGACAGTTTATGAGGTGGTGCATACGGTGAAGGAGGGGTCGATGGGTGATAACTATGGAGGGAACGACACGGTGCGCTACCGTCAGGTGTTTGACAACTACTATGCCTATGACGACGGCACGCCGGAAAACGGTTACAGCCTCACCTCCACGGCATCGAGTATGCTGTTGGCCTATCGGTTCGACCTGAGGGTGGAAGATACGCTTACGGCTATAGACATCTTCTTCAACTCGACACTTGACGATGCCAACGCCAGTATCAACTTCTACCTCACGCTTTGGTCGGTGGGTGGCGACGGAAGGCCGGAGACGGTGTTGTATCGCGACGGGAGTCGGCGCAGGCCGGTGACAGGACGGTACAACCGTTATGTGCTGGAATGGCCTGTTGTGGTGCAAGGAAGTGTCTTTGTGGGCTTTGAGCAGGTGGGGAACGACTTTATCAATCTGGGGTTTGACCGCAGCTTCAATACGTCAAGCCGCATTTACTCCCATACGGAGGGCGACTGGCGTCAGAGTTTCTTGAGCGGCTCTCTGATGATGCGTCCTTGTTTCGGTGCATCGGCCACGGTGGGTGTGGATAAGCCTGAATATCTTGTTGCCCATCATGTTGCCTATCCCAATCCGGCATCGGAGTGGGTGGAGGTGAATGCCGAAGTGAGACGGCTGGAACTGTATGACATGTTCGGACGCCGAGTGGCAGAGGCTCAACGGAATAGACTTTATGTAAGCAGTCTGCCCGAAGGTGTCTATCTGCTCAGGAGCGTAGGCATGAATGGTCAGGTGGGTATGAATAAACTGATAATTAAGCACTGAGGATGGACGAGGAGTTGCTGGAACTGGAACAGGAGCAACAGGAGTTGTATGAGCATCATCGTTTTACGGTAGATCGCGGCCAGGAGAGCATGAGGCTGGATCTGTACTTGCAGATGCGCCTTGAGGGTGTGTCGCGGAGCAAGGTGCAGGCGGCGGCCAAAGCGGGATGTGTGAGGGTGAATGACAAAGAAACCAAGTCCAGTTACAAGGTTAAGCCTCTGGATGTCATCACGGTGCTGCTGCCCGAACCTCCGCATGAGTTTGAGTTGTTGCCGGAGAAGGTGGATTTCCCGGTGGTGTATGAGGACGAGGATGTGTTGGTGATAGACAAGCCTGCCGGGCTGGTGGTGCATCCCGGTGTGGGCAACTGGACGGGCACGCTGGTGAACGGACTACTCTATTATTTTCAAGGTACAGAGGCGAAACCTCTGCTTGTACATCGTATAGACAAGGATACTTCGGGACTGTTGTTGGTGGCCAAGAACGAAGAGGCTCAGGTGGTGCTGGCCAAGCAGTTCTTTGAGCATACGATAGAACGCAAATATAACGCGTTGGTATGGGGTGATTTCGATGAAGACGAAGGCTCTATTGTGGGTAATCTGGCCCGCTCTCCACGAGACCGCAGGGTGATGGATGTGTGTGACGATGAGCATGGAAAACATGCGGTCACCCATTGGCATGTGTTGGAACGGTTCGGTTATGTCACCTTGGTGGAATGTGTGCTCGAGACGGGTCGTACGCATCAGATCAGGGCTCACATGCGCCACATCGGACATCCCTTGTTCAGTGACGCTTCTTACGGTGGTGATGCCATATTGAAGGGAACCACCTTCACCCGCTATCGCCAGTTTGTGGAGAATTGTTTTTCTCTATGTCCCAGACAGGCATTGCATGCCAGAATACTGGGATTTGAACATCCCCGGACAGGCAAGCACATGCATTTTGAGAGTCCTCTGCCGAAGGATATGCAGGAGTTGGTTGAAAAATGGCGGAGATATACTGACACGAGGGTTTAGTATTCCCACATGTCGCTTTCAATGTTGAAGATTTTGTCCTCGATACGTTCGCTCTCGAGGAGGGCATCTTCGCCCGTCAGGTATTGGTTGATGGTACGTAGGTAGCGGTTGCTTTCGCGGGTGATGTAGGCGCTATAGTACTGGTTGACAAACACCCAGTCCCATGAGGTGCGTCCAACAAGGTTGTTGGCATCGGTGTAGGCCGTACTTTGAACCAATAGATGACGTACTGCCGGATGTTGCATGGGAACCCAAAAGAGGGGAAGTGTGCCGAGGAAGAGTTCTTCGTCGGTATTGGCGAACTTCCTGAAGTACTTCTTCATCGGAGCCAATGCCAATCGACGGGAATCCTGACGAGTATCTTGTTTGCCGATGAACCAGGCTTCCCGGAGGCCGTATTGTGTGATGTCGGCTCCGTCGAACTCATTAGGCCGAATAATGGTCTGATATTCCTCGTTGTCATCGTCATCATAGCCGATTTCCAGCACAACGGTGTCGGGCTTGGTGTAGCGCTTTACAAAGATTTCGTGATCGAGCGGAATGGTCAGCTCATCATCCTCATAGATGGGGATCTGCCCTTCGGCCATGGCGTCCCATAGGGTATAGGCAAGGCTTTTCTTGCCGGAGCGGTCGGGGTTGTCGAGAGGGTAGTAGAAGAATTGGTTGAAGAGTTCGTTGACGGGGATGGTTTTCCATATCATGGTGCTCCATACCACATCGCTCTCTCTCAGATGAGGGAAAGCCATGGTTTCCTGCTCGCCGGAAAGGTTCTGAGGATAGAAGTCGTCGGGAGTCTGTGCTTGCAGACAAAAGACCGACAGGAGGAACACTATAATAGGAATCCGTCTCATTATCACTTATGGCAACAAAAAAGGAGTTAAGGGTTGTTTGCATCAACACTTAACTCCTTTTTGTTAATGGTGGGAGGAGTTAGTACTCCCACATGTCATTCTCTATATCAAAGATTTTGTCTTCGATAAGTTGAGATTCGTAGATGGCGTCTTCGCCGGTCAGGTAGTCGGTAATCTCACGGTTATAGACGTTGCTTTCACGGGTCACATAGCTGTCGAAGTAGCGCTGGATGAAGACATCGTCATAGGAACGCTCGGCCACGTCGTTGTTCTGGTCGTAGGCGTTGGCATTCACGAGCACTTGGCGGACACGCATGTCATCCATGGGAATCCAGAAGCTCCATTCGGAGATTTCCTCGCTCTCGCCGGAACGGAGGATGTTCTTCGTGAAGCGGAAGCTGAGACCGGTAATGCGTACTTTCTGGCGCGAATCTTGTTTGTCGATGTACCAATACTCTTTCAGTTTGAGCATTCTGGCGGTGGCAGGGTCGAGGTTCTCGGGAATGGTGTCGTAGAACACCTCTTGCTCGCCGAACTCATCTTCCTCACCATAGCGGGCCTTGGTGGATTTGCCTTGCAGGTTGGCAAGGGCTTTGCTCCATTCCTGAGGCACTTTCATGTCGTCGTCTTCGTAGACGTCAAATTCACCGTTCTCAGCAGCGTTCATGATGAGATTGACCAAATTGATACGGCCCTGCTCATTCTTGCCCTGCTCATAGGGATAATAGAAGAACTGGTTGAAGTTCTCGTTCAGGTCTATCTGACGCCAGATGGCCATCTTCCATACCACATCGCTCTCACGCAGGAATGCGTAAGGCATGGCACGTTTGCCGACGACAATACCTGTCTGGTAGAAGTCGTTAGGGTTACGTCCTTCTTCGGCGTCAATGACACTCTGTGCGTTGGCGCTGATGGCAAGAGCGGCCATCGCGAAGATGCTTAACAAAACCTTTTTCATATTTGTATCTATATTAGTTTTCTTAATGTGTTATTCTTACTTGGAGATGGTCAGGATACAGCTGCTGGTCCGGGGAATGCCGTCAGGCATCATGACTTTTGCATCAACATAGACTTTGTCGCCACGGTTGGCACGTTTGATGGCCGAAAGAGCTTCGGGGTCAAGCATGTTGCCGTTGGAGGGGAAGGGTTTGTTGCCTACGAACACTTCCAAACTCATCACGCGGATGGTTCCTTTGGGAATCTTGAAGGTGAATCCTTCGCCGGCACGAGCCACGACCTGGGCACCGGATGCCAGATTGGAACGTGATACTTTGGCTCCGTTGGAGAAGCCTCCGACGGTAATAACGGGGTCGGGAATGGGTTTCACTTGGAAGGTTGGGGCTCCCATGCGAGATGATTTCTTGTCGATGACAGCATCCACGCCGATAATCATCTTCTTGCTTCCAGGAGTCGGTTTGACCATGTATTTGCCATCACCCTCGCTGGGTGTAAGGGTGCCTTGTCCTTCAAGGATGGAAGCCTTGATGTTTCGGCTATCCACGCCAGGTACGGATACCGTGATGGGGTTGTCGATACCGGCATAGAGAACCTGCATGTTGTCCAGCGAGACAACTGCCACAGGTTTGGCAACGAAATAGTTGTCGCTAATGGGGTACTCCTGTGTGCCACCATCGGGATTTGTCACGTAGGCAGTACCGGTGATACGTTGTACGCCGAGATTGTTGCAAACGGTGCGATAGTGCACGGAACCGCTGTCGTTGGAACTAAGTTGTTGGCCATTGACAGTGGCGGTGAAGTGCTGCTTGGAGTCGTAGGCTGCCACATTGATATCCGTTTCATAAACGCCACCCTGAACAATGTAGGTGGATTTAGGACGTGAAATCATGGCAATCTGGTCGAACTTGAAGTCGCCCTTACTCACATGCTTGTAAAGGGCATTGACGGCATCGAATTCGGCATTCATGGTTTCGGCTTTCAAACGAGTCAGCGTGACCAGAGCGGAACCGGAGACCACCTCATTAAAACTAACCACTTCCCAATCCAGAGGGTTGTTGTCGGGATCCAGGACCTTACCTTCCACATTGAGAGCGATGTTCAAACTGGTGGAGTCTTCGCCAAGAATCTCTTTGATTTTACGTTTGTACTCAATGATTCTATTCTTCAGTTCGACGCCTTTGCCTCCTTTGCCTTTCTCAGAGGAAAAGAGGTTGGTACTCTCGTGGAGTTCGTCCATTTTCAGCCATCGGAAACCTGCGATGTCAATGGCCTTTTTAATGCTGTCGAAATTAGGCGAACCGTCAGGATTGACAACCGACATCTTGTATTTGTATTTAGGCTTGTCAAAGTCGGGGTGTATTTCAGCAGAACTGTTGATTTTCGCCATCAACACATACTCAAGGCTGTCAATATAGTTGCCCATTTCGGTCGATAGGCGGCGCACCTCCTGGGCTTTGTTGTAGTCTTCTTCCACCTTGTCCTTACTGTTTTGCAGGGCAAGGTCAAAGTTTGCATATGTATCGTCGAGTTTCACCTGTAGGTTCTCATTGCTCTTTGTCATGGCCGAGCCCACGGTCTTGAAACCATCGACCACCTGCGACGACACATTAAGAGCCAACATGGCGGTGTACACGAGGTACATCATCGTAATCATCTTTTGTCTCGGGGTTTCCGGACAGTTTGTTGCACCCATTGTCTATTCCTTTCTTTTAGTTACACGTGGTTTTGGTTAGACGTGCAGTGGATTAAAGACGGGTCTGCATAGCGGCCAGCATATTGCCATAGACGTTGTTCAGCTCGGCAACCTTGCGGGTAAGGGCATCGACTTGCTCTTTGTATTTCATAATGCCGTCGGCGGAATCGGTGAAGTTGGCGAGCATGGCGCTCATCTTCTCTTCGAATTCCTTGTTGAGGTTCATCTGAGCCGAAGCGTTGTTGATTTGCATCTCGTACATGGCATTGATGCTGCTCAAACTGGCCGACATTTTCTTCATTTCTTCCACATAGCTCACTTCGCCGCCCAACGATTCAGCTGTCTCGCGGTAGATGGTGGAGAGTGTCGAGATGGCTTCGGGGGCACCCTGCATGCTTTCAAGCAATTTGCCTGCCTGGCCGGCGACATTGTCCAAATTGTTGACAAACTTGTCGGTGGCGGCGGTGACATTGGCCATGTTGTTCATCGAGTTGGTACTCTCTGCCAGATTTTGCATGCCTTGACCCAGACGGTCGATGAGTTCGGGGCTGATATGGGCGTCTTCGAGCATCTTGTCAAGCTTGGCGCTCAGCGGGTCTTTATTGACGACCTCAATGGGATTGCCATTTTCGTCAATCTCAATGGGGTTCTCTTCGACCATACCGGCCAATTCGGGATACACCAAACTCCAATCCCACTCTTTGTGAGGCGGCTCGAATGCCGAAAGGAAGAAGATGATTGTCTCCGTACTCATACCGGCAATCAGCATGAGGTTAGCACCGGGCCAGTGCATGATTTTGAACAAGGCACCAAAAA
The DNA here is from genome assembly GCA_017960605.1 of Bacteroidales bacterium. Classification (GTDB taxonomy): domain Bacteria; phylum Bacteroidota; class Bacteroidia; order Bacteroidales; family P3; genus Colimorpha. The sequence continues at coordinate 48,512 of JAGCYV010000045.1, read as the reverse complement.
TAACGACGGCCGCGCCAATGCCATACAGCTTGGCCATGAAGTTCTTATACGCTTTACTGCGAACGATGTTGTCTAAGACGCTCATATTACTTGTTTTTTGTGTGTTTGCTTATTATGTGTTAGATGTATGTTTGTCTATTCTTACTGGGCTACGTTGCTGGCGGTACGCAGATTGTCACCCTTTACGCGACCCAAGTAGGGCTGCACGCAGCGGAAGCCGATGTAGCACTTGGCGGTATCCATGAATTCGTAGCTGCGGGTCTGCACCTGGATGAAGTATTTCTGATCCTTCCAGCTGCCACCGCGGATGACTTTACGCTTCATGGCCAGCGGGTCATCGTCCTTGGCGTTATAGTTATAGTAAGGAGTCTGGGCGTTGGCAATCTGGTAGGTCGATTCGTTGTAGGCATCCAAGCACCACTCGCTCACGTTGCCGGCCATGTCATACAGACCATAGTCGTTGGGAGCATAGTGGCCCACCATTAAAGTCTTCACGCCGCCATCGTCGTCATAAGCACCACGCAGGGGCTCGTAGTTGGCCAGGAAGCAACCATTAGGATTGCGCACATAGGGTCCGCCCCAAGGATAGCTCTGAGAGGCGATACCGCCGCGGGCGGCGAATTCCCATTCACTCTCGGTGGGCAGGCGGAAGTCGTTCAGGGTCGAGTAGTTGATGCTCTCAAGATATTGGTTCAGCATATTGCTGCGCCACACACAAAAAGCCTTGGCCTGACGCCAGCTGACACCCACCACGGGGTAGTTGTCGAAAGCGGGCGAGGAGAAGTAGCTGCGGCTGTAGTCCTCGTTCATCGAATAGGTGTAGTCATGCACCCAGCACAGCGTGTCGGGGTAGATGTTGATGTATTCGCGCTGAATCTGGCTCGAACGGTTGTTCAAACCTTTGGGACGCACTGAGAAGGAGGTGCCGCGATGCTCGCTCTTCGTATTGACGCCATTCTCTTTTTTGGCGACTTCACTATAATCTATATAATAATATTCATAATTCATCTTCGACACATCAACGGCACGGCGGTGGTTGATATCCACAATGAAGAAGCCTCCGTCAATCAAAGCCTGACGCACATCGGCATCGGCATAATCTATCTTGGTCTTGTAATTGAGGATCGGTGGGTCGAGGGGTTCGCCATATTTGTCTTCTTCAATCAGGAAGCCGTCGATGCCAGCCTCGCCCAGAATGCGACGTGCTACCGAGTCGCGCACGGCATACACAAACTGGCGATATTCGTTGTTGGTGATTTCGGTCTCATCCATGAAGAACGAACCAATTTGCATCTTGCGAGGTTGCAGGGGCTCTCCGTAGGTGACACCCTGTACGCCGGCACCCATGGTGTAGTTGCCTTGATTGATGAACACCATGCCTTTAAGGTCGATGTCTTCAAAATAGGGACGGTCGTTCACGCCCACGACTTCTCCTTTGTTGGATGAACTGCAGCCGTAGAACAGAGCTGCCGAGGCGACGAGAATGAAAACAAATTTTTTCATATTGTGACTATTTTTATTATTAACGCGGTTTTGTCGAAAAAGTTTCTTTTTTATGATAATTTCAGGTTTGTTACAACAGGAAGCGAGTTGTCCGTGACACGGTGGGCGATTTCTTCGGTACTATGATGCGGAATGTTCCGTTGGCGAAGATTTCCAGCGATCCCCAGCTGCGTCCAACTTTGTAGGATCCCAGTTTGGATGTGGTCAGGTCATAGGCCACGCCGATGCGTAACCAGTTAAGGCTTGAGAAGTTCCAGTTGATACCGGCCAGGAATGTGAAAGCGTCGTTCCAACGGTAACCCATGCCCGCCCAGAAGAAGTTTTCGTAGTCGAGCAGCAGCGAGGCTTCTGCCTGGAAGATGGAGAAGTCTGCCGTCTTGGCCATCACGTGAGGTTTCAGTTTGAATGCCGGATTGTAGGGGAAGGTGTATTCATAACCACCCATGAGGTATAGTGTGCGGGGATTGCGGTAGGCCAGCTGGTCGCTATGCGAACCCAGCAGGTTTTTGACCGACAGGCTGACGTAGTATTCGCCGGGCACCTGATAGTAAAGACCTGTGGCCAAGTCAATGAGAAAGTCTGAAGCCTGCTGTCCGCTGATGGCAGGGTCGCTCGAGCGGCTGAAGGGATTGCTTGGGTCTCCCGTGAAGTCGCTGATACCGTAGAGGTTCTCTGTGTTGAAGGAGAAATTGTAGAGGTTCAGTTCCACGCCGGCGGCCAAGTTGCCACGCCCCCAGTAGATGCGGAAGGCGTAGTCAAGGTTGATGGTGGTATTGTCGTGGTAACCGATTTTCTCCGAATTGAAGGTCAAGCCGATGCCGCCGTGCAGGAAATTCACTGGCATGTCGAATGAGGCCAGATAGTTGGTAGGGGTCACACCTGCTTCAACGTCCTTCGACGGAGCCTGTAGCTTCAGCCCCATCCACTGGTTGTTATAGAGCAGGTTGATGGACAGGGCTCCCGAGCTGCCTGCATAGGCAGGGTTATAACTCAGCTGGTTGAACATGAAATGGGAGTATTGACCCTCGTTTTGTGCAGTGGCGACAGGTAAAAACAGCATCATCATTACAAAAAATGACGCCATTTCTTGTCTCAAGTGTTGCCTTTTTTGTCTATATATTATCGCCACAATGGCCTGTCTTTTATTTTATTACAAATGTTTTAACTCAAATTCGGGGTGCTTTCGAACCTTCGAATTTGATTGTGCAAAGATAATAATAATTATTTAATTGGCCTAAAAAAGTTTAATTTTTTTTTCTTTTTTTACTTTTCGTGAGGCTCTATTCGGGCGTTTGGGAAAAGATTTTTGAGGCCTTTCCTCAGGGCTTCGGCATTCTGTTGGCTCAGATTCATGTCGAGTATGAGGTTGAGACTGTCGTCGGCAAGTTGTTCGATGAGCACCTTGTCTCGGTAGGTCTCGGGAAGTTTCTCGATGTGTTCGTAGGCTTCGCTGTGCGACGCTACGGTGCCGAGGCTCAGGCGGTAACCGGCTGTGCCTTCGGTGGTGGATTTGAATTCCGGTATTTTGTCGTCGGTTTGCTTCTTTGTCGCTGTTGATGAGGTGTTTGTGGTGCGTCGTGCGGCCACCAGGTCGAACTTCGAATCCTGAGCCGCCCATTTTTCGGCGTAACTATCTGGCAGGATGCGTACTGTCACAGGCTGACACCCACGGATGCCGATGGCCGCCGCAGCCCGTCGGGTGAGGTCGATCACCCCTCGTTTCGGGCAGCGGTCATTGACTTTTACAATCACCTGTAGTCCTGTGTTCCTGTTGGTTACAAGTATGTATGTGCCGAGTTTGATGCGCCAATGGGCGGCGGTGAATTTATTCTGGTCGAATACCTCTCCGCTGGCCGTTTTCCTGCCTACAAACATGTCGTGGTAGAACGTGCCGTGGTTGGGGTATTCCGTTACCGTGTCGGACGACGAATAGTACTGTGCCGTGGTTGGACACGCTGCCGCCAGCAGCAACAGCAACCATATCATCCGTTTATGTCGATGGTTTACCATATCACAGCGTCGGGATGGAACCAGTCGCCCCGCAGGCGAAGCACCTGCTCGATGACGTCGCGCACGCATCCTTTGCCTCCTTCGTAGAGGGAGATGTAATCCACTATCTCCTTGATTTCTACGGCGGCATCGGCCGGACAGGCCGACACTCCGGCCCGTTTCAGCATCGGATAGTCGGGCAGGTCATCGCCCATGCAAAGCACCTCCTCGTCACGCAATCCGTTCTCGGCGAGGAACTTCTCGTAGGTCTTTATCTTGTCGCCGCATCCGGTGTAGCATTGCTCCACTCCCAGCATGGCCATGCGGTTGTCGATGCTGGCCGAGGTGGCACCGCTGATGACGGCTATCCGGTAGCCTTTCTTTACGGCATATTGCACAGCAAATCCGTCCTTTATGTTTCCACAGCGCACCGTCTCGCGGTCGGCATAGACCCACACGTCGCCGTTGGTCATCACGCCGTCGAAGTCAAAGACGAAGGCGCGTATCGGTTGCAGTTTCTCTTTGTAGTTAATCATCTTGTTTCTATGGTTTTGCCAAGTCGAGCATCTGTTCATAGACCTCTCTCCATCCTTTCCATCCGTAGAGGTCGGTCAGGTTCTGATTGTGGATGATGAAGCAGAAGGTTCCGCCAACTTTCCGAATGTTGTCAATCAGTATCTTGTATCTTTCCAGTCCCTCTGCAGGGCTGAGTTTCAGATAGCGTTGCAGCGAGGTGTCCATCACGCAGAAGGGGTGCAGTATGAGCTCGGTTTCGTGGTCGCGTTCCAGGTCGTAGAACGGGAATGGCGTGCTGATGCCTGCCCTGAAGCCTGTGGTGTCGGCGTAGCCCATCGTGTAGTCGTGTTTGATGCCGGCACGCAGCAGTATGCGGTAGGAGAGAGGCAGGTTCAGGCGCAGGAAGTGGTAGCGGGCCCGTATGATATTGCGGTGCAGAATCTCTTCCAGCCGTCGCATCTCGGTATCCACGTTGTGAGGCTGTTCTATCGAGTTGTAGCCCGGGTGGAGCCCCATGTTGGCGTGGTCGTCCAGGTGTTGCAGCAGCTCGCGTGTGTGGGGGTTGAGGTAGTTCGACGGCTTGTCGTATTTGTCGTAGTCGGCCAGCAGGGCGAAGAAGACCAGTTGCGACCCCGGTGCCCGCCGGCGTTGTTCTATAATGTAGTCGAAGGTGTCGTAAGGGTCGGTTTCGCGGCCCAGCAGCACTCGTATGCGACGTTTCGCTTCGGCGGTGTCATGTCTTGCCGCCAGATCCCTTGTCAAGCCCACTATTGTGCGGAAGATGCCTTTGTGCAGGTAGCACCATGCGGCGTCGATATCCACGGTCTGCTCCATGCGGTAGCGTGGGGTCGGCAGCGTGTAATCGGGGTATCGTTCTGTTAACAACCTCTTGAGCATCAGTGCCCATTGTTCCACCACCGGCTCGTTGGCAAATCCTGTGCGCACGGCCAGGCTTTCCTCGCTGGCGAACCGTCCGTGCAGGTCTTTGTGGTGGGGTAGATACTCCTCATAGCGACTCACCATATAGAATGCCGCTGCCAGCGGGTCGAACGGCAGGTCAGACCCTTGGCCATAGACGGGGAATAGCATCCATTGCCCGTCGCGTTGGAACGGACGGGGCTCAAGGTCTTCTATCGAGGTATTGAACAGCAGGTTGCAACTTTTCAGATATACGCCGTCTCCCACCTGGTGCGGTCCGTAGCTCAACTTGGGTCCGTCGTGCTCCAGAAAGTGCTTTTCATCGGTGGTGATGCTGAATTTGGCACGCAACACATCGCGGAACAGCACGTTGAGCGTGTATCCCAGGCGGTTGGTTAGTCGCGGTACGTGTATCAGCAGCATATCAAAGTGCAAAGATACGACATTTTTTTAAATCGGTGGATTCTAGGCGCATTTTTATTCCCATCGGCAGGGCTAAGTTGTTGTCGCCCAGATGACCGAAAGGCGCTCCGAAAACCACGGGGCAACCGCGTCCGGCCATCGCCTCGCGCACGATTTGCTCTGCTGTGCGGCCGAATGGCACCGTGTTGTCGTGCATGTCGGTCAGCCCGCCAACCAGCAGAGCCGCCAGTCCGTCGAGCATGCCCGCCCGTCCCAGTGCCTGCATCATGCGGTCAATGTGGTAGAGGTATTCGTCGAGATCTTCTATGAGCAGTATCTTCCCTTGTGTATCAATCTGGGAACGGGAACCCAAGAGACTGTACAGCATGCTTAGGTTGCCACCGGTCACAATGCCTTCGGTACTCCAGTCCTCTGTGTCTGTATCCCATTCGTATTTAACCTTTTCTCCAAACAACGCCCGTCGCAGGCTTTCGGTGGCGGCAGTGGGCTTGGGACCGAAGTTGAAGGGCATGGTGGCGTGCAGTGTGGGCAGTCCCAAGGTCTTTTGTATGTGGCTGTGCAGCACGGTGATGTCGCTGTAGCCCACCATCCATTTGGGATTCTGTGCAAAGCGGGAGAAATCCAGTCGGTCGATGATGCGCACCGTGCCGTAGCCGCCGCGGCAGCAGAGGATCGCCTTGATGTCGGGGTCGTCCAGCAGACTTTGCATCAGTGCGGCCCGATGCCCGTCGCTGCCGGCCAGCTGTCCGTCGCGTTCGTAGAGCCCTTCGGGCACAACTACTTGCAGTCCCCATGATTTCAGTTCCGTGATGGCTGGAGACATCTCCTCGGGGCTTACCGCCCGTGCCGGTGCCGCCAGTGCCACCCGGTCGCCCGTCCGCAGCGGGGGTATGATGGTGTTGTTCATAAAATGGCGAACATTGTTTCAATGTTCCATAACGCATTTCCTTAGCTTTTATTGCCCTTTGGTTGGTGAAAACATCCCTTTTGTCTTGTGATCAACTCCGTCTCAACTCCGTCTTACCTCCGTCTCACCTAAAGACGGAGGAGGAACGGCGGGCGGGCGGTGGAGAGACGGAGGGGCTACCTCGTCATTGGCGAATAATGAAAAAAGTTTTTACCATGTCCAAATTATTTCGTATCTTTGCACTTTCAAATCACAACTATCAATAACACTATAGGAATTATGAAGTTACAGGAAATTGTGGATAAATTGAACGCCACGGTGGGGCTGGGGTCCGATCAGCTGGACCGCGAGGAGGAGTACTGTTTTGCCTCCGACCTGATGAGCGACGTGCTCACGCTGAAGGACACGCCGGTGCTGGTGACGGGCTTGTGCAATGTGCAGACCATCCGCACGTGCGACATGGCCAATCTCGAGGTGGTCATCTTTGTGCGTGGCAAGCGTCCCACGGAGGATATGGTGGAGCTGGCCGACGAGAACGGCATGGTGCTCATCTGCACCCAGTACTCGATGTTTAAGACCTGCGGCATCCTCTACGGCGCAGGCATGAAACCTTTATATTGATTGTTATGCATCAGGAATATACAGTGATTGAGGGCGACTTTGTGAATGCCGGCAAGGCTTCCAGCTCGGTGAAAAAGACGCTGAAGCAGCTGAACGTGAATCCCCAGGTGGTGAAACGCGTCGTCGTGGCCCTCTACGAGGCCGAGGTGAATGCTATCGCCCACGCCTACGGCGGCAAGGTGTTGGTGGATATCGACGCCGACAAGATACGCATGGTGGTGGCCGACAAGGGACCCGGCATACCCGACATAGCCCTGGCCATGCAGGAGGGCTATTCGACTGCCCGTCCTGAAGTACGTGATATGGGCTTCGGTGCCGGCATGGGCCTGCCCAATATGCAGAAGAATGTCGATAAGTTGAACGTTACCAGCGAGGTGGGCGTAGGTACCACCGTCGAGATGGAAGTAAACTTCGTGTAATATGTTTTACCACGCCCTACAGATTGAAGAGCCGCGCTGCATCGGTTGCTCGCGCTGCATGAAGATATGCCCCACGGAGGCCATCCGCATCCACGGCGGCAAGGCTTTGATACAGGAGCATCGCTGCATCGACTGCGGCAAGTGCTACGAGGTCTGTCCGGCGCAGGCTATCAGCATCAAGGACGACGACTTCGAAGCATTCCGCCGCTACCCCCATTCGGTGGCGTTGCTGCCGGCGGTGTTCATGGGCCAGTTCCCCGACGACATCAGTGTGTCGAAGGTCTATGCCTCGCTCTATGAGTTGGGATTCGCGCATGTGATGGAGGTGGAGAGTGCCGCCATGATTTACAAGGAGGCCAAGGAGAAATACGCCCGCGAGCATCCCGATGTCAGACCGCTCATCTCGTCGTTCTGCCCCGCCATCGTGCGGCTGATACAAATCAAGTACCCGTCGCTGACGGAGAACATTGTGCCCATCAAGGCTCCGCTCGACCTGAGCGCCATGTATGCCCTCGAAGAGTTGCAGAGTCGCGGCATCCCGCGCGAGGAGATAGGCCTCTTCTATGTCACTCCCTGCGCCGCCAAGGTGTCGGCCGTGAAGGCTCCGGTGGGCGAGGAGAAGTCGATTATCGACGGCGTCATTAACATGAACCTGCTCTACAACCGTGTCTATAAGCACATCAAGGACATGGGTAAGAATCACCAGTACAAACCTTTGACCCGCCAGCGCCTGAGTGCCGACGCCATCCTCAGCACGTTGACTAACGGCGAGCGCCGCATCTGCACGGCCAGGCGCAGCTATTCCATCGACGGCATTGAGAACGTGACGGACTTCCTCGACAAATTGGAGAACGACGAGGTAGAGGGCGTGGAATTTCTTGAACTCAGGGCCTGCGACCAAAGCTGTGCGGGAGCCCTGCTGAGTTGCGACAACCGTTTCCTCTGCGGCGAACGTATGTATGCCCGTGCACGCAAGGCGGCCGAGCGCGAGCGCAACGGCGAGATGGCCCGCGACCGTGAGATGGAGAAATATCAGGACTACCTGATAGAGCACTCGACGGTCGATGAGGTGCAGCCTCGTTCGATGATGGTGCTCGACGACAATATCTCCAAGGCATTGGAGAAGATGGAACGCATTGAGAAAATGAAGGTTCATCTGCCGCAGATAGACTGCGGAGTGTGCGGAGCCCCCACCTGCGAGGCCTTCGCCACCGATGTTGTCTGCGGTCAGGCCGACCTGCATAGGTGTGTGTTCTACCGCTTGCACCTTGAGTCCAAGGGTAAGATGACCCTCAACGAGGGGCGCTCCAATATGTACTCCGTCTGGGGTGACGACCGTATCGGCGGAGAGATAGAGGTGTAGAGAAGAATAAAGAGTTAAGAATGAAGATTTGGGGCGACTTCGATGAAGTCGCCTTTTTCTTTGATGTGCCTGATGAGGGCGCGGTAGAAGCGGTGGTGACTGAGGGTTTCTGCGTTGCCGATGATGATAAGTTTCATGCGTGCACGCGTGATGGCCACGTTCATGCGTCGCAGGTCGCGCAGAAAGCCGATGTTGCCGTCGGCATTGTCGCGTACCAGGCTGATAACGATGACATCACGCTCCTGTCCCTGGAAACCATCAACGGTGCCGACGGTGATGTGCCGCTTGAGTTTGCGGAAGTAATGCTGCATCTTCAGCAGCCGTCGGATGAGACGAGCCTGGCCGCGGTAGGGGGTGATGATGCCGAAGTCGATGCGTTCATTTTCCACTTTTTGCGGGGAAATCATCTCGATGTAATCCTTCAGCGTATGTATCACCAATCGGGCCTCCTCGCTGTTGCTGAGGCTCTTGTGGCGGTTCTCCCGTTCTTCGTAGTGGAGTTGGGAGGTGTCGAGCCACATCAAAGGGGTGTCGATGGGGGAAACCATGCGGTGGGCAGCCTCCTCGGCGGCCTGCAACCGTCCGTTGTAGAACCAATGGGAAGAGAACGCCATAATCTCTTCGTTCATGCGGTATTGCACCGTCAAAAGGCTGACTGCCTGAGGCCAAAGGGCTACAACCTTTTGCATCAGTGTGTCGGATAGCCCTCCTTTGGCGGCAGCAAGGCTTTTCACGGTTGGCGGCAGCTGTTGGTGGTCGCCACCCATGACAACACGGTCGGCTTTCAAGATGGCAGCCCAACAGGCCGGCTCAAGCGCTTGGGCGGCCTCGTCGATGAAAAGGGTGCTGAACCGCCGCCGCTCCATCAGCCGATAAGCGCTGCCGATGAGAGTGCAACTTACGACGCGGGCTTGCTCGAAAAGGTCTGCATTTATCTTGATTTCCAGTTCGGTCTCCCGGTTGCGCAGACGGTGAGCCTGCTCGCCCTTGGCACCGTCGCGCAACGACTTGCGGATGTTCCACAATTCGTGATAGTCGGGGTGTGATGAATAGCGGCGCTCGTAACTGCAATCGAGCATCTCGTCGCTCATCCTCAAGGGGTTTCCTATGCGTAGTACATGGATTCCGCGTCGCATCAGTTGCTCGCTAATCCAATCGACGGCGGCATTGCTTGGCGCACATACCAGTACCTGTGTCTCGCGCTGCAGGGTTTCGATGATGGCCTCTACCAGTGTGGTGGTCTTGCCGGTGCCGGGAGGTCCGTGGATGATGCTTACTTCCTGGGCTTCGACCACTTTCTGGATGGCATCCTGTTGGCTGCGGTTGAGCCAGGGGAAAGAGAGTTGCGGCAGTTGGCGGGATGAGGGTGCACGTTGACCGAGAAGCACCTCTCTCAGTTTGACAAAACGTTCGTCTTCTTTGTGTTCGGCTTCGCTCAAGGCTTCCTGCATCACACGGAAACTAGTGTTGTCGATACCCAGTTGGATGCCCAGCAGGTGACGGTCGGCTGTGTCGCGTATGCTTTGGACTGCGGATTTGTTAGGCAGGCTGATGGTCAGAATGCCGTCGCCCACCAACTCTACATAGCATTGGTGTGGTAACTCTTTGGCACCGCTGTCGGTCAGATAGAACAATGTAACAGGCTTTCCTGGTTCAAAATCCATCTCCACCTCGTCTTCTTCCACCTCGAAACGCACCTCCAAGGTGATTTGTCCCAAAGCGTTGTATGCGTTGTTGCCTAGACGGATGGGGTATCGGCAGGAGGAGTCGTGTATGGATCCGGTCAGCGATGCCCCCTTCTCCTCCAGAGCCCGGCGATAGGCTTGCTGCTCTTCGGATAGTTCAAGGCTGACCAGCTCCCGTAGGTGTGAGAAGTATTTGCTCGTGTTTTCCACGGAGATAATAACCGTAATGTGTGGTATTTATTATGCAGTACCTCTGTTTTTGCATTGCCTTGTTTGTTGGGCACCGGCAAATAACAGCAGCACGGCGATGATGAGCAAGACAAGTTGCCAGGGGTTGAGGGTGACTCCTTCGACAGCTGCGTGAGGCAGCGAGGATACCCATTCGGTAACGGTGTCGGTGAACCTCAACAGGAGTTCCAAAGGCCATGCAAAGAGGGTGCACGGAATGGCTAAGTAGCCAAGTGACAAAACAAGCAGCAGTGATGCAAATGGCACAATTACCACGTTGGCAATGAGGAAGTAGAGCGGAATGCGGTGAAATGTGGATACTATGATGGGTAATGTGGCAACTGTGGCAGCGGTGCTCACCACGGCACATTGTATCAGCCGACTGCGGAAACAGAGAATGACAGGTTTTGCCATCAAGATTCCAGCTACGGCGGCGAAGGACAACTGCCAACTGACGCTGAACAGCAGCGAGGGTTTGGTTACCAGCATGATGATGGCTGCCGCAGCCAGCAGGTTCATCTTGCTGGTGCGACGTGCGAGGATGTCGGAAACAATGAAGAGACTGAACATCAGTGCAGCCCGAACGGTGGAAGGTGCCAATCCAGTGATGACGGCAAAACTCCAAACGGATATCAGTTGCAGGCTTCCGCGAATGATGCGTCCCCGACGTTCCCGACCGGCCCAAATGGTCAACCAGCCCACCAGCATGGCCAGCAGACCCACATGCAATCCGCTGACGCAAAGCATGTGGATTAGCCCGCTGTCGCGATATGTGGCTTGGAGGTTCTCGTCAAGGTCGCCACGCCATCCGAGTGTCATCGCTTCGGCCACACCGGCATAACGCTGTTCCAATGGCCCGTTCTGCATACGGTGAAGCAATCGCATGCGCAACTTCTCGATGCGGGCTCGAAATGAAGTACTGTCTCGATGGAGAATGAGGTAATGGTCGGAAGTGATATAGATTGAACGCTTTAAAGTGTCGGGGTATCCGTGCAGCAACAGCTGGTCGCCGTAGCGCAAAGTTTCGGCAATGCTGTCTTTTCGTAGATAGACGGTGATGTCACCATGACGGCTTTGGTTGTCTATGGCCTTCACTTGTGCGGAGGCACGGTAGCTCTTGAGGCGAGGATGAGGGGTCTCGGTTAGGCATAGGGTGATAAAAGTCTTTTCGGGACAGCGGTGAGTCCAGTGTCCGCGATCGAGACGGTGCAGTAACGGCCGGCCGAGGGCGATGCATGCCATCAGCACCAGCGCTACAGGCACCAAGGGGACTCTACGCATGGTTCAGAATTAGTTCGTCGGCCTGCACCTTGGGTACGTAGTGGATACCATCGCGGCGGTAATAGGCGTGAGACTCGTCGGCATGGATGGGCGTCAATTCAATACGGTCACTTCCTTTGCCGATGGCCAGTACCGCTATCGGTTCGTATTCCAGTTGAAATGCCTCTTTCAGTTGTTCGTGGTTAAAGGCTCCGATAATCAATCCGTTGAGGCCCATCTCGACCGCCTTTAAAGTCATGCTTTGCAAGGCGATACCGAGGTCGATATCTACCAACTTGGTTTCTTTGGCCGTTGTGCAGCAGATGATGAATGCTTCGGGTTCAGTCCCCGGGAAGGGGAGGTGCAGCTCCGGAAGGGCGGCACCCAATCGGATGAGTGGCAATACCCGTTCGGCACCGTTGTCTCGGGTGACAAGGAAAAACCGCAACACCTGTTGGTTACATCCTGACGGAATGCGTGAGCAGACACCGGTGATTCGCTCTAATTCGGCACGACTGACGACATAGTTCTTGTTGAATCCGCGATGGCTGCGGTTTTTGAGCAGCAGTTGGTCGATAGTGTGTCCTATTCGTTTGACCTTGATTTTTGCTTTTCCGAGGGTCTCTTCGTATCTTTTTTCTAAATAATTGTCTGCCATGTCGTAATTATTTTTATTGCTTTGTATTTTTCTGTTTGTTGCTGAAAAACAGTTTTATGTGTTGTATTTCCGTTCGTGTGTTGGATACAAAAATACAACTTTTTTCTCAATAATTTTGTCAGTTTCAAAAATGTGTGTACTTTTGCACCCGCTTTTGGCAAAAATGATCTGTTAGCTCAGTTGGTTTAGAGCGCTTGCTTGACAGGCAAGAGGTCACAAGTTCAAATCTTGTACAGATCACTCCCGATCGACGCCACAGTTCCTCTGTGGCGTTTTTTATTCCTTCGGATTGAATTATTTTTGTATCTTTGCACAATAACGTGGTGGTGTTCGATAGATGGTAACCTTCTGGATACCACGTTTTCGCGCTGGATTGAAAATAAATACATCAGGATATGAAGGAAGAGAAAAACTATTTCGTGCACGAGTCGTCATACGTTGATGACGGAGTACAGATAGGCGACGGTACCAAGATATGGCATTTCTGCCATGTGCAGCGTGGTGCCGTGTTGGGGCGCAATTGCTCGCTTGGACAGAACGTCAATATCGGTCCCAATGTGCAGGTTGGCAATGGTGTGAGAATTCAGAATAATGTTTCTGTCTATGAAGGTGTTGTGCTGGAGGACAATGTCTTCTGCGGCCCTTCGTGCGTGTTCACCAATGTGACCACCCCTCGCGCCCACTTCCCCGTGCATGGCGAGTATGCACTGACACGTATCAAGGAAGGGGCTTCGTTGGGAGCCAATAGTACTGTTGTGTGTGGTCACACGGTGGGTCGCAGTGCCCTTGTGGCTGCTGGCGCCGTAGTGACGAAAGATGTACCCGATTACGCGCTGATGGCTGGCGTTCCTGCCCGGAGGATAGGCTGGGTGTGCGAGTGCGGCAAACGGCTGGATGACAGTCTTGTCTGCGACTGTGGCCGTCATTATGAGGAGTCGGACGGACTTTTGAAAAAGTTGAATTAGGAAACGCTTGGAATGAAAAAAGCCCCTTTGTGAGGGGCTTCTGGGTGGTCTGTGGGAGATTCGAACTCTCGACCTCTTCCGTGTGAAGGAAGCGCTCTGAACCAACTGAGCTAACAGACCATTCCTGTCAAAAGCGGGTGCAAAAGTACAACAATTTTTCAATACGGCAAAATTTTTCTTCGTATGAAGGGTGAAAAGCGAGGCCTCCTGCCGTCACAAGTGCGTGGTATCGTTTGGGTATCAGTGGGATTGATGTTGGTTGCCGTGGTGGCTTTTTTTTCAAGAAAAGCACTGCCCGACACCATACAAAATGACACCTTGGTCGCCGTAAATGAAGAAAAATTGACGTCACAGGAAGATTCTATATACCATGCAAGGCGCAATGGGTCTGTGTATCATAAAGATAAGTCTATATTGAAACGAAACCATACCCAAGTAATGGACACCCAGATGTATCGCCATACTTTGCCGCCGATACGCAAGCAGCCTCTTGTGGTCGAACTTAACACTGCCGACACCACCACCCTCATGCTGCTTCATGGTATCGGTCCGGCTTTTGCCCGCCGCATCGTCGGCTACCGCGACCGCTTGGGTGGATTCATCGACAGCACCCAGTTACTTGAAGTCTATGGCTTCACGCCTGAGTTGCTGGCCCATATCGCCCCCTATATCGTCATCGATCGCGACAGCATCCGGCACCTGGATATCAATCATTTGGGGGTGAAACAATTGGCACGGCATCCGTACATGGAATACTATCAGGCACGTGATATCGTCCGTCTGCGTGACCGCGGAATGGTATTTCTTTCCGAGGAGGATCTGCGTGCGGTCCCCTCGATGGCCGACAGTTCTCTCCGTCGTCTGCTGCCCTATATCGACTTCGCACAATAATACCTTCCGACACGCGTTAATACACTAAAATATCTGCCTCATGGTACGTGAAGAAACTGTCTTTGGACCTATATTCAGCCGTCGGCTTGGTAGTTCTCTCGGCATCAATCTTCTGCCCGAGAAGGGCAAGATATGCAACTTTGACTGCATCTACTGCGAGTGTGGCTGGAATCGCGATGGCCGCAACGATACCGTCCTGCCCTCTGCCGAGAAGGTGCGTGCCGACCTCGAACGCATGTTGCAACGTCTTGCTGCAGAGGGTACTCCCGTCGATAGCATCACTTTCAGTGGCGACGGCGAGCCTACCCTTAATCCCGCATTTCCTCAGATAATTGATGACACCCTCCGCCTGCGCACCCAGTACTACCCCTCGGCCAAGGTCAGCGTGCTCAGCAACGCCACCCGTGTCCATATCCCCGAAGTGTTTAACGCCTTGCGGCTGGTCGATAATCCCATCATGAAGATTGACGCCCCCACCAACGAGCTGGCGGCGCTCATCAACATGCCTGCTCCGGGCTACGACGTGAATCGTGTCATCGAGGCGCTCAAGCAGTTCAACGGCAACTTCGTCCTACAGACCTGCATGCTGCGGGGCAACGGCTTCGACTCCTCCAGTCCTGAGGTGGTCGGACCTATGATGGACATCGTACGTCTGTTGAAACCACGTGAGTGGATGGTCTATACCATCGACCGAGCTACCCCCATGCAGGGGCTCGAGAAGTTCAGCCCACAGGAGATGAAGGCCCTTGTCCAGCCTGTCATCGATGAAGGTATCACCCAGGTACAAATCAAAGGTGCTGTCGAAGACAACTAATCTATAGTAGATTAAATATCTTGCACAATCAAAGAGCCCCACGCCATCATGGCGTGGGGCTCTCTTTGTTTACTCAATTTGGTGATTACTGCTTCAGTATCCAGTCGGCAAGGGCCTTCATGGCTTCGGGGGCAAAGGTCTCTTCGATGAGCATGTACTCGCCGGGAGCGCCGGAGGTGCAGTGTTGGAAGAGATGATTCAGGCCCGGTAAGAGGCGAATTTCTGTCTGCGGGCATAGGGATTTGATGCGCTGTAGGTTGGGCTCGGCAAGCACTTGGCAATCCTTCGAACCATTGAGGGCCAGCACGGGGCAGGAGACCTTGGGTAGGTATTCGGCGGGGTCGAGCGTGAGGAAGGTCTGCATCCAGCGACTGTCCATCTGCTGTTTCATCGCTGCGGCGGTGCCACGACCGAGACCGATACTATCGATTTGCTCCTTGGTGAGGCCGTCGGTGTGGCGGGCGATAACGGCTTTGTACTCTTTCTGGCTGCTGCCTGCGGGCAGGTTGAACAGCTCGCGCATACAGTTCTGGCGGATACTCAGCAGGTGCTCGCCGACTCCGTTGGCGCGGAAAATGGCCTCGTTTTGCTGCAAGAGTACGTCGAGTCCCGTGCAGCCTTGTCCGGCGAGCATCACCACGAACTTGACATTTTTGTTCCCTGCCGCCACCATCGGGGCGATGGCTCCGCCTTCGCTGTGGCCACCGATGCCGAGGTGCTTGGAATCGACATGAGGGTTGTCTTTCAGGGCGTTGAACATAGCCTCGGCATCCTCGGCGAAGAGTCGCGTGTCGGCTTTCTCCACCTCACCTGTGCTGGCTCCCATGCTGCGGTCGTCGTAGCGGAGGACAGCGATGCCATGGGATGCCAGATAGTCGGCCAGCACGAGGAATGGACGGTGCTGCATGATTTCCTCGTCGCGGTTCTGCTGGCCACTTCCGGAGACGAGCACTATGGTCGGGTATTTCCCGCTCCCTTTGGGATAGGTGAGGGTGCCCTCGAGGTGAACGGGGTTGCCTTGGGAGTCGGTGTAGTCGGCGGTGACGGTCTCCTCGTCGAATCGATAGGGTGGCTGTGGGGTCTGCGGACGGCGCATCTGGAAGAGGGTGTCGGTGGGGAAAAAGGTGATGTCCTCCTTGAGGATGCTCTGCTTCCAGTTGCCGACGAAGGTGTTGTCGCGTCGTGTGAGGTTTATCTTCAGACCGATGCGGTTGCATTCGATGGTCAGGCGGTTGCCCTCGAGGCTCCAGCTGCTGACGGGTATCGGGTCGGCACTCTGCATGGGACTGTAGAGAGAGACGGCACTGTCGGTCAGGTGAAAACACAGTGCC
The DNA here is from genome assembly GCA_017960605.1 of Bacteroidales bacterium. Taxonomy (GTDB): domain Bacteria; phylum Bacteroidota; class Bacteroidia; order Bacteroidales; family P3; genus Colimorpha. Next base: position 32,021 of record JAGCYV010000045.1, on the reverse strand, counting down.
AGTCCCGTCTTTTGGCTCATGCCGGTAAACCACTGTGCGCATGCCGAGTTGAAAATTGAAAGTTGAAAGTTGAAAATTAGGCTTACGCAGATAAATGCAAGCTTCTTCATTTGTCGTATCTCCTTATCTCATTATCTCATTATCTCCCGCCTCCTTATTGCCTGTCTCTTTGACTCCTTTCTTTGGGTACCGCTTGGCCTTTTTGAGAGCCTCTGCGAGAATCCATTCTATCTGGCCATTGGCACTGCGGAACTCGTCCGTGGCCCATTTCTCAATGGCGTCATAGACCTCAGAGTCAATCCGCAGTGCAAAGTTCTTTTTCATCGGCTAAACATAATCTTCTCGCTGTTGAACATGCGTGTCAATACCCAGACGGCGATGCCGGTATATACCACGTCGGAGGCCAGAGTGACGACGACAGGCATCCATTGCATCTCGTGGGCAAAGACCGCAGTCATCACCTCGATACTGTTGTAGAAGGGGATGAGGTAGATCAACAGCGAAGTGGAGGCACCGTCCTGGAACATGGGCAGCAGGCCGGCCAGCATGACCACCAGCATAAAGGGTGTCACCATGGTGCCGGCGTTCTTCACGTCTTTGGCCAGCGCCGACAGGAGGCTGACGGCCGAAGCCATGATAAGCACCGAAGCAAAGATGACCAGCAGCAAAACGAAGTAGTCGGAAGTGGTGTAGTGGAAGCCGAGGTCGGCGGCGTCGCCCATACCCACCATCTTGGGCAGCGAAAGGGCAATGCCGATAAAGCTGGAGATGCCGCTGAGCAGGGCGATGCCGCTCAGGGAGACGATCTTGCCCAGCGCCAGCTCGTTGCGGCGCATGGGGGTGACCAACAGAGTGGCGATGGTGCCGCGCTCTTTTTCGCCTGCAATGCTGCTCGGAGCGATGGCCATCACGCCGCTGAAGAGCATCATGATGATGAGCATGGGCAGTATCTTGCTCCAGATCATGGCTCCGATGCTGTCACTGCTGGCTTGGTCAAGTTCGCTGACGGTGTAGGGACGCGCATAGTTGTTAAGCACCGAGCTGACCACCCTATGCACGCGGCTGCAGGCGTTGTTGGTGCTGTTGTAGTAAATCTCCACCGCCGGCACATTGTCGGACGGAGTGCCGGTGGCAATCACCTCGTCAAAGTTCTCCGGGAAACGGATAAGCAGGTCGTTGACTTCCTTGTCTTCCAGTTGCTTGATATCTTCGTCGGTGAAGGATTGCTCGGTCACGATGAGGTTGCTGTCGAGCGAATGGAACACAGGCGCCAGACTCTGAGGCATATTCTCCACACGCATGGTCACCATCTCCTGAGAACCTTTGGTAATCATGCTCTGGATGCCGGTGCCCATAAGGCTGTAAATGATGTAGATGAGCAAGCCGGGCATGATGACTGTGGTGAACAGCAGCTGCCGGTCGCCGAAGAAGCGGGCGAATTCTTTCTTGATGATGGTCAGTGTGTTGCTTTTCATTCTTCACCTCCTTTCATTTCTTTGTACATCTCAAAGAATCGATCCTCGATGGTCATGCCGTCGCAGACATCCTCCAGGTTCCCGCAGGCCACGAGGCGGCCGTCAATGATGATGCCCACACGGTCGCACAGGCGTTCCACCAGGCTGAAGATGTGGGTGCTGAGGATGATGGTCTTGCCCTCGTCGCGGAGTTCCTGCAAGTAGTCGGTCACTGTGCGGGCCGTCAGCACGTCGAGTCCGTTGGTGGGTTCGTCGAAGATGATAATCTCGGGATTATGCACCAGCGAGATGACCAGGCTTAGTTTCTGCTTCATGCCGGTACTCAGGTTGGCCACCTTCACCTCGGCGAATTTGTCGATGCCGAAGCGATCGAACATCTCCTTCTTCCTCTTTTCTTTTTCCGCCTCTTCCACGCCGTGCAGCATGCTGAAGAAGTCGAACAGGTAGTTTGGGGTGAAGAAGTCCTCCAGTTTCAGTTCAGAGGTGAGGAAACCAATCTTTCCGCGCACCTCTTCGGGCTGGCTGACCACGCTGCATCCGTTGAGCCAGGCGTCGCCGCTGTCGGGACGGATAAGGGTGCTGAGCATGCGCAGGGTGGTGGTCTTTCCGGCTCCGTTGGGACCCAGCAGGCCGAATATCTCGCCACGATAGGCGCTGAAGGTCAGGTTATCCACCGCCACCTTGCGTTTGGCGGTCGTCCTCTCAATCTTCTGTTGTTTGCGGCTCAGGTTGAAGGTCTTGGTCAACCCTTCCGTCTTCAATATCTCTTCCATAATCAATAGATGCTTCCGGTGTTAATCACAGGGCTGGGACCTTCGTCGCCGCAGAGCACCACCATCAGGTTGCTCACCATAGCGGCTTTGCGCTCTTCGTCCATATCTACCACGTTGTCGGCGGCCAGTTTCTTCAGCGCCATATCGACCATCGAGACGGCTCCCTCGACAATCTTCTCGCGGGCGGCGATGATGGCTTCGGCCTGCTGCCGTTTGAGCATCACGCTGGCGATCTCCTGGGCGTAGGCCAGGTAGTTGATGCGGGCCTCGACCACCTCGATGCCGGCAATCTCCAGATGCTTGCGGATTTCGGCCTCCAGACGGCGGTTGATCTCGTCGCCGCCGTTGCGCAGCGTCACCTCGTTCTGGTCCTCGAGGTTGTCGTAGGCGTAGAGGCTGGCCACTTTGCGCAGGGCCGAGTCGCTCTGCACAGCTACAAAGCTGTTATAGCTGGTGGCTTCCACATCGAAGCAGGCGCGATAGGTGTCCTCCACCTTCCACACCAGCACTAGGCCGATCATGATGGGGTTGCCGTTACGGTCGTTCACCTTGATGGGCTCCACATCCATGTTGTCGGCACGGAGACTCATCTTCTTGCGGGCATAGAAGGGATTGGTCCAGAAGAAGCCGTTGTCACGCACGGTGCCGACATACTTGCCAAAGAAAGTAAGTACGCGCGCGTGGTTGGGCTGTATGACCATCTGCTTGAAGCCGGCGATGTGCAGGCCCCACAGAATCCAGCAGAGGCCGCCGATGATGCCACTAAGGGTGAAGTTGTTCTCGCCGGCGTTGATGCACAGGTAGAGCGCCAATGCCAGCAGGGCAATGTTGATGAGAAGGTGTAGGAACCCATTGTTCACTACGGTCATTTTCTTTGCAATCTCTTTGCTTTCCATATTGTTGAATTTTAATTGTTTATTTTAATTCAAGTGATATTATTTTCATATCATTCCGATTGCAAAGATACAATACAAAAACAAACCAGCAAAATATTTTTGCTTTTTTAACATTTGACGGGAAAAAGGGCTTAGCGGATACGGCTCCAGTCAATGGGCTGCTGGCCGTGGGCGGCGAGGTACTGGTTGGCCCGGCTGAAGTGGTGGCAGCCGAAGAATCCTCTGTAGGCCGAGAGGGGCGACGGGTGCGGCGCCGTGAGGATATGGTGCCGGTTGGGGTTGATGAGTTTGCGCTTGGCGATGGCGTAGCTGCCCCACAGCAAGAAGACGATATCTCGACGCTGGTCGTTGAGGGCGCTGATGGCGGCATCGGTGAAGGTCTCCCATCCGTGCCGTTGGTGGCTGCCTGCCTGGTGGGCACGCACCGTGAGGGTGGCGTTGAGCAGCAGCACTCCCTGTTCGGCCCATCCGCTGAGGTCGCCGCAGGTCTTGGGAATGTCGGTGCCGAGGTCGGAGTTGATTTCCGTGATGATATTCACCAGCGACGGCGGTACCTGAATGCCTTGAGGCACCGAGAAGCAGAGGCCCATCGCCTGTCCGGCTTCGTGGTAGGGGTCTTGTCCCAGGATGACCACCTTCACCTTGTCGAACGGTGTGCTGTCGAAGGCGGCAAAAATCCTGCTCCCGGGGGGATAGCAGGTGTATTGGCTGCGTTCGGCCACCAGAAACTCTTTCAACTGGGCAAAATAGGGAGCCTCAAACTGAGGCTTCAGCACCTCATACCAACTGGGATCGATCTTTACCATATCACTCAAGCATTCAAGCAATCAAGCATTCAAACAATCCTGCAATCAAGCATTCAGGAACGAGTTGTATTTCTTCTCTTTGCCAATCTGGCTGGCGATACCGTGACCGGGAAGCACGCGGTAGTCGTCGGGCAGGGTGAGGATGCGTTCTTTGAGTTTCTCGATGAGGGTGGGGTAATCGCCGCCCGGCAGGTCGGTGCGGCCGATGCTGAAGTGGAACAACGCGTCGCCGGTGATGACGGCCTTCTCGTCAGGCACCACGAAGCACATGCTCCCCGGGCAATGCCCCGGAACATAGCGGCATTCCACCTCCGTTTTGCCGACGTGGAGCACTTCGTTATCTTCAATCTCGCTGATTTCCAGGTCCCCCATGTTATCTACGGCAAAGCCCATGATGCTGCCGTAGGCTTCGGCCTGTTTCAGCAGTTTCCGTCCGTCGGCATGCATGATGACAGGCAGCCCGTAGTGTTCGCACACCTGCCGCAAGCCCGCGATGTGATCCACATGGGCGTGGGTCAGCAGGATATGGGTCACTTGCAGCTGTTCTTGCTCGATGTATTGCGTCAGCTGTGCGTCCTCGAACGAGGCCTCGCAGGCCGGATCCACGATGGCGCACTGCTTGCTGTCAGAGTCGATGATGAGGTAGCAATTGACCTCGAAATGGTTGAAAGTGAATTGCTTAATCATAATCGTGCCATATACTGTGTTTTCAGAAAGCCCAACCTATACGGATGGCGAACTGGGTGGTAATAAAGTTTGGAAGTAGATTATAGAAAACCGTCTTGGGAAGACGATAGTAATCCGTTATAAGCATCCCTACCGTTTCCTCAATCGTGAGACCAAAAGGTATATTCTGCTTGAGACCGAATACGATGGATGGACGAATTGCGTGTTCGCTGACTTTGTAGGATTCCGTGTGAATATCCCAGCCATCGTTACCCGTATAGCATTCGAAACGCTCCCATATTTGGGCAAGATTGATACCCAAACCAACAAAGGGCATCACCCCCGCACGACGCTGATCGTTGAAATAGAAGCGGCACTGCGGTTGCAAGAAAATAGCACGGGTTGTTACAGCTTGTGATTCGGATCCGTTAAAGGCACTTCCTAAATCCATGGCTGCAGCCCAACGAGGTGCTATATTGTACTCATAGTTGATATCAAAGGAGAATGATCCAGAAGGTATAAGAATGCTCGACAGGAGGTTTGTTTTCAGCGAGTGGCGTGCCACGCCGTCTTCCGGTTGTTGAGCATAAACAGGAGCAAGGCACAACAGTCCGACCAACACTAGGACAACCCGTTTCATCTCAGCACTCCCTCCCACTTTGTGCTATCGGTCGAGGTGGTATCGGGGTAATGATGTCTCCAAAGTGGTTGCCAACAGCCAGGCCACACCTCGATCATATCTTTTCTATAAATATTGTCCCAATAAAGTGTATCGCCGCCATGGGTAATAAGCAAGTGGTTTTCTGGCTTTGTCATCTTTGCATTTGCCGATGTCATATAGGGATTGTCCAATCCATGAATGTATTGGAAACCCCACTGCCCTCGAATGTTGGTGACAGCATGGCCAAGATATACTTTATATGTTGGGTTCAAATATTCCGTCTCGTGGAAATACAGTGTGTCGCCTGCAATGGCAGCGGTCTTAGTGCTGTCTGTATAAAGCGTGCCACGGATAACGTAGTCCGTATGACTTTCACAGCCCACCAATAGCAGTGTCACTATCGGAAGAACAGACAATATTGCGCTTCTTTTCATAGCAGGTGACTGACGCGATGCTTAATTCTTACTGAACCACTCGTCAAACTGTTCCCGTTTGAGGGCGGGGATGTCGAGCTTCATCTTCTTGCGGAGGCCGCCCAGGTCGTTGAAGAGCTTGTTGGGGTTGGCGGCTTTCAACTGCTCATAGGTCTTGATACCAGCCTTTTGCAGCACGGGCACCCAGGCCTCATCGACCCCGTGGGCGACCAGGTCGGCCGATTCGTCCTCGCCCGACTTCTCGTGCACCTCGGGCTTCATCTGCGGGAAGAGCAGCACATCCTGGATGCTCTGGGCGCCGGTCATCATCATCACCAGGCGGTCGATGCCGATGCCCATGCCGCTGGTCGGAGGCATGCCGTATTCGAGGGCGCGCACGAAGTCCATATCAATGAACATGGCCTCGTCGTCGCCTTTCTCGCTGAGTCTCAGCTGCTCCTGGAAGCGACCCAACTGGTCTATCGGGTCGTTCAGCTCGCTGTAGGCGTTGGCCAGCTCCTTGCCGCACACGAACAGCTCGAAGCGCTCCGTCAACTCGGGATTGTCGCGGTGACGCTTGCACAAGGGCGACATCTCGATGGGGTAATCCGTTACAAATGTGGGTTGTATCAGCTTGGCTTCGCACTTCTCGCCGAAGATGGCGTCAATCAGTTTGCCCTTGCCCATCGTGGCGTCGGTCTCCACGCCGAGTTGCTTGCAGGCCTCGCGCAGCTGCTCCTCGTCCATGCCGCTCACATCGATGCCTGTCTCCTCCTTGATGAGCTCCACCATCGGGGCCTTGCGGAACGGAGCCTTGAACGAGATGTCGTTGCCCCACACCTTCACCTCCGTGGTGCCGTGCAGGCGCATGGCGATGCGCTCGAGCATCGTCTCCACGAAGCGCATCATCCAGTTGTAGTCCTTGTAGGCTACATAGATCTCCATGCAGGTGAACTCGGGATTGTGGGTGCGGTCCATGCCCTCGTTGCGGAAGTTGCGGCTGAACTCATACACGCCCTTGAATCCGCCCACAATCAAGCGCTTCAGGTACAGCTCGTTGGCGATACGCAGGTAGAGGTCGATGTCCAACGCGTTGTGGTGCGTGATGAAGGGTCTTGCGGCGGCACCGCCAGGGATGCTCTGCAGCACAGGTGTATCTACCTCCAGATAGCCCTGCTCGTTGAAATACTGGCGCATCTCGTTGACAATCATCGCTCTCTGTACGAAGGTTTCGCGCACCTGCGGATTGACAATCAAATCCACATAGCGCTGGCGGTAGCGCAGCTCGGGGTCGCTGAAGGCGTCATACACCACACCGTCCTTCTCCTTCACGATGGGCAGCGGACGCAGGCTCTTGCTGAGCACCGTCAGGCTCTTCACGTGGATGCTGATCTCACCCATCTGGGTCACAAACACATAGCCCGTCACGCCGATGATGTCGCCGATGTCCAGAAGGCGTTTGAACACGGTGTTGTAGAGGGTCTTGTCCTCGTCGGGACAAATCTCGTCACGCTTGATATACAGCTGTATGCGTCCCGTGTGGTCCTGCAGCTCCACGAACGAGGCGGCACCCATGATGCGGCGGCTCATGATGCGGCCGGCGATGCTGATGTCCTGGAACAGGCTGTTGTCCTTCGGGTAGCGCTCCAGGATGTCGGCGGCTTCGGCATCCACTTTGTACAATGCGGCGGGGTAGGGGTTGATGCCCAACTTCTTCAACTCGGCCAGCGAATTGCGGCGTATTTGTTCTTGCTCAGTAAGTTCTGCCATTTTGCAATATAAATTTTAAAGTGCAAAGATACGCACTTTTTTTCGTCCGTGCAAATTTATTCCCCTCATGGTAGCTTAACCTTCCTCCGTTCACCTTTCAATTTTCAATTCCTTTCACCTTATCAACCTATCAACCTTTCTCCATTCCCTCCCGTTTGCCTAAAGTATGATTCAAGTATGACTAAAGTATGGTTCAAGTATGATGAAAGAAAACCTTGGGCATGATGAAGGTGTGACTGGGCAATGACCTAGTACTTTCTATATAGTCATTACTAGGTCAATACTAGGTCAATACTAGGTCATAACGGATTCAAGGCTTGGTATCAGACGGTTACGAAGATGCTGGTGAGTGGGTGCAAATATGTCTTCTTGGGCCTTTCTTGGGATGGAAATATGGTGGAATGATGGTCTTTTTTTAGGGTGGGTTAAATGATTTTTGGTGGCAATTCCGTCCCTAAATAATGACTTTCGGCACCAAAACGGCCATTTGCGTCCCAGTGACGAATTCTGCAAACCATTTTTCTTCTCGGGACGAAAAAAGGTGGTAATTTTGCACTCCGAAATCGACAAAAAACCATTTACGATGAGATACGACGAAACCCCTACACGTGTGTTCGACCTGCTGGACAGCCAGGAGCTGACCCTGCGTTATATTCATTATCTGACCCGCGACGCGGATGTGCGCCGCCGGGATGTGCGCCGCGCCGACTACCGCCGTCGCAGCACTTGGATCAGCTACGCACTGCTGCACCGCAACGTGCAGCGGGGCGAAGGGGTGGGTGTGGTCAGCTCCACCCGCCCGGAATGTGTGTGTATCAACCTTGGAATCATGCAGATGGGGGCCACGCCGATACAGCTGTCGCCCAACCTGACGGCCGAGCAGTACCTCTCGCTCTTGAAGGGCGTGAGGGTGCTGGTGCTCGAGAACGGGGAGGTCTATCGCCACTTCCGCCGCATCATGCCTCAGATGGAGAGTCTTAAGTATGTGGTGTTGATTGATGGCAAGGAGGGTGTTGACTCGTTGCACGGCCTGGTGGAAGAGGGACGGCGTTTTGCCAACGATGAGCAGCTCAGCCGACGCAAGAACCTGATTACCACCGATGATATATGTCTCTACGAGTATCGTGACGGTACCTGCCCTGCTCCGCTGTCGCACAAGCGGATGCTGTCGATGATGTTGGAAGGTTGAGGAGTCAGGCTTTCACCCGACGGATGGAATGGAGCGCATGCGAGTAGGCGTGCGCTTTTTCGTTGTAAATACCCTTGGAATCAAGTACATCGATGCGCACGCACCCCGACGAGTGGATGATGTGCCCGTCACCGAGACAGATGCCCACATGCACGATGCGCCCCTCCGGGTTATGGAAGAAGGCGAGGTCGTCGCGTTGCACGTCGCACAAACACACCTCGTCGCCACAGGTGACCTGCTGCGAAGCGTCGCGTGGAAGCCAGATGCCCAAAGCCTTGAAACACACCTGGGTAAGACCCGAGCAGTCGATGCCGCCGGTCGAGCGGCCGCCCCAGAGGTAGGGGGTGTCGAGGAAGAGGCGTTCGGCGAGGTCGGCCGCAGAGGCGAAGGGGATGTACTGCTTGTTATCAACCCATCCGCGGTAGCCGTCATAGTCGCAGGTGACGAGGGACCATTTCTCCTGTTGTTCAATGATTTCCATGGTGTCGCCCAGCAGCAGCTGGTTCACCATCTCGCTGCGGTCGGAGGCGTCGGCCCGCAGGGGGGCGGTTTTGAGGTGGCAGTATCCTTTCATGGTGGTCAAATCTGTCCGCGTTCGATGGAGATGCAGATGCGGTCGATGAGGTCGTCCTTGGCGTCGTGCTGGGGATCGAAGGCGTCTTTGAGGTTGTAGCCGAAGAGCTTGGCGAGGGTCTGGTAGAGGCCGGCACGCAGCGAGCCGCGCAACTCGCCGACAATCTTGTAGGCGGTGCGGTTGGTTTCGCGGTCGATGAGCTTGATGAGCACCAGGCCCTGGGAGAAGGTGTAGTTGGAGATTTCGTCCTTGTAGTCGGCCAGCAACTGCTTCTCGGCCAGCTTGATGGCCTCGCGGCGCTGCTTCTTGGGAAGCAGGGCGATTTCATACTCGAGGGCGTCGAGACGGCGGCGGCCCTCCTGGGCATAGGGGAGCATGAGACGCACGTTGCGTATCAGCTTCTTGTTGTTGTTGATTTCCTTCTGGGTGAGGAGCATGCCGGAAGCATAGACGTTCACTTCGCGGATGCGGATGAGGGGAATGGTGTCGCCGTCGAGCACGGTGGCAAAGGTGTAGTGCCCCTTGGGAGGCTCCTGTTGCGCCGCCGCCGGTCCGGCTGCCAGCAGGAGCAGCAGGAACAAAACGGGTCCGTAGGTCTTTATAGTCGATGCCATTTGTGATGAATAACTCGTTTTTTTCTTTTTTAGTATCCCCAAATTCGAAATACTTGCAGATTGAAAATAATCTTAAAAACAGGGGCGGGCGCTGTCGGATTGAAAAAAAAAGTGTATTTTTGCATCCGTTTTTCGACATCCGATTTCGGGAGGTGCCGTGCAAGGGGTTGATAGTCAGGTGTGCGAAAAGAAGATGCGGATATGGCGTAATTGGTAGCCGCGCAAGACTTAGGATCTTGTTCCGAGAGGAGTGGGGGTTCGAGCCCCCCTATCCGCACTAAATTGAAAGTTGAAAATTGAGAATTGAAAATTGGGGCACGGGTATGGTGAGTTCACGTCTGAAGGGCGTGGGCCTGCTGCTGCTGTCTCTTTTTTTATACGCGCAGGCGCAGGCGAGTTATATCGTGATTCCGATGGACGAGGTGCAGAAGAACCACCTGAAGGCTTACGGTGTGGCTTACTGGACGTTGCAGCGTGAGGCCGAGGTGACCTGGCTGCTCAACTACCGAGGCGGCTCCTTCATGACAAAATATGCGGAAGGCATTGAGAAAGAGTGTCGTCTGCGGGGTGTGACCTGCGAGGTGATTGCTGACGGGCAGAGTTCGGCCATCCTGAGCCATATCGCCGATCCGGGGGTGAACATGGACGCCGTGAAGCTGCAGAAAGCCCCCAAGATCGCCGTCTATTCGCCGAAGAACAAGTTGCCGTGGGACGATGCCGTCACGCTGGTGCTCACCTATGCCGAGATACCCTACGATGTGGTGTATGACGAGGAGGTGATGGCCGGCGTGCTACCGACCTACGACTGGCTGCACCTTCATCATGAGGACTTTACGGGTCAATACGGCAAGTTCTGGGCCAACTACCGCAGCCAGCAGTGGTACATCGAGGACGTGCGGTTGCAGGAGGCGACGGCCGGCAAGCTGGGATTCAGCAAGGTGAGCCACCTGAAACTGGCTGTGGCCAAGAAAATCAGGGACTTTGTGATGGGCGGCGGCTTCCTGTTCGCCATGTGCTCGGCCCCCGACAGCTACGATGTGGCGCTGGCGGCCGAGGGGGTGGATATCTGTGCCGAGATGTTCGACGGCGACCCCATGCAGCCCAACGCCCAGCAGATGCTGGATTACAGCAAATGCTTTGCTTTCAAAGACTTCCGTATTAGTACCAATCCAGCTGAGTACGAGATATCGACCATCGATATCGACGACCGCGAACGTCAGCGGCGGGTGAACGAGAAGACCGACTTCTTCGTGCTGTTCGACTTCTCGGCCAAATGGGACTGGATACCCACCATGCTGACGCAGAACCACACACGTGTGGTGCACGGATTCATGGGACAGACCACCGCCTTCCACCGCGAACTGGTGAAGAGCAGTTGTGTGATACTGGCTGAGAACAAGGAGCTTGGCGAGGTGCGCTATCTGCATGGCGACTATGGCAAAGGCACGTGGACCTTCCTCGGCGGCCACGACCCCGAGGACTACCGCCACTTCATCGGCGACCCGCCGACAGATCTCTCGCTCTATCCCAACTCAGCAGGCTACAGGCTGATTCTGAACAATATATTGTTCCCCGCTGCAAAGAAAGAGAAACACAAGACATGAACAAGGTGAAAGGTGGGAGGTGAATGGTGAGGGGGAGAAGTCACCCATAAAACGGATAAACAAACATGATGATGAAGACAAGAAAAATATTTGGAAAGGTGTTGATGGCGACCATGCTTTTCACCATTCACCATTCACCTTTCACCTTGACGGCGCAGAACGGCACCTGGACCGTCTATAACACGAAGAATTCCGACATCGGAGGCAACAATATCTCCGCCATTGCCGCCGACAGCAAGGGCGCCTGGGTGGGTACCTATCAGGGGCTCTGCCGCTTGAACGGCGGCTCGTGGCTCGACTACGCCATGTTCAACGAGAAGCTGAAGGACCAGTCGGTGAACTGCCTGATGACTGACAAGCGCGGCGTGGTGTGGATCGGCACCGACGACTACGGCGTCATCGAGTTCGACGGCACCCATTGGACCGAGTACGCCACCGAGACTCGTCGCCTGAAGATGAAGTTTATCAAGGAGATAACGCAGGACAACGACGGCGTGTTCTGGATTGGCGTGACGCTGGGCGGCCTGGTGCGCTACGACGGCTATACGTGGGAGCGCTACACGCCGGAGGACTGCGGCTTGCTGAGCGACTTTGTGCTCGACCTGGCGGTCGATCGCGCCAACCGCAAATGGATTACCACCAACGCCGGCGTGAGTGTGTTCAACGACCGCCGCTGGGTGAGCTACACGGTGCAGAATTCCGGCTTGCCGGACGACATCGTGCCCGCCATCGCCATCGACAAGAACAACGTGAAGTGGTTCGGCACCCTCAACGGATTGGCCAACTTCGACGGCGAGGAGTGGCACATCTGGAATACGGCCAACAGCCCGCTGCCCGGCAACCAGGTGAACGACATCGCCATCGACAACGAGGGAATGCTGTGGATCGGCACCAATGCAGGTGCGGCGGTGTTCGACGGAGTCGATCGCTGGCAGGTCTTCACCACGAAAAACAGCCCTCTGCCAGCGGGCAATATCTACAAGATTTCCATCGGCCGCAACGGCGACTGCTGGTTTGGCAGCGACACCAAGGGCCTCGCCCGTCTGTCGGGCTTCAAGATGCCTGAACGCGAGGTGCCTGTGGCACAGAAACCTACCACCCAGCCGTCGGGGCAATCTCAACCTGCCCAGCAGGGTGCCAGCGACGAGAGGGTGCGTATCAACCCCCACCTGAACGAGGGTTACATCACCATCACCATCGAGAGCCCCTCGGCCACCGTGACCTTCACCGACCGCAACAACAAGGTGGTCAAGACGGTGAACAACTACAAGAACAACCAGAAAATCATGATCAACCGCATGCCGAAGGGTATGTACTACGTTGGGGTGCTGACGGTTCGCGGGGAGAAGAAAATCAAATTCAACCTCAAATAATATGAGAGTAAAGTCTGTTATATCGAGAGTGGTGGTTGCGTTGGCAATACCGCTCGTCTTTCACCTCTCACCTTTCACCTTAAAGGCCCAGCAGCTCGACCCGGTGAAGTGGACCTACAGCGTCAAGGAGACGTCTGCCACCGAGGCCGAGTTGGTGATGACAGCCAAGCTGGATGCCGGCTGGCACCTCTATTCGCAATACACCGACCCCAACGGGCCGCTGGCCATCGAGTTCTCTTTCAACGACAGCCCCGACTATCAGCGTGTCGGCAAGGTGCAGGAACCGAAGCCCCACGAGGAGATGGACGATATCTTCCAATGTGTGGTCAAGTCGTTCAGCGGTACGGTGGTGTTCAAACAGAAAATCAAGCGTCTCAGCGAGAAGGACTTCACCGTCAAGGGTGTGGTCAGCTACCAGCTTTGCAACGACGGCAGCTGCATCGCCCCCGAGGACCACGACATCAGCTTCAAGGTGCCGGGCGCCAAGGTCGAGGAGGCCGTTGCTGCGGTTGAAGCAGCGGCTGCGGAGCCCGAGATGGAGGCTGCAGAAGAGGCTGTGACCGACGATACGGTCGCCGTCGCCACCGAGAATGAAGCTGCTCCCGAGCCCGAGAAGAAAGGCCAGAACCTGTTGGTGATCTTCCTGCTGGCCATCGGCGGCGGTATCCTCACCATGTTCACCCCCTGTGTCTTCCCGATGATACCGATGACGGTCAACTTCTTCATGCACAACAGCGACGACAAGCGAAAGAACCGTCGTCAGGCGTGGATGTTCGGATTCTCGATAGTGTTCCTCTTCGCCGTCCTGGGTGCCATCCTGGCCCTCATCTTCGGCCCCGAGGCGCTCTACTTCATCGGCACTCACTGGATACCCAACCTGCTGTTCTTCATTATCTTCCTGGTCTTTGCGTTGAGTTTCTTCGGCTTGTTTGAAATCAAGATGCCGGAGAAATGGATCAACAGCAGCGACCAGCAGGCCGACAAGGGTGGTCTCCTGGCTCCTTTCTTCATCGCACTGACCACCGTGCTGGTGTCGTTCAGCTGCACCGGCCCCATCCTCGGCGCCGCTCTGGTGGGCCTCACCACCTCGAGCACCGACCGTTGGGTGTCGCTGGTCACCATGTTGGGCTTCGGTATCGGCTTTGCCGCCCCATTCACCCTGCTGGCTATGTTCCCGCAGGCACTCAAGAACATGAAGAGCGGCAGCTGGCTCAACACCGTCAAGGTGACGTTCGCTTTCCTCGAGCTGGCTTTCGGCCTCAAATTCCTCCAGCAGGCCGACCTCTACTGCAACTGGGGACTCCTGCCGCGCGACACCTATCTGGCCCTGTGGATCGTCATCTTCGGCTTGCTGGGCTTCTACCTGCTCGGCAAGCTGCGTTTCAAAGGCGACGACGAGGTGAAGGAAATCAGTACCTTGCGTCTCTTTATCGCCATCGCTGACTTCGCCTTTGTGGTATGGATGATTCCCGGCCTGTGGGGTGCTCCGCTCAAGGGCATCAGCGGCTTCCTGCCTCCGATGGAGAGCCAGAGTTTCAACATCGAAAAGATTGTGGCCGAAAATACTCAAGCAATCAATCAATCAAGCAATCAGACAATCCAGTATGGCAAGCTGCCCGCCGACCGCAAGTATGCCGACAAGCTGCATGTGCCGCTGGGCTTCGAGGCTTTCTTCGACCTCGACGAGGCCAAAGCCTACGCCCGTCAGCAGGGCAAGCCTGTCTTTATCGACTTCACCGGCAAGACCTGCGCCAACTGTCGTGAGATGGAGCATTATGTGTGGACCGACCCCGAGGTGAAACGCATCCTGAACGAGGAATTCGTCATGTGTTCGCTCTACGCCGATGAGAATACCATCGAGCTACCCGAGGACGAATGGGTCATCGACGAGAAAGGTCGCACATTAAAGACCCTTGGACGCAAGAATTTGAACTTTCAGAAGACTGAATATAATATGAACGCCCAGCCCTATTACGTCATCATCAACGCCGACGGCAAGGTGCTCACCCGTGAGAACTACAAGTACGACCGCGATGTGAACAAATTTGTGGCTTGGCTCAACGAAGGAATCAAAAACAACAAATAACGACGATGAAAAGAAAGAACCTGATATTGGCAGCCTTAGTGCTGGTGCCGCTGATGCTTGCGGCCGCTCCCGTGAGCCGGCAGACCGCCCACAAGGCAGCCCTTCATTTCTGGAACAGCTACCGTCCGCAGACGCAGAAGGCGCTCGACACCATGCAGGCGGTTACCTTTGACGAGGTGCCCCATCTCTATGTCTTCGTCAATGGCGAAGAGGGCTTTGTGGTTGTCTCGGCCGACGACTGCGCACTCCCCATTCTGGGTTATTCCTTCGAGGATCCGTTCCCCACACGGGAGCTGAATCCCGAACTGCGCTACTGGCTGTCGGGCTATGAAGCCCAGATTGCCGCCTGTCCGGCCGATGCTCCTGTCCACCCCCGTTGGGCTGCGTTGCTGGACGGGCCGATGCCTGTCGAGCCGCTCTCGTTGCAAAACATCCCTGCTTTGGTGCCGGTCAAGTGGAACCAGAGCGACCCGTACAACCGCCAGTGTCCTTACGACACCCTCCGTCACGACCGTGCGGTGGTGGGTTGTGTGGCTACCGCTATGGCTCAGATTATGAAGCGCTGGAACCATCCTTCCTGCGGCACCGGAAGCCACAGCTACATGCACCAAGCCCGCCATCAGGGCGATGCCGCCTACGGTCTGCTGTCGGCCAATTTCGGCAACACCACCTACCTGTGGGAGCAGATGCCTGTGTCGCTTAATTCTACAGCTTCCGATGAGCAGGCTTATGCGGTCAGCCTCCTGAGCTACCATTGCGGTGTAGCGGTTGATATGATGTACAGCCCCTCGGCCAGCGGCGCC
Source organism: Bacteroidales bacterium (assembly GCA_017960605.1). Lineage (GTDB taxonomy): Bacteria > Bacteroidota > Bacteroidia > Bacteroidales > P3 > Colimorpha. The sequence goes on along the minus strand of JAGCYV010000045.1, from coordinate 16,318 downwards.
TATACCGCCTGTTGGGGCAATATTGATGCCTGTGCCACGAATGCTTTCCGTCGCTATTTCAAGTATGAGTCGTCGCTCTACTACCGCGTTCGTGATGGGTATTCCGACAGTGTGTGGCTCTCGATGATTGATGCCGACCTGGCCCTTGGCCGTCCGATATTATATGACGGCTCCGATAACAGTGGCGGTGGTCACGCTTTTGTCCTCGATGGCTCCGACCTCGACACCCACTACCATTTCAACTGGGGTTGGGGCGGCTACGGCAACGGCTTCTATGCTATGAACAACCTCGCCCCCGGTTCCGGCGGAGCGGGCGGCAATGCCACCTACACCTTTAACGAGGATCAGGGTGCCATCTTCGGCATAGTCCCTGTGCCCGAAACCTTCGACACCATCGAGGTATGGGACACCGTCTGTGCCGGTGCCAACAGCTACACCTTCCTCGATTATGTCCTTCCGCCCTATACCTGCGACACCCATCTGCGTCACCTCGACACCATGTACTATCTGCATCTCACCCGCTATCCGCTGCTGTTGCTCAGTTTCCTCCCCAATGGAGGACAGGGTAGCCGGTTTGAGATACGCTATTGCTGCACCGATACCCTCGAGATGCCTGAGTGTCCCTTCACCATCCCCGGATTCCGTTTCCGCGGTTGGTGTCGCGACCGTCGGGGCAACAATACCATCTATCGTGCCGGCGACCGCGTCAAGTTCCGCAGCAATATAGAGTTCTATGCCCTTTGGGTCGATTCCTCAGTCAGCATTCAGAATGTGGTCGATGACAACGGCCCCAGCCTCTGGCCCAATCCCACCGAAGACCATCTCAACCTCTCCCTGACCGATGCCGAGGATGTTACGGTGAACATCATCGACGCCTGGGGACGTGTGGTCATCCAGCGGCAGGTCGTTGGCGGCAAGGCCAAAATATCGCTTGAGAGGCTTCCGTCGGGCACCTATACCGTTATGATCCATACCGCCGAGACTATCTATAAGAGGCAAATAATCAAGAGGTAGCGAAATAATACCAAGAAAAATTTGGCCGAAAGGAAAAATGTTCGTACTTTTGCACTCGATTTTGAAAAGAGAAATGCGAAAAAAGAAATAGGATAATTTCAATTTTCAACTTTCAATTTTCAATTTAACAGAGTGCGGGGTAGAGCAGTGGTAGCTCGTCGGGCTCATAACCCGGAGGTCGTCGGTTCGAATCCTTCCCCCGCTACCTAAAATCAGACAGACAGGTTGCAACAGCAACCTGTTTTTTTGTGTCGTCCACTGTTGCAAGTTTGCTTGCATAAAGGTGGACGGCAAAAAAAAAAGCAAAGCCCGCCCTGCGGACTGTCTGTCTGATTTAGGTAAAGCCCTCCCCCTACGGATCGTGGTAGCTACGGAAGCTGAGAGAAGTGCTGAACTTGTTCGGGCACTTCCGAAGTGTAGTAGTGCAGACGAAGTCAGCGCAGCCCGCAATCCTTCCCACAAACAATCATATGGTTTTAATCGTACTTGGTTCGAAAAAATGTCGGTTCGGCATGCCGAACAGGATATATTGCACAGGGGGGGGAGTTGTCGGGCGGTTTTATTGTAGCAGATGGAAGAAGAAGTATAGGGCAGCCTGTTTCACCGGCACGCCTTTGGCGTGACCGATGATGCGGTTGGAGTTGTCTCTGATATTTCCGTCGCCATCCACTTTGCCGAGGGTGAAGTTGTTGCGGCCGCGGACCGTCCCGTTGGACTCGATTTTGCCCAGGAAGGTGTTGTTTTTGTCCCGTACGGTGCCGTCATTCTCCACCTTGCCCAGGTAGCGGTTACTGTTGTCGCGTACCTCGCCTTTGTCGTTGATGCGGGCTATCATGAAGTTGTTGCTGCTCCTCACGGTACCGTCGTTGTCGATTTTCGCGATGACGGCATTGTCGGTGTTGCGGATGACCTGTGCGAAGCCGGTGGCCGTGAGGCACAAGATGAAGATGAATATTGCGAACAGCTTTCTCATCGGAGTGCAAAGATACGACTTTTTCTTTATATCTTGAAAAAGTTTGTGTCTGGATCCTGTTTTCAAGTCATCAACATCGAGTCAACTCCGTTGCCCATCCGTTTTTCAACGGAGAGGGGGTTGAGTGGAGTCGGAGAGGGTATGAGGGCATAAAAGAAGTCGGGGCGAAGGTTTATCCTTCGCCCCGACGGGTATGGGGTGATAATCGATGTCTTCTTAGAAGTGGAAGCCGATGCGGAGGGCGAAGCTGCCTACGCTACGGCTGGTGGGGTTGGCCAAATAGTAGTTGCGCTCGAGGTCACTCAGGGCTTCTTTTTGGGTCTTAGCGGTGTAGTCGATGGTGTGCTGGCCAAGGGCGTAGTAGTAGAGACCGGCGCTGACGTGACGGCCGAAGTAGGCACCGAGGCCGAACGAGAAGGCCACAGCGAAGCTGGGGTCATAGGAGTATTTGCCGGAGCTGATAGTGGTGCCGGTAATGGGGGCGGTCCAGTGGCAAGGACCCTCGCTGGTGATGAACATGCCATCGACACCGATACCGAACTCGGCATAGGGGGTGATGTCGTTCCAGAGCTGGTCATAGAGGTAGGAGACACCAAGCTGCACGGGGACATTGATATAGGTGGGCGTGGCGTCGGCACGGGCTGCACGGTCTTCGTCGCTCAGGCTGCTGCTGATGGAATTCCAGAAGAAGTCGGCCTGGAGGAAGGGGGCTACCATGCCCATTCCCACGTCGAAGCGGTAGCTGACGCGGTAGCCGAGGCCGAAGCCGATGCTGGCGTTCTTGCCGATCTCGGAGTAGCCGAGGGGTACGTTCTGAGTGGCCACAGGCATGGCCCAGACGTTACGGTTGTCAGCAGGGGTAACGGCAGAGGCGAAGTCTCCGGTAGGGGCGTTAACGTTGAAGAAAATCGACTGGCGGAACTGGGCCGAAGCGCTGAGGCAGGAGCCAATCATCAAGGCGGCGAGGCACAATACTTTTACTGTTCTTTTCATGGTAAATGGGTTTTATGGATTATTTCTTTTTCTTGGAGCTTGGGGTACTCTTGATGGTTTTGACGCTTTTGGCGACGGGCGCACTTTTGACGATTTTGGCGACGTGCGCGCTTTTGACGGTCTTGGCGCTTTTGGCGACAGGAGTACTTTTAGCGGCGGGAGCACTTTTGGCGCTTTTCTTCTTGGGTGCAGGGGTGGGCTTGGCCATCTCCTCTTCGGGGATGGTGGCGTCGAGGGGCGGAATCTCGGCGTCGAGGAATTCGTCTTCGATGCCGCGCAGGTCCTCGTCGGAGGGCTCGAAGTCGTCGTCGGGTTCTTCCTCTTCGTCGATGCGGTCGTAGCTGTCTATCTCCTCGTCGTCCGAGTCGTCGCCGAGGGCTTCCTTGAGGCCTTCCTTGTCGATGCCAAGGGTGGCTTTCTTCTTCTTGTCCTCGTCGAGGATGTCCTCGAAGTCGCCGTGACGCAGATGGCGTTCGCGGTGCGAGGTGGTCTCCTCTTCTTTCTCGATGGCCTCGCTCAAGGGGGCGAACTCGTCGTCTTTGGCCTCTTCGCTGTCATCGTCGAAGAGGGCTTTGTCGAGGTCCTCTCCGAGGGTGTCTATTTTGACGTCGAACTTGACCATATAGGCGGTGTCGTCGGTCTCGAAGGGAACGATGAAGATGGACTCTCCGTTGGGCTTGGTGAACTTGGTGATGTAGTTGCTATAGCCTTCCGGATAGGCTTCTTTGAACAATTCCTTGAGGTCGTCAGTGAGGTTTTTGTAGCTGACAATCAGATTCTTTTTGTGTTTATGGGTAGTTGCCATAGAGGTGGATTTGAGTGCAATATTAGTAAAAAAAGAAAAACTGACCAAATTTTTTTATGCCACCACAATGCTTTCGTCGTCTTCGATGCGGAGGTTCTGCATGATGAACTCGCGACGTTCGGGGGTGTTGTCGCCCATATAGAAGCCGAGTACTCCCTTGATGTCGAAGTCTTTATGCAACAGCACGGGGTCGAGCCGCATGTCTTTCCCGATGAAATTTTTGAACTCGTCGGGACTGATTTCGCCCAAGCCCTTGAATCGTGTGATTTCGGCGCCCGGGGTGGATTTGATGGCAGCCACGCGCTCCTCGTCGGTGTAGCAATAGGTGTTTTTCTGTTTGTTGCGTACGCGGAAGAGGGGAGTCTGAAGGATATAGACGTGGCCCGAGGAGATGAGTTCTGGGTAGAAGCGCAGGAAGAAGGTGAGCAGCAGCAGGCGTATGTGCATGCCATCGACATCGGCATCGGTGGCGATGACCACGTTGTTGTAGCGCAGGTTCTCGATGCTTTCGTCAATGTCGAGGGCGTTGTGCAGCAGGTTGAGTTCTTCGTTCTTATAGACCTCCACCTTGTCTATCTTCATGATGTTCTTGGGCTTTCCGCGGAGCGAGAAGACGGCTTGGGTCTCCACGTCGCGGCTTTTGGTGATGGAGCCGGAGGCCGAGTCTCCCTCGGTGATGAAGATGGTGCTTTCCAGCCGGCGTGCATGGTTGGAGTTGTAGTGCACGTGGCAGTCGCGGAGCTTGCGGTTGTTGAGGCTGGCCTTCTTGCCGGCTTCGCGAGCCACCTTCTTGATGCCGGCTATCTCCTTGCGCTCCTTCTCGTTGGCGTTGATCTTGTCGAGGAGGGCCTGTGCGGTGTCGGCATGGATGTGGAGGTAGTTGTCGAGGTGGCGTTTGAGGATGTCAAGCACGTAGGTCTTGAGCAGCGGGCTGTCGTTGGTGCCGTCGGTCTTGTTGGGCTCGAGGTGGGTGGAGCCCAGTTTGGTCTTGGTCTGGGCCTCAAAGACAGGCTCCTGGATGCGGACGCAGAGGGCGCAGACCAATCCCTGTCGGATGACCTCGGGCGGATAGTCTTTCTTGATAAACTCCTTGACCACACGGGCGTAGGCCTCGCGGAAGGCGCTCTGATGGGTACCGCCCTCGGTGGTGTGCTGTCCATTGACGAAGCTGTAGTAGTAGTCGTTGCTCTGCCCGTTGATGTGGGTGAAGGCGGCTTCGAAGTCGCCCTCCTTGATGTGGATGATGGGGTAGAGGGGCTCGGACTGCAGGTTGTTCTCCAGCAGGTCGAGGAGGCCGTTCTTGGAATAGTAGCGGCGGTCGTTGTAGTACATCGTCAGGCCGCGGTTGAGGTAGCAGTAGTTCCAGATGCGGCGCTCGACATATTCGCTGATGAAGTGGTAGTTGCCGAAGAGCTTGGCGTCGGGGATGAACTCCACCAAGGTGCCGGAATCCGCACTGTTGTCGGCTTTGATCCCGCTGTCGTTGGTGAGCTTGCCTTCGGCAAACTCGGCAATGCGGGTTTTGCCCTCACGGATAGACTGCACCCTGAACCAGGATGAGAGAGCATTGACGGCCTTGGTACCCACGCCGTTGAGGCCTACCGACTTCTGGAATACCTTGCTGTCGTACTTGGCACCGGTGTTCAGCTTGCTGACGGCATCGACCATCTTGAGCAGCGGGATACCGCGGCCGTGGTCGCGGATGCTTACCTTGCGCTCGGCGAAGTTGATTTTCACCTCAATCTTTTTGCCGAAGCCCGAGGTGAATTCGTCTATCGAGTTGTCGATGACCTCTTTGATAAGCACATAGATGCCGTCGTCGTGCGAGGAGCCGTCGCCCAGCTTGCCGATATACATACCGGGGCGGAGCCGTATGTGCTCCATGTCCTCGAGGTGGACGATGGAGTCGTCGTTGTAGTCTGCCACAGGGGGCTGAGTGAATATGGTGTCTTCTTCCATTGTCTGTTATTCGTCAATCTTCATTTCCGAGCTGACCGCATAGCCGTTTTTCTCGCCCTTGGCGGGAGCCTCGCCGGTGGTGATGCGCACCTGTCCGTCGCGCACACCCTGGTCTTCCATGTAGTGCATAATCTGCATGTTCAGCATGTCATAGCCTCGGGCTACGGTGTCGTTGGCCGGTTCCGGCATGCGGCGTTCGAGGGTGAGTATGATGAGGCTGTCGCTCTGTGCGATGGTAGCCAGCTGTCCGAGGGTGTGGTATTGTTCCGAGGTCAGGCCGTGCTGATTGGGTTCCATGGCGATGAAGTCGAGGCTTTCTCCATTCATCCCGAAGGCGTTGCCGAGGGCACGCACCGGCGAGGTGGCCACCTTGACAATCAGGTTGCCCAGGGTCTTCCACACTACCTTCATGTAGTTGAATTCGGGATTGTCTATGTTGCCCTTCACAGGCATGTCTATCAGTATCTTGTCGTCCTTGTCCTTGAGGATGTAGAGGGCGGCTTTGACGGGCAGGTTGAGTTTGGCGTCGATGTCCTTGCGGCGTTGACCGACGTTGGCCTTGTAGATGTCGATGCTGTTCTGCCCATTCAGGTTACTGGCGTTGATGCTGTTGCGCGAGGTGAGGCCGAAAATGCCCTCCTCGATGGGCTGGCCGATGTAAGCCAGTGCCCATGGCGTGAACTGCCGCAGATCCAGCCCTTTGACGGTGAGGAACAGGTCTTGGTGCTGTTTCCAGTCGCTGATATTGCCGTTCCACCGCACAGCCAGATGGCCGCCACCCGGCAGCGAGGCACGCACACGGGCGTTGTTGTCTCCGCTGGTGGTGAGGTCCGAGGCGGTGACGGTCAGTCCGGTAACAGGGAAGCGGAACTCCTCCGGCAGGGTGTGATCGACATAGGTCAGTGTGCAGTTCTCCACCAGCAGGTTGCCCACATGCAGCTGCATGGGCGACTTCTTTGCGGTGCTGTCGGGCTCGGGCTGCTCTTGGGTCTCTGTGGTATCAGCCTCTTCCGTCGTCTCTTTCTTCTTCATCAGGCGGCTCAGGTTGGTGTAGCCGTCGTATTGCTCGTAGGTGGCCGTCAGGCCGTCCAGATGCACCTCGGCGATGTCGTAGCTGTTGGCATCGAGGTTGATATTATTGACTTTGACGGTCAGTGCGTTCAGTCCGGCCAGTTGGCTGTTCTCGTCACGCAAATCCACCTCTGTCAGTGACAGGTCGGCTCCTATGCGGCTCTTCAGCAGCTCGTCGGTCTTACCCTGGGCGGTGATGTGGGCCGTCAGATTGCCGTTCACCTCGCTCAGCGCCACGATGTCCTGTATATATCCCTCCACGTTGCGCAGCGAGAAGTCGGTCAGATCCACCGAGGCATTGAAGCCACCCTGTTCGGCGTCATAGTGGGCGTTGGCGCTCAGCCGGCCTCCTTTGTCGAAGGCCAGGTTCAGTCCGCCCTCTGTCTTCTCCTTGCCGCCGAGCACGAAGCCGGGCACCTGCAACCCCACGTCGGGCAGGTTCAAGGCTTTGTTGCTACGCAGGTCGCGATAGTACAGGTGGGCGTGGCTGATGCGTATGTTGTAGAATTTCAGTACCCATTCGCTCGGCGTGGTGTCCTTTTCCTCGTCGGGCTTGTCGCTTTTGAAGTGGTCGAGCAGGCTGCTGAAGTTGAATCGGTTTCCGTCCTGCAACAAGTTGGCGTGCAGTCCCGCCAAGGTGATGTGCCGCAGGTTTACGGTCTTGAACGGCAGCTGGAGTAGATAGGCACGTACGCTGAGGGTGTCGAAGCCGGCAAACACGGTGGTGTTGTCTTCTTCATAGACCTCCAGGCCCGCTATCTTGACGCTGCCGGTCAGCAGGTTGAGCCCGATGCGGTCCACCTGCACATGGCGGCCTGTCAGCTTTTCGCCGTTCTTGTTCACATAACCCTTGGCGATGGGTCCCGCCAGCAGCGAGACCACGATGAGCAGGGCCAGCACGATGCCGACCACCCACAGCAATATCTTGACAATCTTCTTCATATTCAAAACCTTTTTAACTTCTTACCTACTCATAGAAATGCATCTCTTTCAAGTATTTATACACCGGTTCGGTGAGCAGGTAACGCACGTCGTGCCCTTCCTTGATTTGGTTGCGTATATAGGTCGATGAGATGTCCATCATCGGCACATCGACCATCGTTACATTCGGGTGCTCCTTCAGCCGGCATTGCTCCGAGCCGGGACGTGGATAGACGTAAATCCTATAGTGTTCAAGCAGATACTCATAGTTGCGCCAGCGGTGGAAGGTCTCCAGGTTGTCGCTGCCCATGATGAGGCAGAACTCTCGGTCGGGATATTTCTCGCCCAGTGCCGCCAGGGTCACCACCGTGTAGCTGGGTATGGGAAGGTGCATCTCGATGTCGCACACCCGAAGCGCGTAGTTGTCATCCACCGCCCGTTGCACCATCTGTAACCTGTGGTGGTCGGCCAGCAGCGAGGCGCGTTCTTTCAGTGGGTTCTGGGGGCTTACCACCAACCACACCTCGTCAATCTCCTCATGTTGGAGCATGGTGTTGGCGATGATGAGGTGTCCGACATGAATCGGATTGAACGAACCGAAAAACAGCGCGGTGCGTTTCATCAATAATACTTATACGCTGTCTCTATCTTGATGTGACGCAGTTTCTGGCCTTTAAAGGTATAGATTTCGGCCACCTCGTTGGCGCCGCTCACCACCTTCAGCACCGCCACGTCGCTGGTGTAGGACTTCGGGTACTTTTTGAAGAACACCTTGAACACGTCATCCTTCGACATGCCCACGTGCACTCCGTTGGCCAGTATCACCTCCGAGTCGGCCAGGTAGCCGCCCAGCAGCTCCACCTTCTTGGTCCAGATGCTGTAATACATGTCGATATAGCTGTCGTCATAGCGACGCATGCGGTTCACGCTGACCTCCATCGAGTCGTAGTATTTCTTGTACCCGATCTCGCGGTACCATGACAATTGGTTGTCGGTGATATACTGCTCCACCGACGTCCACACCCCGAGGGGGTAGATGATGTCGGCCGACAGCGAATAGACCGTCATCGTGTCGGTATAGACCTTGATGTCCTTGATTTGGTACTCCGGACGGCTGAATGCCAGCATGCGCAGCGCTTTGGCGCGCGATGCCACCTGCTGCGAGAATGCCCCCGTGAAGCAGAGCATCAGGGCGGCGATTGTCACTATTCGTTTCATATATTATGAATAAAATATATATCGTAACGCGGGATGCAATTCTTTATTGCATCCCGCGTCACTTTTTTTCAACTCACGGGTCACTGGCCACTGGCCATGGACCACTGCTTACTTCACCACGTTCAGTTTCTGGGTAGTCGTGCCCTCGTCGGTGGTGACGCTGATGAAGTAGATGCCGGCCTCGAGGCGGCTCACATTCAGTTCAATCTCGTTGACGTTCATGTTGCTGACCTCCTGGATGCGACGGCCGCTGATGTCGGTCAGGATCATGCTGCGGATGATGCCGTTGGTGCTGATGTAGGCCATCTCGGTGGCGGGGTTGGGATAGACCTTCATGCTGGCCTCCATATCGACCGACTGGATGTCCAAGCGCTCGTCGGTCAGATAGCGGCTCTGGATCGAGTTGAGGACGTGACGGTCGTTGAACACGCTCTCACTTGAACCGGCTTTGGCAACGAAGGCCACGATGCGGGCGTTCTGGGCGTTGATGTTGTTGGCCAGGGTGAAGGTGTAGCTCTTCTTGAAGGTGTTGCCGCGATTGGTGCCCATGTTGAAGGCATTTTCACCCCAGGTGGGGGTCACCAGGGTGCGCAGCACGTGGTTGTGCTCATAGTTGCTCAGCTGGCCTTCTGTGGCGCTAATCTGGGAACCGATGATGCCGTCTTCGATAACCCACACGTTTAGGCGGAGTTCATCGCTGAAGTTTTCAAGGAACATGCCTTCCACAGTCACCTTCACCTCGCGGTTGCTGGCGTTGTAGCTCAGGTTGTTCAATCCGATGGAGGTCTTGGCAGGGGTACTGAGGGCCTGCATGAACTTATTGGCAATTGTGCTGGCATCACCTACGCTACCTACTACACCGCCATTGGCAGCGTTGATAGCATAGGTGGCGTTACGGTCGATGGCCATAGCAGGAGCAAAGGAACTGTGATTCTGGTCGGCATAGGCTCCGTAAAGGCCAGGAACCCAGTCGGAATAGTACTGTGCATTTTCGGGGAAATAACCTGCAATTTCTTCCGATTGATGGAGGGTCATGTTGTCAGAACCGTAGCCCGTGTGATGGGCCACCCACACCACGTTGCCGCTGAAGGGAGCAGAGGCTTCGATGAGGGTTTCGTGGCCACCGGGGCAGTACTGGCACACAGCGGTGGTGAAGTTTTCAAGCAGCACGGAGTGCGAGAAGGTACTGGGATCGAAGCCATTGGTGCTGGCATTACCGCTGTTGTCGGTCAGGTCAGGGTCGGTCTGGCCGTTGGGGTTGCTCACAGTGATGCCGATGGTGTACTGGCCGACGGCATCCACGGGAACGGTAATGGTCTGGATGTCATAGTTGAATGTGCTTAAATTCACGCCGGTCACATGGTGGGTCTCGCCGAGAGCGGTGCCGTTGACGGTCACAGCGTAGTCGTAGGAGGTCAGGGGAGCGGAACCGGTGTTCTGTGTGGCGAATTTCACGGTGCATTCGCCACCAATGGCGGTATAGGGTGTGGCGGCAGCGCCAGCAAAGGCAAGGCTGTTGGCAGGCATCAGGGACACCTTGATGTCGTCGATGCCGATATAGACCTTGTCGTAGCCGTAGTTGACGAAGGCAAGGTAGATGTTCTGGCCGGCATAGGCATCGAGGTTCACGATACGGGTGCCCTCCTCGGTGGCTTGGGGCTCGTCAAGCAGGGTGGTGGTGAAATCGGCCTTGGCAGTACCGGTGGTGCTCACCATCACCTTGAAAGCTTCGGGATAGTTGGCGTTGGGAATCATGGCGTAGAACGTCAGGTAGTAGCCCGTGGTGGGGATGTTGATTTGCGGGGTCACCATCCAGCGATCGACATCGGCGGGGTTGGCGGTCCATGTCGATGAGTAGGCGGCAGGAGTTTCACCCGAGAAACGGATAATCGTCCAACTGTCGTTCATATAGGAGACAGGGCTCGAGTTAGCGTTGGCCAAGCCATCGCCGTAAAGAGTCCAACCGTCGGGGACGGTACCGATTCCGTTCGGGGTGCTTACATTGTCGAAGTTCTCCTCGAAGGCGACCTGGGCATTGGCGGCCAAGCCCATCAGGGCAACGGCCAAAAAGAATAATGCTTTTTTCATAATGTGTTTTTTTAGGTTTGTTTTCTATTTCAATATTGAGTGCAAAAATACACATATTTTCCGATATGTATAAAAAAATATTTTTTTTTAACAAAAACATTTCCCTTCAGGCACCTTTCACCTATAGCTTAACACCAGTTTGACAATGGCCTGACACCCTCTTGACCCCCTTGTGACATCGTTTTTTTTTTGTAGTCATTACCAAGTCAATACTAGGTCAATACTAGGTCAATACTAGGTTAATACTAGGTCAATACTAGGTCATAGGGGATTTGGTGCTGATTGTCAGTGCATTGTATAGGTGCGTTTTTGTGTCGGGCGGTTTCGCTTTTTTTGTGTATCTTTGCAGATTATGAATTATGCCGCTACCATTGCCAACCGGCTGGAACTCAATGTCCGGCAGGTTGAGAAAACCATCGAATTGCTCGAATCGGGCGCTACGGTGCCCTTCATTGCCCGCTACCGCAAGGAGGCCACCGGCTCGTTGAACGAGGTGCAGATTGCCGCCATCCGCGACCTGCTGCTCCGACTCAAGGAACTGGACAAGCGCCGCGAGGCCATCCTCTCCAGTATCGAGGAACAGGGCAAGTTGACCGACGAACTGCGTCAGAGGATTGAGGCCGTGGAGAGTATGACCGATCTCGAGGATCTCTACCTGCCCTATCGCCCCAAGCGACGCACCCGCGCTACCATTGCCATCGAGAAAGGCTATGAGCCTGTCGCCGACGCGATTATGCGTGGAAAGTGGGGCGACTGGAACGACGAGGCGCTGGCTGGGGCTCGCGATATCATCGCCGAGCGCATCAGCGAGGACGTCGCCGTCCGTAACCGGGTTCGCAGCGTGTTCCGCCGCCGTGCGATGCTCTCCTCCGCGTTGGCCCGCGGGGTCGATGAGAACGATGAGCGGGTGGGCAAGTTCGAGTCGTGGCTCGACTGGAAGGAACCTGTCTCCAAAGCACCGTCGCACAGGATATTGGCCCTCTTTCGGGGCGAGGAGGCCGGCGTGCTCAAGGTACACGTGAAACCCGAGAAGGACGACGAGGCTATTGCTTCGATGGGCGGCCAGTGGTCAGTGGTCAATGGCCAGTGCAGGGAGCAAATCCAATTGGCTGTGGAGGATTCCTACAAGCGCTTGATACAGCCTTCGATAGAAACCGAGTTCCGCAACCTGCTGAAGGAGAAGGCCGACAAGGAAGCCATCCGCGTCTTTGCCGAGAACCTGCGCCAGCTGCTCCTGGCGGCTCCCCTGGGGCAGAAACGCACCCTGGCCATCGACCCGGGCTTCCGTACAGGCTGCAAGGTGGTGTGCCTCGATGCACAGGGACAACTGCTTCACAACGAAACCATCTATCCCTTCACCTCGGTGCGCGAGGAGCGTGCGGCTGTGGCCAAACTCGAAGCCTTGGCGGAGGCCTTCCAGATAGAAGCCATCGCCATCGGCAATGGCACCGCCGGCCGCGAGACGGAAGAGGTGGTGCAGCGTTGTCATTTTAAAAACAAAGTCATCGCTGTCAGCGTCAGCGAGGCCGGCGCCAGTGTCTATAGCGCCAGCGACGTGGCTCGCCGCGAGTTCCCCGACTACGACGTCACCGTGCGTGGCGCCGTCAGCATCGGTCGCCGTCTGATGGACCCCCTCAGCGAACTGGTGAAGATAGACCCCAAGAGTATTGGAGTGGGTCAGTATCAGCACGATGTGGATCAGAAGATGCTGGCCGGGAGCCTGAGCGACACGGTGGTGTCGTGCGTCAACTCGGTGGGGGTGGAGCTCAACACCGCCTCGCGGGAACTGCTGTCGTATGTCAGCGGCATCGGCCCCGCGTTGGCCGACAAGATAGTGGAACACCGCAACCGCAACGGAGCCTTTGTCTCGCGTGAGGCGCTGCATGATGTGAAAGGTCTCGGCGACAAGGCTTTCGAGCAGTGTGCAGGCTTCCTGCGGGTACGCGAATCGAAGAATCCATTGGACCGCAGCGCTGTGCACCCCGAACGCTACGCCCTGGTGGAGAAGATGGCCGCTTCGGTCGGCGCCGACGTGCAGACTTTGATGAAAGACAAAGAGTTGAGAGGAAAAATACGTCTGGAGGACTTTGTCTCAAAAGATTGTGGTCTCCCGACGCTGCAGGACATCATGAAGGAATTGGAGAAACCAGGGTTGGATCCGAGGGCGAAGTTCGAAGTCTTCGAGTTCGACAAGAACGTGACCCGCATCGAGGACGTGAAAGAGGGAATGGTGCTGCCGGGCATCGTGACCAATATCACCGCCTTTGGAGCCTTCGTCGATATCGGCGTGCATCAGGACGGTTTGGTGCACGTCAGCCAGATGGCCAATCGGCGTGTGAACGACCCGAACGAAGTGGTCCACCTCCATCAGCACCTGAAAGTCAAAGTGCTGGAGGTTGATCTACGCCGCCACCGCATCAGCCTGACGTTGAAAGGCCTGGAGTAAAACGTTGATGGAATGATAAAGCAAGGGCACCAAGGTTATGTCATACCTCGGTGCCCTTGTGTTTAGACGATTTGTAGCTGCTTATTCGCCGAGGATTACAAACGGCATCCTTGCTTGGAGGCCTTCGGCGGTGCTGATGTACTGGATGTCCTGTTCCATGCGGTTCAAGACGCTCCACTTTCCGCTTTCGGATTTCCGCTTGCGGGCCAGGCGTATCTTGGCCAGCAGGTCCAGGTCGCTGTCGTCGCTCTCTCCGAAGAGTTCAGACAGTTGTGTCCAGGTGTCTTTCTCCTTGGGGTAATCTTTGACGGTGTAGCGGTCGATGCCGGCTTTCTCAGCGGCGATGCGCAGGGCCAGGTCGAGGCCGCCGAGGGTATCAACGAGTCCAATTTTGATGGCGTCGGCACCGGTCCACACACGGCCACGGGCGATGGCATGCACCTCATCGAAGGTCATGTGGCGCCCTTCGGCGACACGACCCACAAAGACCTTGTAGAAGTCCTCCACGTTGCGGGTCATCATGGCCATGGCGGCAGGCGAGAGGGGACGGAAAACGGTGAGCCCATTGGCGTTATGGTTGGTTGATACGGTGTCGGAATGGAGCCCGAGTCTCTTTTCCATCAGTTTCTGCACATTGGGGATGGTGCCGAATACGCCGATGGAGCCGGTGATGGTCATGGGTTGGGCCACAATGACATCGGCCATGCAGGAAATCTCGTAGCCTGCCGAGGCGGCAAGATCGCCCATGCTGACGATGAAGGGCTTCTTCTCCTTGGCCTGTATCACGGCGTGGGTCATGCTTTCGCTGGCTGTGGCTTGTCCGCCGGGTGAATTGACGCGCAGCACGATGGCTTTCACGTCATCGTCGTTCATGGCCTGCTTCAGGGCTTTCACTATGTCGTCGCCATAGACGCCTTCGTCAAAACCCTTGGCCGAGCCATCCATCACATTGCCCTCGGCATAGATGACGGCGATGTGGTTCTTGATCTTCTTGTCACCCTTCTTTTTGTCGTTTTTGGCATACTTCTCGAGAGCCATGAGGTGCTTGGCGTCGTAGTTGTCTTTCAGCATGGCACGGATGTCCTCTTCGAAACAGAGAGTGTCGATGAGATGCTGTGCAAGGGCATCGTCGGCCAGGAAACCGCTGAGGTTGTCGGCCACGGTGTTGAGGTCGGCGACCGTCATTCCGCGACTGGCGGCAATGTCGGCTGTTGCGGTTTTCCAGATGCTGGAGACATAGGCGCGAATCTGCTCACGGTTGGCCGGACTCATGTGGCTGAGGGTATAGACCTCGCCGGCGCTTTTGTAGGCGCAGCTTTCGGGACGGATGAGCTGCATCTCTACACCCAGTTTGTCGAGCAGGTCTTTGTAGTACATCACTTCACCGCCCATACCGCGGAACTCGACCATGCCGCTGGGGTGCAGGCTTACCTTGTCGCTGACCGAAGCAAGGTAGTAGCCCGGCTGAGTGTAGGTGGTGGCATAAGAAATGACTGGTTTCCCGCTCTCGCGGAATTCTGCGATGACACCGCGCAGTTCCTCCAGCGAGGCCCAGCTGATGGCAGCGCCGTTGTCCTTGATGAGCAGGCCTTTCACCTTGTTGTCGTTGGCGGCCTTACGGATGGCATCAGTGGCGGCAATGAGACCCACGGTCTTGCTGTCACTGAAGCTTTGCATCAATCCATTGGTGCCACGGTCTCCACTGATGTGGCTAAGATCGACGGTAAGGAAAGTGTTGCTTTTTACCACGGTAGTGTCTTCTTCGCTCATGCTGCCAAGTGACACAACCATGAGAATCATGGAAATAAACGTCAGCAGTCCTCCGACCACCGACACAATCACCACGCCCAGCGCACTGGCCAGCATGGTCATGCCGAAAGATAAGGGTTTCTTCATCGTTTAAAGAACAAAAAAAGCCCCGTGCAACAATCTGTACGGGGCGGTGAATACCTGTTTTAAAGTTTGTCGTTGGATCCGAGCACATTCACAATCTTGTGGATGTACATCTTCTTCATGCTCTCGCGGGCGGGTTTGAGGTACTGGCGCGGGTCGAAGTGGTCGGGGTGCTCAGCAAGATGTTTGCGGATGGCAGCGGTCATGGACAGACGGCTGTCGCTGTCGATGTTAATCTTGCAGACGGCGCTCTTGGCGGCCTTGCGCAGTTGCTCTTCGGGGATACCCACGGCGGCCTTCAGGGCGCCACCGTTGGCGTTGATGGTATCGACCTCGTCCTGCGGCACCGAGCTGGAGCCGTGGAGCACGATGGGGAAGCCGGGGAGCTTCTTCTCAATGGCCTCAAGAACGTCGAAGGCCAGCGGAGGAGGCAGCAGACGGCCGGTCTTGGGATCGACGGTGCACTGCTCGGGTTTGAACTTGTAGGCGCCGTGGCTGGTGCCGATGCTGATGGCCAGCGAGTCGCAGCCGGTACGGGTGGCGAAGTCAATCACCTCCTCGGGCTTGGTGTAGTGGCTCACCTCGGAGGCCACCTCATCCTCGACGCCGGCCAGCACGCCGAGCTCACACTCGACGGTGACGTCGTATTTGTGGGCGTATTCCACCACCTGACGGGAAATCTTGATGTTCTCCTCGTAGGGCAGGGCGCTACCGTCGTACATCACGCTGCTGAAGCCCATATCGATGCAGCTCTTGCAGGTCTCGAAGCTGTCGCCGTGGGCGAGGTGCAGCACAATCTCGGGATGGGCGCAACCCAGCTCTTTGGCATACTCCACAGCACCCTCCGCCATATAGCGCAGCAGGGTCGGGTTGGCATAGTCGCGGGCGCCCTTGCTCACCTGAAGGATAACGGGGCTCTTCGTCTCCACCGCCGCCT
>JAGCYV010000044.1 GCA_017960605.1 Bacteroidales bacterium | reverse complement strand
GTCGTCGGTGGATATCTTGGCCTGCTTCATGAGCAGGGCTATCTTGTTCACCTCGCTGTCGGTGGCTTTGCCGTTGGCGTAGTCGCAGAGGGTGGTGTAGTAGCGGCGGATGATCTCGTCCTTGGAGGCCTGGCAGCAGACCTCGTCGTCGCAGATGCAGAAGCCGGCCATGTTGACACCCATGTCGGTGGGCGACTTATAGGGGTTCTCGCCATAGATGCCGTCGAAGATGGCGTTGAGCACGGGGAATATCTCGATGTCGCGGTTGTAGTTGACGGCGGTCTTGCCGTAGGCTTCGAGGTGGAAGGGGTCGATCATGTTGACGTCGTTGAGGTCGGCGGTGGCGGCCTCGTAGGCGATGTTGACGGGGTGCTTCAGCGGGATACTCCAGATGGGGAAGGTCTCGAACTTGGCGTAGCCGGCCTTGATGCCGCGTTTGTTCTCCTGGTAGAGCTGGCTGAGGCAGACGGCCATCTTGCCGCTGCCGGGGCCGGGGGCGGTGATGACGACCAAGGGACGCGTGGTTTCGACGTAGTCGTTCTTGCCAAAACCGTCGTCGGAGTCGATGAGCTCGACGTTGGTGGGGTAGCCCTCAATCATATAATGGTAGTAGGCCTTGATGCCCATGCGATGGAGGCGCTCGTGGTAGGCGGTGGCGGAGGGCTGGCCGCTGTAGTGGGTGATGACGACGCCGGAGACCAGGAAGCCGCGTTCCATGAAGACCTCGCGAAGGCGCAGCACATCCTCGTCGTAGGTGATGCCGAGGTCGCCGCGCTTCTTGTTCTTCTCGATGTCGGTGGCGCTGATGACGATGACAATTTCGGCATCGTCCTTGAGCTGGGTGAGCATCTTGAGCTTGCTGTCGGGCTGGAAGCCGGGCAGCACACGACTGGCGTGGTAGTCGTCGAACAGTTTACCGCCAAATTCTAGGTAAAGTTTGTTTCCGAACTTGCCAATGCGTTCCTTGATGTGTTCGGATTGTATCCGCAGATACTTTTCGTTGTCAAACCCGTATTTCATAAATGATAATTTATATATGTTGGAAAAACAAAAAATACGGGATGCAAAAATACGAAGAATTTCGATACTGGCAAAAAAAAGTTGCTGTTTGCTGAAAAAAATGTATCTTTGCAGCCTAAAACAAGGATGATGTACGACGTGAAAATAACGGTCCTCCGCAAGGCCGACTACAAGGACCTGCAACAGCTCTACGAGAACCCGATAGAGCACACCTGCGATGTGAGGGAGGGACAGATTTGGATTGCCCGTGACGGGAAGAGGCCCGAGGGGATGTGTGAGAGCGCCTGGGAATCCATGCGTGCCTTTGTGGAGGCACTGGCCCGCGGCGAGGGCAACTTCTACGACGGATGGATGCGCAACCCGTACAGCGCGATGATCAGTTGCAACGACGGGTTCCGCCCGGTGAGTTTCCTGCTGGAACGTATATAGCTCCAGGGGATCAGAATCCCATGCCGAAAAGCTGCCAGTAGTCGGCTTCCAGCTGACGCCATGCAGCGACGGTGTTGTCGTAGATCTGCCTGGTATAGGCGTTGAGCTGTTTGCCGGACTTGTCGGGGTTCTTCATCGATTTAATGTTGTCTTCCAGTGCCTTCAGGCCACTGAAGGCGTTGCCCTCGTGGTGCAGGACAGCGTTCAGGTGCTGCTTCTTGGTGCGTTGCCAGGCAACGGTGGCTAGTTTGTTGGCCCGGCGGTACTGCCACAGGAGGGCGTCGGGGTTGTATGTTTTCTGTCCGCAAAGGTTAAAGGCTTCGGGCAGTTCGGTGGTGCCGCAGAAGATAGGTATGCGCGGGCTCTGGCCAGGGTTATCGACAGCCATCCAGCAGATGCCGCCCACGGGATCGGGCAGCCAATCTCTCAGTTGGGCCACAAACGAATAGGAGCACCAGGCCACGCTGACGGTCCGACGGAAGGTGATTGTGCCGGGAGCTATCATGTTCAGCGTCTGCTGCATGGAGCTGGTGGGCCAGGGGTTGGCTATGGGGCTGACCACAGTGTCCTTGTAGGTGCTGCCGTCGTCACGTTTACGGTTGACCACCACCTTCAAGTTTTGGCACATGTCCATGTCGGTACCTTCGTAGGTGGAGCGCAGGAGTTCCATCACGTCGGTGACATCGACGGGGTTGTCGGGTTTCACGCTGAAGGGCAGCTCGGCCATATCGTAGGTGAATCCCTGCGAAGGAGCCAGCGCGTTGAAGATAAACCATTCGCGCTCACGGAAGTTGCGGCCGTTGGCCCACGAGGTATTGTAGGCTTTCCAGAAGACGAACTCGCCCTCGCCGTCCCAGAGGCCGTACTTCCTGGCCACCGCCTCCACGTTGTCAGAGCAGAGGAAGTAGTCGGGGTTGTTGCGTTGCAGACGGCCGATGCGGGGAATATTGCAACTGACGGCCACATGGTCGTCGGGCACACGCTGGGCCACCCATACGGCTCCGATCTCGGTGCGTCCGCAGCCGACAATCTCCATCTGCCACACCTCTTTCCTGTCGGCGAGGGTGATACACTCGCCGCCGTCGGCATAGCCATGTTTGGCTGCGAGTTTGCCAATCAACTGGATGGCCTGGCGTGCGGTGGTGCAGCGTTGCAGGGCGATGCGTTCCAGTTCCTCGATGAGGAACATGGCGTTGGGGTTCACCAGTGTGTCGGGCCCGCCGAAGGTGCTTTCACCGATGGCCAGTTGCTTCTCGTTGAGGCAAGGATAGGCGGTGTTGAGGTAGGCGTAGGTGTGTTCCACCTCGGCGATGGTGCCGGCCACGCGTACGCCCGTGGTGTCCTTGGGCGATACGGTGTGCAATGTGCCCTTGCGGACCTCGTGTTTCTCGCCTTTCTTATGGGTTGCTGCCGGTTCCACAGTCATCCAGGTGCGGTAGCGGCCGTCACACGTGTGCGAGGTGATGACGCTGCCGTCGGTCGAAGCCCGTTTGCCCACCATGATGGAGGTGCAGCTTTCCTTGGTGTTGATTTGTGCCGCCAGAGCCATCGGCAGCACCAGCGCTAAAAGTATCAGTGTCCGTTTCATACACAGGGGTTTTATTTCTGGGCGGCCAGATATTGTTCCAGCAGGCGCTGGACATACTTGCCGAAGACGTCGAACTCGATATTGACCACCGTGCCGGGCTTGAAATTGTGGAAGTTGGTTACCTTGTAGGTGTAAGGAATGATGGCTACGCTGAACATGCCGGGTTCGCTATCGACCACCGTCAGGCTCACGCCGTTGATGCTGATGCTGCCCTTGGGCACGGTGATGGAGGGGGCGTTCTTGGCGTCGTACTCGAAGTAGAAACGCCAGCTGCCGTTGTCATCGACCACCTTGGTGCAGGTGGCCGTCTGATCCACATGGCCCTGCACGATATGGCCGTCGAAGCGGCCGTCCATGCGCATGGAGCGCTCCACGTTGACCTCGGTGCCCACCTGCCAGGTGCCGAGGTTTGTCTTCAGCATCGTCTCGTCCATGGCGGTGACCACATATTGTTTCTTCTCTTTATCGACCTTCACCACCGTCAGGCAGCAGCCGTCGTGTGCCATGCTCTGGTCGATAGCCAGTTCGTCGCCGAACGGAACCTCCAGCGTGAAGTGGTAGTTGGTGTTCTCCTTCTCAATCTTGACGACCTTGGCCGTCGTCTCTATAATGCCGGTAAACATTGTAAGGGTTATAGGTTATATGTTTTTTTTATTTCAGATGATCTTCGTAATACTGGAACATCTTCTGGTACAGGTGCAGGCGCTCGCGGCCCAGCACGTTGTGCTCGTGGTGGGGGTACATGAAATAGTCCACCTGCTTGAAGTTGTTGATGCAGTGCTCGATGAACTCGGTGCTGTGCTGCGGGACCACAGTGTTGTCTTCGGCGCCCTGGATGACCAGCAGGCGGCCCTCGAGGTTCTGGGCCTTGTTGAGCAGACTGTTGGCCTCGTAGCCTTCGGGGTTCTCCTGCGGGGTGTCCATATAGCGCTCGCCGTACATAATCTCATACCACTTCCAGTCGATGACCGGGCCGCCGGCACAGCCCACCTTGAACACCTCGGGGTGTGCCAGCTTCATGGTGATGGTCATGAAGCCGCCGAAGCTCCAGCCCTCGACGCCCATGCGGTTCTGGTCAACGAAAGCCAGACTTTTCAGGAACTTCACGCCCTCCATCTGGTCGGCCATCTCTATCTCGCCGAGGCGGCGGTGCGTGCAGCTCTCGAACTCGAAGCCACGGTTGTCGGTGCCGCGGTTGTCGAGGGTGAAGACCACATAGCCCTGCTGGGCGAGGAACATGAAGTAGAGGTTGCCGCCTCCCAGCCAGCTGTCGGTGACCAGCTGCGAGTGCGGGCCGCCATAGACATAGACGAGGGTGGGATATTTCTCGCCCTTCTCCATATTGGGAGGGGTGATGAGGCGGTAGTAGAGGTCGGTCTTGCCGTCGGCAGCCTTGATGGTGCCGAGCTTCACGCCAGGCATGGCGTAGTCCTTCAGGGGGTTCTCGGCCTCGAAGAAGGTCTTGACGGGGTTCTTGTGCTTCCAGTCGCGCAGGTCGGCGCGCATGGGCACATTGACACTGCTCCACATATCAACCCACATGGTGCCTGCCTCGTTGATGGCCACGCTGTGGGTGCCGTGCAGACCGTTTTCAGTCATAGTCATGCACTCCATGGTACCCTTCTTCAGGTTCACACGGTAGGCATCGCGGCCGGCGAGGTTATCCTTGTTGGCATAGATGAAAATGTTCTCGCCCTTCTTGTCGAACTGTATGAAGCCTTCGACCTCGTACTCGCCAGTGGTCACCTGCTTGACAAGAGAACCATCCATGTTATACAGATACAGGTGCTTGTAGCCGTCGCGCATCGAATACCACAGGAACTGGTCTCCCTTGGGGGTGAATATCATCGGCTCGCAGGGCTCCACGTAGCGGGGGTTGGTCTCCTCGAAGAGCACTTTCATGAAGTCGCCCGAGACGGCATCGTACTGCTCGAGCCACATGTGGTTCTGCTCGCGGTTCACCTTGGCGATATAGACATACTTCTCGTCGGGACTCCAGGCGATGTTGGTGAGGTACATCTCGCGCTCGTGCACCGTGGTGTCGCGGGCGGTGTTGAGATACACCAGCTTCTCCGCCGCGCAATCCCACACGCCCACCGTCACCCAGTGGCTCTTCATGCCGGCCATCGGGTATTTGATGGGCTTTACCTCGGCTTCGCGAGCCTTGGTGTTCACCAGCGGGTAGTCTTCCACCATACTCTGATCCATGCGGTAGAAGGCCAGTCTTGAAGCCTTGGGCGACCAGAAGAGGCCGCCGTTGATGCCGAACTCGTTGCGGTGCACGCTCTCGCCGAGGACCACGTTGTAGCCGTCGCCACGTTCCACCAGCTTGCCATCCACATAGAGGTCGCCCTCCTTCAGCTCCACACGCTCTTCCTGTTTGGGGTCGTTGTCCTTGGGTTTGCGCCAGTCCTGCTGCTTTTCACTGAGTTTGAACTCCTTCTTGCCGTCGAAGCCATAGAATCCCTTGTCCTCGCCACCCTTGTAGTAGGTCACGGTTTTGCCGTCGGGGGCGAAGATGAAGCTCATCATCTCGCGTTGCGGATAGAGGCTGCGCTCCATCAATTGATCCCATTGCAGGAGGCGTTCCTGCGAAAAAGCGGTGCCCGCTATCAGCAGCACCGCCAAGGTCATCAGTATCTTTCTCATAATTCTTTAATAATTCTTCCAGTTGCGGCAGCGAAGGTTGAAGACCCCGAAGAAGGCCTCCTTGAAAATTTTCATGCTCATCTTGCTGACGCCCAGCACACGGTCGGTGAAGACGATGGGTACCTCAAAGACCTTGAAGCCCAAGCGTGTGGCCGTGTATTTCATCTCGATTTGGAAAGCGTAGCCGACAAACTTCACCTTTTCGAACTTCATGCGCTCCAGTACCTTGCGGCTCCAGCACACGAAGCCCGCCGTGGCGTCGGCCACCTTCATGCCGGTCACCGTGCGGACGTATTTTGAGGCATAGTAGCTCATCAGCAGGCGCATCATGGGCCAGTTGACCACGCTGATCTTGCCGCCCACGTAGCGGCTGCCCACCACCACGTCGCCCTTGCCCGAGGAGCAGGCGTCGTAGAGGCGGATGAGGTCATCGGGGTTGTGGCTGAAGTCGGCGTCCATCTCAATCATATAGTCGTAGCCGTGCTCCAAACCCCAACGCATGCCGTCGAGATAGGCTGTGCCGAGACCCAGCTTGCCCTTGCGCTCCTTGATGAACAGGCGCTCGGGGAACTCCTGCATCAGGCGTTTCACGATATCGGCCGTGCCGTCGGGCGAGTTGTCCTCGATGATGAGCATGTCGAACGCTTTCGGAAGCGAAAAGACCTTGCGGATGATGGCCTCGATGTTTTCCTTCTCGTTGTAAGTGGGGGTGATAACCAGTGTGTCGGACATAGTGTGTGCTATTTAAATCAAAATGCAAAAATATGAAAAAAATCCGACCCGTGCAAATAATTCTTTATTTTTGACCTGCTGTCGGGTTCCTGCCCCCTCCGTCGCACCACCGCCGTCCCTCCATAACAACTCCGTCTTTCAACGGAAGTGAGACGGAGTTGAAACGGAGGAGAGACGGAGTTGAAACGGAGGGACTGCCTGGAAGGTGCTGAATATCAGTTCTGTTATTGGAAGGCGAAATATTTGTTTGGATTGTGTCAAAATAATTCTTATATTTGCAGTCTTGTAAAAAATGTATTATTAACAATAACAAATTCAATATCAATATGGTTACAAAACTTGACGACCTGCTTGAGCTGGTCAAATCGAAAGGTAAAAAGAGACTCGCTGTTGCTTATGCCAACGACAGCCACACCATCGGAGCCGTGAGCGCCGCCATCGACCGCGGCATCGTGGAAGCCACCCTCGTGGGCGACATCGAGACCATGAAGAAGGTCTGTGCCGAAGAGGGTATCGACCCCAACAAGTTTGAGATGATTCAGGAGGCCAACGACAACAAGGCCGGTGCCAAAGCCGTTGCTCTGATCAACGAAGGTAAGGCCGACTTCCTGATGAAGGGCCTGCTCTCGACCGACAAATACATGCGCGCCATCCTGAACAAGGAGGCTGGCTTGATGCCCGGCAAGAAGAACGACATGCTGACCCACATGGCTGTGATGGAAGTCCCCGCCTACCACAAACTGCTCGTCTGCAGCGATATGGCCATCATTCCTGCCCCTGATTTCAAGCAGAAGACCGCCATCATGAACTTCCTCATCCAGGTGTCGAAGAGCCTCGAGAACCCGAAACCCAAAGTGGCTGTCCTCGCCGCCACCGAGCAGGTCTCCGTCGGAATGCCCGCCTGCGCCGAAGCCGCTTGGCTTGGCATGCAGAGCCAGCGTGGCCAGATTCCCGGTGCCATCGTCGATGGTCCGCTGAGCCTCGACTGCGCCATCGACAAAGAGAGCGCCCAGACCAAAAAGCTCACCAGCGAAGTGGCCGGTGACGCCGACTGCCTGCTGTTCCCCAACATCGAGGCCGGTAACATCTTCTACAAGGCTTGCACCAAGTTTGCCCATGCCGAGCTGGCATGCATGGTGATGGGTGCCCGCGTGCCCTGCGTCCTCACCAGCCGTGGCGACAGCATGAATACAAAGCTCTACAGCATCGCCCTTGCTGCCCTGCAATGCAAATAATCCAGGGTATGCAGCAATACTTTGAAGGACTGAAGAATATTGCCATCACCGTCTGCGACGAGGATGGCAATATTCTTGATATGAACCAGCATTCGGCCGACGTGAACAGCCACGGTCAGAAGATTGTCGGCTACAACCTGATGAACTGCCACCCCGAGCCGGCCAAGACCAAGCTCAAGGGGCTGTTGGAGCACCAGCAGCTGAATGCCTACACCATCGAGAAGACCCTCGCCGACGGCGGCAAGGTGAAGAAGCTTATCTACCAGACCCCCTGGTGGAAGGAGGACGGCAGCTTCGGTGGCCTTATCGAATACTCGATAGAGATACCGTTCGAGATGCCCCATTTCGTGCGCCAGCCAAAACCGCAGCAATGAAACGGTTGTTGATTGTGCTGTTCTGCACCGTGACTTTCGGAGTCGCGGCCCAGCAGGGCGTGGTGCGCGGCCGTGTGGCCGATGCACGGACAGGTGAGAACATCGAGTATGCCACCGTGGCGTTGCTTTCGCCCAAGGACTCGACACTCAAAGGCGGAACCGTCACCGACGGCAGCGGCCATTTCCGCCTCGAAGCTCCCTACGGGCGTTACCTGCTGCGCATCACTTTTGTGGGCTATGAACCGCAGTATTACAAAAGCATTGTCTCCCTCTCGGCAGAACATTCGTCGGTGAACCTCGGCAAGGTGTCCATCAATCCGCAGGCCACGATGATGGAGGCCGTGGAGGTCAGCGCCGAGCGCTCGATGGTGGAGTACCAGCTGGACAAGCGTGTGGTGAATGTGGATAAGAACATCGTGGCCGGCGGCGGCACCGCGTCCGACGTGCTGGAGCAGGTGCCGAGCGTGGCCATCGACAACGACGGCAACGTGACGCTGCGCGGTTCGGGCAACGTGAAGGTGCTCGTCAACGGCCGTCCCAGCGAACTGCTGGCCAGCGACCTGGCCACCCTGCTGGAGCAGATTCCCGCCTCGACGGTGGAGAACGTGGAGGTCATCATCAATCCCTCGGCCAAGTACGACCCCGAGGGCATGAGTGGCATCATCAACATAAAGCTCAAGGACAAGACCGCCGGTGCCCTGGGTCTGAACGGAGTGGTGAACCTCAACGCCGGTGCGCCGTTGCCGTTCATGATACCTAAGGACAAGCCACAGTTCATCCCCACGGTGATGGGCAACGTGAGCCTCAACTACACGACGGAGAAATACAACCTGTTCCTCAACATGGACGGAGGTGTTCGTCAGCGCGGCAACAAGTCGCACACCGACATCGAATACCTCGACGCCAACGGCAACCCACGGTCGCACTATGACATCGACCAGTTCAGCATCAACCCCAACTACATGGGCAGCGTGAAGGTGGGCGGCGAGTATTACTTTGACGATCAGAACAGCCTGCTGCTCAGCTACCAGCTGCGTGGCGGCAACCGCCGACGCAACAGCGACATCACGGCGGTGGACGTGCTGCACAGCAACGACTCGCTGCACTACGACCAGAAGGGCACGGGCGACAACCGGAATATCAACAATTCGTTCAATCTGCTCTACACGAAGAAGTTCGACCGCAAGGACGAGGAGTTGACCTTCGACGCCACCTTCAGCACCCGCAAGGTGGTGGGCGACGGCATGCAGGAACAGATTTACCGCGACGCGCTGGCGCAGGCTGCCAACTACTATCGTCGCGACAGCGAGACCAAGAACCACCATCAGGCGCTGAACCTGAAGCTTAACTGGCTGCGGCCTCTCGACTCGTTCTTCGGCAAAGAGGGGTGGCGGCTGGAGACCGGCTACGAGGGCCGCATGGACTGGCCCAACCAGAAGGCCGACTACTACCGCAGCACCAGCGGCACTGATCACGTGTATGACAGCATCTCATCGACGCACTTCGACTACCGGCAGCATGTGCATGCTGTTTATGGCACGCTGGGAGGCGGTCTTACCGAGCGTCTGTCGCTACAGGGAGGCCTGCGTGGAGAATATGCCACCATCTACGGTTACGACATCAAACACCCCGACACCAAGCCGGTGGATAAGACCTACTGGCAACTGTACCCGACATTGCATTTGTCGTACAAGATTAGCGACCTGCAGAGTGCACAGGTGAGCTACAGCCGCCGTGTGCGTCGCCCGCACATGTGGGATCTCAACCCCTACATGGATGTGCGTGAAGGTGACCAGCTGAGTTTTGGCAACCCGAATCTCGACCCCGAGTACACAAATGCCTTCGAGGTGAGCTATAACCTGGGCGTCAACAAGGTGAATATCTTTATGTCGGCCTACTACCGCCAGACGAACCACATGATTACACGCTACGGCTTTA
The DNA here is from genome assembly GCA_017960605.1 of Bacteroidales bacterium. Classification (GTDB taxonomy): domain Bacteria; phylum Bacteroidota; class Bacteroidia; order Bacteroidales; family P3; genus Colimorpha. The sequence goes on along the minus strand of JAGCYV010000044.1, from coordinate 10,267 downwards.
CGTGGACGCCTGAGAACGTGGAGAGCTACGCCTGGTGGGAACCCTATAACAGCCAGTACTACGGCTACCGTGCGTCAACGAGCTTCAACCTGCACAAGGGCTATAACTACGGCTTGGAGTTCATCGTTGACTGGCAGCCGTTCCAGTGGTGGAAGCTCAACGTGAGCGTGAATGTCTATCAGAGCTACATTGAGGGTACCGCGTTGCTCGACAATCGCAGCACCCAGTCATTTCAGGCCAGCGGCAAGTTCAGTTCTTTCATGATGTTGCCCAAGGATTGGACGGTGCAGCTCAGCGGCCAGTATTGGGCGCCGTGGCTCGACCTGCAGACGAAGATGGACCCGGGCTATTGGGTTGACCTGGCGGTGAAGAAAGACGTCTTCAATAAACGCGGCACCGTCAACCTGCGTGTAAGTGACGTGTTCTGCACCGGTGGCTGGGGGCACGTCACCAATGATGCCGACATGAACCGGGTGGTCAAGGCCAAGCGCCTGTCGCCAACGGTGACGTTGGGTTTCTCCTACAAGATCAACAACGGCCTGAAACAAAAACCGCAGCAACAGGAGGAAGAGGGTGGCGACGAAAGCACCATATACTAATCCGCAGGTGCGGGAAACCGACGGACGCCGCGAGGTGCTCGACCCTGTGCGGCGGCGCTGGGTGACACTGACACCCGAGGAATGGGTGCGGCAGCTGACCATTGCCATGCTGCACGAGCGCTACGGCTATCCGCTGGAGCTGATGCAGGTGGAGGGCGCCATCACCGTCAACGGACAGTCGCGTCGCTGCGACATCGTGACCTATAGCCGCGACGGTCGCCCGAGGATGATTGTGGAATGTAAGCGCCCCGATGTGCCATTGACTCAGAAGGTCTGCGATCAGGCCTGCCGATACAATACCGTGCTACAGGTGCCTTATTTGCTCCTAACCAACGGCAAGCAATTGGTAATGATAGAGATAGATTATGTGAAACAGGCTATCCGGCAACTGCCGGAAATAATTTTTTTTAGTTGAAATGTTAAAATGGTGAGCCATTTTGGCCACCTTCTGCGTCTATATAGAAATGAATCGCGCAAAAAAGCAGCTTCTCCTGACCGAACACTACCTTGATTTCTATAGTCAGGCGGTGGCCATCCTCGACGACGAGGACGATGCCAAGGATGCGGTGCAGGAGGCTGTGGTGAAGACGCTGGTGCATCTCGGGGTTCGTGATCCGGTTAGCTACTGCCACCGGGCCACGGTGAACGAGTGCTTCAGTATCTTGCGCCGCAAACGGCGATTGGTGCGTCTCGGCGAAATCAAGGAACTGGTGTCCTATCATATCGACGAGGTGCAACAGATGGTGAATGAGAGCAAGGAAGCACTCAACCCCCTGGAACGGGTGGTGCTGGAGTTCCATCATGAGGATGACTACACCATTGCCCAGCTCTCAGCCATCATGGGAGTGAGTGTCGCCACCGTCAAGCGGCTGCTGTCCGGCGCGGAGAAGAAAATGAGGAAAAACTTGATAGATAGATGAAAACAGATTCACAACAACAACTGCTGGAGCAGTATCGCGAGGGTACCCTCGGCGAGAGCGGGCTGGCCGAACTGAACCGGCTCAGCCATCGTGACGAGGTGATGGCGGCCGCCGGTCAGCGTGCCGCAGGCATCATCCGCCGTCGTACGCGGGTGGGCATCGGTGTGGCTGTGGCAACACTGCTGATGGGCGGTGCTGCGGTGTGGGCATTGTTCCCGCCGTCGCAGGAAGCCCCGATGGTGGCGGAGGCTGTGGTACCCGAGGCGGTGCCCGAAACCCCTGTCACCGTGGAGGATGCCGTCATCCCCGAGTCCAAGGCTCCGGTGACCCACGTGGCCACGGCGCGACCCCGAAAAGTACGCAAGCAGGCGGCGGAAGAACCCGTGGTGATGTGCAACAACCAGTGTGAGGCCGATTCGGTCATCAGCGACATCTGGAAATTCTTGACAGTATGAAACGTTTTATTCTGCTGTTGCTGCTGCTCGCTTCGCTCGCAGCCTCCGCTCAAACGGAGCTTTACAACCGCTATGCCGCGCAACCCAATGTCAAGGTGGCATCGGTCAGCAACTTCGCCCTCGACAGTACGGCACGCATCGATGTCACCGTCATTGCCGCCGAGGACGAGTCTGGTTGGGAATGGATGAAGAGAGAGTTCTTTATCGGCGACCTTTCGCCCGAGCAGCAGGCGGGACTCAACGAGGGCAGTGATGTGGTGCTCTTCGCACGCCGCAGCCGCAGCAATCCGCGTGACAACGCTCCCATCCGCAACGAACAAATTGACATTGCCGCCAGCTGCTATATGGGCATCTCCTATCTCAGCCGTGCGGTCTATGTCTTCTGTGCCGACACCGAGGAACAGTACGATGCCATCGTCACCCGTCTGGTGAAGAAAATCATGCACCAGTCACATTAGCAACGCTATCTCTTTCATGCCGCAGCAGAGGCGGCGGCCGTCTGTGGTGGTCAGCAAGAGATGCCCGTGAGGGTCAACGCCGGTGATGGTGGCCTCAACTTTCTCTTCCTTATATTTATAATGGGCGGGAACGCCGAGATTCAACAGGTGCGAGAGGTATTCCCCTTCAGAATCTTTACCGTTTTTTAATTCATTGTATCGGCGTTCGATGCAGGCAAGCAACTGTTGCAACAGGGGCTCTAATTCATATTGTTTGTCTGTCAGCAGCGCCAGCGAGGTGGGGTGGGGCACCCAGTCGGGGAACATCCGTTGGTTGACATTCAGTCCGATGCCGCAGATGGCGGAGGCGATGCTGTTGCCTACGAGACGGGCACTCACCAAGGTGCCGCAGATTTTGTGTCCATCGACGTAGATATCATTGGGCCACTTGATGGAAGGTGAGAGATGAGAGGTGAGAGGTGAAAGGAAATCAACCAAAGCCAATGAGAGGGCCTCGGTAAGCTTGAACTGACGGTCGGCGGGGAGGAAGGTGGGGTGCAGCACGAGGCTGAAGGTGAGATTCATTCCCGGGGCTGCCTCCCAGTGGTTGCCACGCTGCCCGATGCCTGCCGTTTGTGTCAACGCCCAATAGCAAGTGAAGTCCTCCACCTGATTGAGGTCGAGGGCTTCACAATACTTGTTGGTTGACTCCAGAGAGTCAAACTTTTCAATTTTCAATTTTCAGTTTTCAATTAGATGGACATGATTTCCTTCTCCTTGGCGGTGAAAATCTTGTCGCATTCGGCGATGTTCTTGTCGGTGATGTCCTGGAGTTCTTTCTCCACCTGTTTCACCTCGTCTTCGGGCACCGATTTGTCTTTCAGTTTCTTTACCTCGTCCATCACTTTGCGGCGCACGTTGCGCACGTTCACCTTGGCGTTCTCCACCTCGGTCTTGGCGGCCTTGCAGAGTTCTTTGCGGCGTTCCTCGGTGAGTGGCGGGATGACGATGCGGAGGATGTCGCCTTCATGGCGCGGCGTGAAGCCCAGGTTGGCATCGAGGATGGCTTTGTTGATGGCTCCCACGAGGGTCTTCTCCCAAGGCTGGATGATGATGCTGCGGGCATCGGGGGTGTTGATGTTGGCCACCTGGCTGATTTCAGTCATGGTGCCATAGTAATCCACCTTCACACCGTCGAGCATGCCGGGATTGGCTTTGCCGGCGCGAATTTTGGCCAACTCCTTGTCCAAGAAGCTGAGTGAGCTCTTCATGCTGTTTTTAGCCTCGTCGAGGCAGGCTTTCGATAAATCGTTCATGACTATTTCTTTTTGTTTGTTTTCTTCGTTTTGGCGGCTGCCCTCTGGGTCTCTACATCGCCTACCAGAGTGCCGATTTCCTTGCCCTGCACCACACGCAGCAGGTTGCCTTTGCGATTCATGTCGAATACATAAATCGGCAACTTGTTGTCCTCGGCCAACGCAAAGGCTGTGAGGTCCATAATTTTCAGCTTTTTTTTGAGGGCCTCTCCGTAGCTGAGGGTCTGGTATTTGACGGCTTTGGGGTCTTTCTCGGGGTCGGCGGTATAGACGCCATCGACGCGGGTGCCTTTGAGGATGACATCGGCCACGATTTCCACGGCGCGCAGGGTTGAGGCGGTGTCGGTGGTGAAGAAGGGGTTGCCCGTGCCGCCACCGATGAGCACCACGCGGCCTTCCTGCATGGCTTCGATGGCGCGACGGCGACTCATGGCCTTGCAGATGGGCTCGATGGCGAGGCCGCCCAACAGTTCGGTCTTGATGCCTTGTTTCTCCAACTCGGCCTGCAAAGCCATGCTGTTGATGAGCGTGGCCATCATGCCCATATAGTCGCCCTGCACACGGTCCATGCCCTTCGAAGCACCGCTGAGACCGCGGAAGATGTTGCCGCCACCGATGACGATGGCCACTTGGCAGCCGCGTTCCACCACAGCCTTAATATCGATGGCATACTGGGTCAGCATCGCGGGGTCGATGCCGTAGCTCTGAGTTCCCATGAGCGACTCGCCGCTCAATTTCAGTAACACTCGGTTGTATTTCATTTATCTTATTCTGTTGTTTTCTAATGAATTGTGCTGTGTTTATGACGATAGTTGTGTCCTGCGAAAATAGGAAAAACTTTTTATTCCTGCAAGAAAAACTTATCCTGCCCCGTTTTTTATGCAATAAATCAGGCAAGTGCGACGTTAATAAGACCACTATGAAGATCGATTCAGGGAAGAAGGTTCGCACGGTATCGGGCGAGAACATTGTCATCATGCAGGCGGCCGGAATGGCCGACATGACGCAGGTGGTGGCGTTGAACGCGAGTGCTATGGAATTGTACAATGCACTGAAAGAACGCGAATTTACGGACGAGGATGTGGTGCAGACGTTGCTCGATATCTATGACGTCGATGAGCCAACGGCCCGTCGCGACGCCGCCGAATGGGTGGGGCAGATGCGGAAGGAGGGGCTGATTGTTGCCTGAATGTATGCGGAGCTACCGCATTGGCGGCTTGCGTGTTGCTGTCACCGGACGGCGGTTGGGTCAAGCACTCGACCGCATGCCTGGCATGACGCCTTTTGTCAATACCCGCCTCTCGCGATTCGATATGTGGATTAACGAGCAGGAGAACCCCGAGGTGCCGGAGGCGCATGAAATCTATCGCTTCCAACTGGCAGAGGAACGGGGTACGTGCACTATGCTGGCTGACAAAGACGGCAATCTCGCCTATCGCTTCGACAGCGGAAGTGTGTTGCTGCACGACCGTTTCAGGGCGGGGGATGTGTTTCTCGATTGGCACGGCGACCTTGACGAGCTTCGTTATATGTTGTGGTTGGCTTATGCCCATGAGGCCTTGGCCTATGGTGCGGTGCCGGTGCACGCATCGGCGGTGGTGTGGCAAGAACGTGCAGTTCTCTGCTTAGGCGAGAGCGGTACGGGGAAGAGCACGCATACTCGCCTGTGGGTGGAGAACATCAAAAATGCATTCCTGCTCAACGACGACAGTCCCATCGTGCGTGTGGAACACGACGGGGTATGGGCCTATGGCTCTCCCTGGAGCGGCAAGACTCCCTGTTTCCGGAAGGAACGCTACCCTGTGGCGGCATTTCTGCGACTGCGTCAGGCTCCGGACAATAGCATCGAGCGGGTGCCGACGGTACAGGCGTTTGTCGCCCTTCAGCCTTCGTGTCCGCCTACGCTGGCCCACGACGAGCAGTGCATGGACGGTATGGTTGATTTTATCGGCGGCGTTATCGGACAAGTGCCCGTGTTTCTTCTCGACTGCCGACCTGACATCGAAGCCGCGCAACTGAGTTTCAAAACAATATTCCCCTTTTGATGGAAGCCCGGAACCAGATATTTTTCACTCTTGTCGAGGAGCAGTTGGCTGAGGGACAGCAAGTGAAGCTGACCCTCAAAGGCACCAGCATGTTGCCGACATTGCGGGAAGGCGACACGCTGACGCTTGACCGTCCGACCCACGGCCCTAGTGTGGGTGATGTGGTGCTCTTCCGCTACGACGGAGGCCATCGGCTGCATCGTGTGGTGAGTCGCGACGGCGACCGCTACCGTCTGCAAGGCGACCATTGCTACACCTGCGAAGAGGCAAGCCTACAAGATATCGTCGCCATATTGACCGCTGCGGAGCGTGCCGGAGTCGCTGTTGATTGGCGGAAAGGCAAGTCCGTCCTCCGGCGTTCGGCATTACGGCGGGTTGCCTATCGTTGGCTGGGACGTAAGGGACGCAGGCAATTGCGTCCTTGGTACTTCGGCGCTTTGGCCATCCTCATGTGGGCACCGCTCAACGGACTGGGCGTACCACTTGACAACTACATCTTCGGCCTTCGTGCCGACCATCTGCTCCACGCCTCCGTCTATATCCCTTGCACCTTGTTCCTGATGGATTTGTTTAAAGGCTCCCGTCTCCTTCCTTGGTTTATGGCTGTCGCTATCGGACTGCTCACCGAGGCTGTTCAGTACCTGCTGCCCTACCGTGGATACGATGTCAACGACCTCATCGCCAACGCCCTCGGCGTCACCCTCGGCTGGGTGGTAATCAATGTCGTTAGAAAGTATATTTGGCATTATAAATCAGTGTGATAGAAAAAACTTTTGGCTATATCGGTTTTATTTCATAACTTTGCACAACTTTTTACCAAAGAGATAATTAATAAAAAAATACAGCATTATGTCAAAACTCCTTTTACTGGGCGACGAGGCTATTGCACAGGCCTTTATTGACGCCGGCGGCAGCGCCATCAACAGCTACCCCGGTACGCCCTCGACCCAGATTACCGAATACGTGATGAAGAGCAAACAGGCCAAGGAACAGGGTGTGGTGGCCAACTGGTGCGCCAACGAGAAGACCGCCCTTGAGGCCTCCATCGGCGTGGCCTACAGCGGCAAACGCGCCATGACCTGCATGAAGCACGTGGGTCTCAACGTCTGCGGCGACCCCTTCATGAACGCCTCCATCATCGGCACCAAGGGCGTCATCATTGTGGTGGCCGACGACCCCAGCATGTTCTCCAGCCAGGACGAGCAGGACAGCCGCTACTACGGCCATTGGGCCATGATCCCCATGCTCGAGCCCTCCAACCAGCAGGAAGCCTACGATATGGTCTTCTACGGCTATGAACTGAGCGAGCAGATGGGTACCCCCATCCTGATGCGCATTCCCACCCGTCTGGCTCACAGCCGCGCCGGTGTCGAGCGTAAGCCCGTCCGTGCACAGAACCCTCTCAGCAGTCCCAGCGACCCCAAGAGCTACGTGCTGCTGCCCGCCAACGCCAAGAACCTCTACCGCTCCCTCATCGACAAGCAGCCCGCCTTCACCAAGGCCAGCCAAGAGAGCGGATTCAACCAGTATATCCCCGGCACAGACAAGAAGCGCGGTATCATCACTACCGGTATCGCTTTCAACTACCTTCAGGAGAACTTCCCCGGCGGCAAATGCCCCTATCCTGTGGTGAAAGTGACCCAGTATCCGCTACCTTTCGACATGCTGAGCAAACTCTATGACGAGGTCGAGGAGATTCTTGTGCTCGAGGACGGTCAGCCCTTCGTCGAGGAGCACATCAAAGGATTTTTGGGTAAAGGCAAACCCGTCCACGGCCGTCTTGATGAGACCATCCGCCGCGACGGTGAACTCAATGCCGAGAAGGTGGCTATCGCCCTCGCTACCCCCATGCCCAAGGGACCCGCGGTGCCCGAGGTGGTCACCAACCGTCCGCCCGCACTCTGCGTCGGTTGTCCTCACATCGACAGCTATCAGGCTGTGGTTGATGTGATGAAGAAATACCCCAACGGCCGTGTCTTCGGCGACATCGGATGCTACACCCTCGGCTTCAATATGGGTGCCATCGACACCACCGTTTGCATGGGTGCCTCCATCACCATGGCCAAGGGTGCCGCCGAAATGGGCATCTTCCCCGCCATCGGCGTCATCGGCGACGGCACGTTTGGCCACAGCGGCATGACCGGTCTGCTCGACTGCGTCAACGAGAAGGCCAACGTCATCATCATGATTCTTGACAACGACATCACGGCTATGACCGGCGGTCAACCCTCGAGCGCCAATCAGAAGCTCTTCAATATCTGCAAGGGCCTCGGCGTCGATCCAGACCACATCCGCACCATCGTGCCGCTGCCCAAGAACCACGACGAGTTCATGAAGATTCTCGAAGAGGAAATTGCCTACAACGGCGTCAGCGTCATCATCCCGCAGCGCGTGTGCATCGTCGAGAACAAGAAACGTATTGCGGCAAACAAATAAGAAAGGAATAGAACTATGAAGAAAGACATCATACTTTGCGGCGTAGGCGGCGACGGTATCGTCTCCGTGGCCAAAATCATTAGCGACGCCGCCCTCAATCTGGGCATGAACGTCAAACAGAGCGAAATTCACGGCATGAGCCAGCGTGGCGGCTCCGTGTTTAGCCACCTGCGCATCAGCTCCGACCCCATCTTCGCCGATGTCATTCCCGAAGGCAAGGCCGACATCATCCTCAGTTCCGAGCCCATGGAAGCCCTGCGCTACCTGCCATTCCTGGCACCCGACGGCGCGGTCATCACCAACAGCGACCCCTTCATCAACATCAAGAACTATCCCGACATGGAGAAGGTCAACGCCGAACTCGGCAAGCTGAAAAAATGCGTCAGCTTCAATGCCAACGCCATTGCCAAGGAACTCAACGCCCGTGGCAATATGGTGCTGCTTGGTGCAGCTGCTCCCTACCTCGAACTCCCCTTCGAGGAACTGGAGAAAGCCATCAAGGCCATCTTTGGCCGTAAGGGAGACGCCGTCGTCGAAACCAACATCAAGGCCATCCGCGCCGGTCGCGACGCCAAGTAAAAAGAGTGCCGAACCCTACCATAAAAAAGCACCGCTATTGCGGTGCTTTCTTGTTTTGTACCTCCTGGGGGAATCGAACCCTCATCAAAGGTTTAGGAAACCTCTATTCTATCCGTTGAACTAAGGAGGCGTGCAAGCCTTAAAGCTTGCGCTTAATCTCGATGACTTCGTAGGCTTCGACGATGTCGCCGACCTTGATGTCGTTGTAGTTTTCGATGTTCAGGCCGCAGTCTTGGCCGCTGACCACCTCCTTGACGTCGTCCTTGAAGCGCTTGAGGGAGGCGAGCTTGCCGGTATAAACTACAATACCGTCGCGGATGATGCGGATGTTGCTCTGGCGGTTGATCTTGCCGTCGAGGCACATACAGCCGGCGATGGTGCCGACCTTGCTGATCTTGAAGGTCTCGCGGATCTCGAGGTTGGCCACGATCTTCTCCTGCGTCTCGGGGGCGAGCATGCCCTCGATGGCATCCTTGAGCTCGTTGATGGCGTCGTAGATGATGCTGTAGAGGCGGATGTCGATGTGCTCGGTCTCGGCCATTTTGCGGGCGCCCACGCTGGGACGCACCTGGAAGCCGATGATGATGGCGTCGGAGGCCATGGCCAGCGTGACGTCGTTCTCCGAGATCTGGCCCACGCCCTTGTGGATGACGTTGACCTGCACCTCTTCGTTGCCGAGCTTGATGAGCGAGTCGCTGAGGGCTTCGACGGAGCCATCGACATCACCCTTGACGATGATGTTGAGCTCCTTGAAGTTGCCGAGGGCGCGACGGCGACCGATCTCCTCGAGGGTGAGGTGGGTCTGGGTGCGTATGCCCTGCTCACGCTGCAGCTGGGTGCGCTTGGCGGCGATGTCCTTGGCTTCCTTCTCGTTCTCCATCACGTTGAAGGTGTCACCGGCCTGACAGGCACCGGTGAGGCCGAGGAGCAGCACAGGCTGCGAGGGACCGGCGGAGGTGACCTCCTGGTTGCGCTCGTTGTACATGGCGCGGACACGGCCTGCGATGGCACCGGCCACGATGGGGTCGCCCTTGCGGATGGTGCCTTCCTGCACCAGCAGTTTGGCCACATAGCCGCGGCCCTTGTCGAGCGAACTCTCGATGACCACGCCCTTGGCGCGCTTGTTGGGGTTGCCCTTGAGCTCCATGATGTCGGCCTGGAGGATAACCTTCTCAAGCAGTTCCTCGACGCCGATACCTTTCTTGGCGCTGATGTCCTGGCTCTGGTATTTACCGCCCCATTCCTCGACGAGGAGGTTCATGTTGGCCAGCTCGGTCTTGATGCGGTCGGGGTCGGCACCGGGTTTATCAATCTTGTTAATGGCGAAGACGATAGGCACACCGGCCGACTGGGCATGGTTGATAGCCTCGATGGTCTGCGGCATGATTTTGTCGTCGGCGGCGATGACGATGATGGCGATATCGGTCATCTTGGCACCGCGGGCACGCATGGCGGTGAAGGCCTCGTGACCGGGGGTGTC
>JAGCYV010000043.1 GCA_017960605.1 Bacteroidales bacterium | reverse complement strand
TTAACTTATTTCACTTTCTTTTTCACATCCTGCATGAAAGTCTTGGCGGGCTTGAAAGCGGGGATGTTGTGAGCCGGGATGATGATGGTGGTGTTCTTGCTGATGTTACGGCCGGTCTTCTCAGCACGTTTCTTCACGATGAAGCTGCCAAAGCCACGCAGATAGACGTTCTCGCCCTCGGAGAGGCTCTCTTTAATGACGGTCATGAATTCCTCGACGGTGGCCTGGATGGCGACTTTCTCGATACCGGTTTTCTGAGCTATTTCAGCTACGATTTCTGCCTTTGTCATTTTTCTGTTATTTTTTAATGTTATTAACTGTGTTTCAAACGAAATTGGATTGCAAAATTACTACTATTTTTTCAAATGGCAATTATTTTTTTTTCTTTTCCCACCCATTTTAACATTTTAACTACACACAACAAATTGATTATCTTGTATTTGAAACAAGTAAAATTTTTCTGTTTTTATTCAGCGTTGTCTTGTTTCCGTACCCCTCAGGCATCTCTCTAACGGCTAATTTTTAGTTTTTTACCGAAGGTTACAACGAACACGGCGACGGCTGCCAAGGTGCAGCAGGCGGTGAGCATCCAATCTACGGCCAACGGCGCCTCGGGGTCGATGTCGAGCACCCCGCGAGCCACCAGCCAGTAGAGCACCACAACCAGCGCGTTGTTAGCGAAGTGGGCAAGCATATTGGGCAGGATTGAACCGCCGCCCACATAGAGATAGCCCAGCACCACACCCATCACGAAACGAGGCATGAAGGAAAAGAGCTCGCCATGTCCAAGACTGAAAATCAAGGCCGTCACCCACACTGCCGCGTGGGTTCCCCACGGCTTGCCCCCGTTGGCGGAGAACCAACGCTCCAGCAGGTTCTGAATTCCGGCGCGGAAGAACACCTCCTCGCACACCGCCGGTATCAGCGCCACCACCAGCAGGTTGGCCAGCAGACCACCCACGCTGGAAGTTCCCATGATGGCCTCAAGGACACCCTCGGTCTTGTCCTGCAACGAGCGGAGCAACTCCCCTACCCGTCCGAGGTTCCACGAATCGTTCCACGCGGTAAGCCAGTCGTTGGCCGGCACCAGAAGCGCCATCACCACCACTCCCACCAAGGCATAGTACCACTTCTGCCCACCGAAATCCAGCCGATAATATTCCCGCTGGCGGCCTCGATAGTAGATAATCGTCATCAAGACGACCGGCACAAGAAAGGTAAGCAACTGTGTGACAGCCTGGTTCCACATCAGAACGGGGCGCGACATCACATCGACTCCCGCCACCATAAGCACCACGTCGGGGAGACTGGCGATAAGGAGCATGCCAAACGCAAGGGCCAGCATGACAAGCATCTGCATGAAAGGATGGGTGGATTTACTCATAACTTTTCATTTTAAGCGCCAACTGCCATATTCAGTGACGGTTGGCGCTCTATTTGTGACCCCGGCGGGATTCAAACCCACGACTTTCGGAACCGGAATCCGACGTTCTATTCAGCTGAACTACGGGGCCAGATTCGCTCATAATAACACGACCTGAAAATTATTATTGTGTCACGATGAAAAAAAATTCAAATCCCTATCATTCCCAACTTTTCGGCCAGCTTCTGCTTGTCATTATTAATATAAATAAATGTAATTGACAAAGTGCATTATCGTTCCATTCCCCAAAATCCAACACCAAAAAGACCTAGGTTTGTACTAGGGTAGTACTAGGGTTGCACTAGGGTAATACTAGGGTAATACTAGGGTAATACTAGGTCATAAGCCATTCATAATTAATTATCAAACAGTTATATTACTTCTGCCGGCGCAGTAGGTGCGGAGCGAAGCGGGCCACAAGGAAACCGCAGAGGAAGAGGCTGAGCAGCTCGGCGATACCCCACGAGAACCAGATGCCGTCGATGCCCACAAGCGCAGGCAAAATCCACACGCAAGCCAACTCGAACACCAAGGTGCGGGTGAAGGATGCCACAGCGCTCACCACCCCGTTGTTCAGGCCTGTGAAGAAAGCCGAGACAAACATATTGCATCCGGTGATGAGGAAGGCCAGCATATAGAGACGCATAGCCTTGATGGTCAAGGCGGTCAGGTCGGCATCGTAACCCACGAACACCCATGCCAGCGGCCCGGCGAAGAGTTCGGCCGTGAGGGTCATCAGCACGCCCAGCACCCCGATAACAGTCAGCGACTTGAAGAACAGCGACCGTTGCTCGCGCACGTCGGCGGCACCATAGTGGTAGCCGATGATGGGTGTGATGCCGATGTTGTATCCGATAAAGACGGCGGCGAAGATGAAGGCGATGTACATCACCACGCCGTAGGCCGACACACCGTCCTCGCCCAAATAGCGCATCAGCTGCAGGTTGTAGCACATGGTGACGATATTCATGGCTATACTGCCCACATACTCGGACAATCCGTTGGTGCAGGCCTTGCCGACGTAAGGCCAGAGGATGCGCGTCGGGATGATACGCAGCGACCCGCGGTTGCGGCGGGAGGAGAAATAGTAGAGCGGGAAGAGGCCGCCGACCAGGCAACCTGCCGCAGTGGCCAGCGCCGCACCAGCCACCCCCAAGCCCAATCCCCACACCAGCACCGCATCGAGCAGCACATTGACCACACCGGCCACTATCGACATCAACGTACCCAGTTGTGGCCGTTCGGCCGCCATATAGAACGACTGGAAGGCACATTGCAGCACAAAGCCCGGCATACCTATCATATTCAGGCGGATATAGGTCACGCACTCGTCCATCATCGGCTCGTCGGCTCCCAACCACCGCGCCACGACGGGTGCCCCGACGGCAAGCGCGACGCCCAGCAGCACCCCGAGTGCCAAGCCGAACTGCACCAGCATGGTGAACACACGGTTGGCTTTCTCGGGATAGCCTTCACCTTTGATTTTCGCCACCAAGGCAGCGCCACCTGTGCCGATCATCAATCCCAGGGAGCCTATCATCATGATGGCCGGAAAGGTGAGGTTGATGGCTGCAAAGCCCGTCTTGCCGGCAAAATTGGCCACAAAGAAACCATCCACGATGCTGTAGATGCTCGTCACAAGCACCATCGCGATGCTCGGCAGGACCGATTTTATCATCCGTCGGTACCCATAATGGCCTGATAGTTCGATGTTCATGCTGCGTGTGGCACAAATATTGCAATGCAAAGATACAATAAAAAAAGGAAAGGGGCGTTAATGAGAAATAATATGAAAAAGAACATTATTATATATATGGCGATGTGCCTGTCGGCACTCAGTATCGGTGCCCAGGAGGCTTCGGTGCTGGCCACGGGAAGCTGGTGGAAGCTGACCGCCACGCAAACAGGCATGTACCGGCTGACGGTGAGCGACGTGCCGGCCTTGCAAGGGGTCAGCACCGACAGCATCAGCATCTTCGGCCGCGGCGCCGGCATGCTCTCCATCGACAACCGACAGACCTCATACTCCGACCTGCAGCCCGTCTCCATTGACGTGAAGGATCATAACGGCAACGGCCACTTCGACAGCGACGACGAAGTGCTGTTCTACGGCGAAGGTGCCGAAAGATGGAACTATTCATCTTCCGACGGGCGCTGGGAATTCGAGCACCACGCCTACGCCACCTGCAATTACTACTACCTGACCACCTCGGCCCGCAATCAGCGCCGCATCGCCGTCGCCGACAGCGTGGCCGGTGCCAACACAGAACTGACTTCCTATACCACGGTGAGCCATATCGACAACGACCTGGTGAACATCTTCAGCAGCGGACAGCTATGGATGGGCGAGAAATTTAACTCGTCGATATCGAACCGCAGCTTAACCCTGACCGTGGCCGGCAACTCGGACGGACATGTGCTGCTGCGCTACGCACTGGCCAGCAAAAGTACGGCCGCTGCCTCATTCAACATCGGCACCACCAACTACACCAACACCGTCTCTATCGGAAACCACACCGTGTATGTAACCACCCTTGACGAAATAGCCTCCACCGCACAATCGTTCACGTTCAACCTCACTTACAATCCGAACGAGAGTTCGGCGGCAGGCTACCTGGATTTCATCGAACTCAACAGCCACGCTCCGTTAGTCTTCGGCATCGGGCAACTGATGGTGAGAAACGACCAGGCTTTGGGAGATGCTGCACGCTTCCGCATGACGAATGCCCCTTCGGGCATGCGTGTATGGGAGGTAACCCACACGGGACAAGAACGCGAGATGAGCGTTTCTTCGGGTACATGGAGCGACAGCACCACCGAAGCCCGATGCTATGTCGCTTTCGACGGCAGTCATTACCTGGAGCCCTCTTCCATCACTGCTCTATCCAACCAGAATCTGCACGGCAGCAGTGCCGCCGACCTAGTGGTGGTGAGCCATCCGTCGCTGATGTCGCAAGCCCTGCGCATAGCCTCCTTACATGAATTGTTCGATGGAATGGATGTACTGGTGGCCACCGACGCACAGGTATTCAACGAGTTTTCCTCGGGCAAACCCGACCCCATGGCCATCCGCTCGCTGCTGAGACATCTCAAGGCCTCGCATCCTGATCAGGCTCCACGCTATCTGCTGCTGATGGGCAAAGGCACCTACGACAGCCGCAATCTGCTGGGCAACAGCCTACCTACGGTGGTCACCTACGAGACCCCCTACTCCTTCGACGAAGACGGCATTTCCTACAGCAGCGACGACATGATGGGCTATCTGGGCGAGAACGCACGAGGCGTCAGTTCCGACACCCTGAACGTAGGTGTGGGCCGACTCCCCGCCAAGAACCTCAGCGAAGCCACCCTCTTGGTGAACAAAATTGAGGGATATATAACCCGCCGCGACCTGGCCGACGACCGGCAACGGGGCGACTGGCGCAACTATGTGGCACTGCTGGCCGACGACGCCGACCCGGGCAAACCTTACGACAGCGCCTTTGCCCACGACTCGGAAGTGGTGGCCCGCAGCATCAACCAAGCCCATCCGCACATCAACATCGACAAACTCTACGCCGACTCCTACCACCAAAGCAGCGGCGCCATCGGCTCCTACTATCCCGACCTCAACAACGCCCTACGCCAGCGAATGAACAACGGATGCCTGCTCATCAACTACATCGGCCACGGTTCCACCAACTACCTCGGAACCGAACGCTACATGGAGTTCAGCGACATAGACACCTACACCAACACCGACCGGCTGCCGCTCTTTGTGACGAGCACCTGCTCTTACGGCCGCTACGACAACCTGGACGGCCTGTGCGGCTCGGAAGCCTGCATACTGGCACCGGCAGCTTTCATCGGCGTGGTCAGTTCGTCGCGCCCCATCAGCCACACGAGGAGTTTCAACAACGATGTGGTCCGGTTCGCCCTTGACCCCCGCTACACCATCGGCGACGCCCTTCGAATGGCTAAAAACCGCACCGCAGTATCGCCCTGCATAAACCTCATAGGCGACCCCGCCCTGCACCTCAGCCAGCCCGTGAACCGCGTGGTGGTAACCCGAATCAATAGCCGTCCTGTCGCCGACGGAGTCGATGACACCGCCACCGTACTCTCACGCGTGACAATCACCGGCGAGATACAGGACACGGCAGGCGTAAGGATCGACGACTTCGCCGGCACCCTCTACCCCATCGTGTTCGACCGCACGGTCACCACCGCCACGCTGGCCAACGACAACCCCGGCACTGAGGTAAGTTTTACCCAGCAGAAAAACATTCTCTACCGAGGCAGCCATCCCGTTTCCGCAGGCTGCTTCGAATACTCATTCATCGTTCCGAAAGACGTGGCCTATCAGTACGACTACGCCAAGCTGAGCCATTATGCCCGCTCGGCCTCCGACCATGCCTCGGGATGCTACAGCCGCCTGCTGTTGGGCGGACTAAACGACACCGCCGATATCTCGACCTTCGCGCCCTCCATACGCCTCTTCATCGGCGACACCCACTTCCGCTCGGGCGGTCTGACCGACAACAATCCCACCCTGATTGCATTCCTCTGCGACTCAGCGGGCATTAACGCCGGTGCCGGCCTCGGACACGACATCACCGCCGTTCTCGACGGCAACCCCGGCAGTCTGGTGGTGCTCAACGACCTCTTCCAAGCCGATGTGGAGCAGGTGGGCAGCGGCACCGTGACCTACTCCTTCCGCGACCTCGAGCCCGGCAACCACACCCTGACACTCAAAGCATGGAACATCTATGGCATCTCAGCGTCGGCCACCATCGCCTTCACCGTACGTAACGCCGATACCCTAAACATCTCTAACCTGCACTGCTGGCCCAATCCGGCTTCCGACCGTACACAGTTCATGTTGGAGGTGAACAACAGCGCCCGCGTGGCATCAGCCGAATTACAAATTTTCAACTCTTACGGACAAATAGTGGCCACCCAGACTCCGCCCATCTCGGCCGACGGCTATGTGGTGGGGCCTGTATCCTGGGACCTCGGGGCAGTGCCTCCAGGTCTCTACCTCGCACGCATCATCGTGACCGACACCGACGGCACAGTGCAACAAAGAACCACCAAATGTATGGTTCGATGATACAATAAAAAAACACACATCTCGTTATTTAGCACAAACAATCCATCAAGAATGAAGAAACTGAGCCTTTTGACCTTATTACTTGCCTTGGTTTGCACCCTGGGTGCCCAAAATACCTCTTGGCTGGGTCAGGTCAGCAAACAGAACTACATCTCCACTGGAATGCCCATCCTCCTCATCGCCCCCGACGCTGTATCGAGCGGCATGGGTGACGTCGGTGTCGCCTCAACGCCCGATGCCTATTCCGCCCACTGGAACAACGCCAAATTCGCCTTCACCGAAAACACCTTCGGCGTCAGTACCACCTTTACCCCTTGGCTGCGCAACCTCAAAGTGGGTGACATGGACCTCCTCTACCTCGGCGGCTACTACCATCTCGGCTCCCGCGGCACCGTGGCTGCCAGCCTCACTTACTTCACCCTCGGCGACATCGAGATGACCGACATCGAAGGCAACAAAGTCACCGACCTGCACCCTAACGAATTCGCCTTCGACCTCACCTATGCACTGAAAGTCACCGACCACCTCTCCCTTGGAGCTTCCGGACGCTTCATCCGCAGCGACCTCACCAATGGGCAGACCATCTACGGCGAAAGCGGCAACTCCACCAGCCACGCAGCCAACTCCATGGCCGCCGACATCGGCCTCTACTACCAGAACGACATCGACAAAGCACAGAGCTACGCCCTCGGTGCCTTCATCTCCAACCTCGGCGCCAAACTGCGCTACAGCGAAGACAACAACAACCAGGAATTCCTCCCCGCCAACCTCCGTGTCGGCGGACGCTACACCAACCGCATCGACGACTACAACAAGGTTTCCCTCCTGCTCGACCTCAACAAGCTGCTGGTCCCAACGCCCAAGTTCCGCACCTACAGCGTGGATAGCATCCAGTCACTGACCGACTACAACAACATCGGCGTCATTGCCGGTGCCCTCCAGAGTTTCGGCGACGCCCCCGGAGGATTCAACGAGGAAATCCAGGAGGTCCAGCTCTCCGCCGGTGCCGAATACTGGTACGCCGAAACCTTCGCCGTCCGCGCCGGCTACTTCTTCGAGCACGAGAACAAAGGCGGACGCCAGTATGCCACCGTCGGTGTAGGTCTGCGGTACAACATCTTCTCCTTCGACTTCGCCTACCTTATCCCCACCACCAAACTCTCCACCAACCCGTTGGCCAACACCATACGCATCCAGCTCTCACTCGACCTGAAACCCGCAGAATGAGAATAGGCACCGGATACGACGTACATGCCCTCGGCGAGGGACTGCCGCTTTGGATTGGCGGCGTGAACATTTCCCACACCCACGGGCTCATCGGCCACAGCGACGCCGACGTGCTGCTGCACGCCGTCTGCGACGCTCTCCTCGGTGCTGCGGCTTTGGGAGATATCGGCAAGCACTTCCCCGACACCGACCCTCAATACAAAGGCATCAGCAGCCTCAAGCTGCTGGCACATGTAGGCCATCTGCTCGCCCAACATGGCTACCGGGTGGGCAACATCGACGCCACCATCGTCGCTCAACGGCCCAAAATGGCACCCCACATACCGCAGATGCGCCGGAACATCGCAGAAACCCTTGGTATCGACATCAACCAAGTCTCCGTCAAAGCCACCACCACCGAGCACCTCGGATTCGAAGGCCGCGAAGAAGGCATCTCCGCTCAAGCCGTCGCTCTTCTCATCAACCTATAGCACATGGACGAGAAACCTTACGTAAGCCCCCAGGCCGACGAAGAGATAGACACTCTCGAGGACAGCGGATGCTCTCTGATGCTCTACAACGACGACGTGCACACCTTCGACTACGTCATCAAGGCACTCATGGACATCTGCCGCCACACCGAGGAACAGGCCGAACAATGCGCCATTCTCGTCCACTGCCACGGTTCCTGCGTCGTCAAACAAGGTTCCTACAGCGACCTGCTGCCAATGCACCAGGCACTGCTCGACAAAGAACTCACATCCGAAATATTAAGCTAACTGGCCGGCAAACGCCAAACACTGACCACTAATACTGCTCCCTCTCGTTCGGGAAGTCGCCGCTCTTCACATCGCTGATATAGTGGCGGATGGCATTTGCGATATCCTCGCCGAAGGTGCCGTAGGTACGCAGATAGCGCGGCTTGAACTGGCGCGTGATGCCCAGCATGTCCTGCAACACCAGCACCTGACCGTCCGTCTGCTGTCCTGCACCGATGCCGATCGTAGGAATTTTCAACTCCGATGTAATCTCACCGGCCAGCTTGGCCGGAATCTTCTCCAGCACCAACGCAAAGCAGCCCGCCTCCTGTAGGATCAGCGCATCCTTCTTCACTCGCTCCGCCTCCTCCTGCTCCGTGGCCCGCACCGCATAGGTACCGAACTTATTGATACTCTGCGGTGTCAATCCCAGATGACCCATCACCGGGATGCCCGCCGACAGGATGCGCTGCACGCTCTCCAGCACCTCCTCGCCGCCCTCCAGCTTGATGGCGTCGGCACCGGTCTCCTTCATGATACGGATGGCACTCGCCAAAGCCTGCTTCGAGTTGCCTTGATAGGTACCGAACGGCATATCCACCACCACCAGCGCGCGGTTGATGGCTCGCACCACCGAAGTGGCATAGACAATCATCTCATCCAATGTGATAGGCAGCGTCGTCTTGTGCCCCTCCATCACGTTGGCAGCCGAGTCACCCACCAGTACCACGTCGATTTTCGTGCTCTCCAGCAGCGAGGCCATCGAATAGTCGTAAGCCGTCAACATGGCTATCTTCTCGCCGTGAAGCTTCATATTCTGCAATACACGTGTCGTTACCTTCGTAACATCCGTCTGTAAATATGCCATAATAAACTTCTTTATTTTTTCCAGACTTTTAGTCCTCTATCATCTCTTCCGGACTGAGGCGTTTGCCTTTGCCTTTCGACTTTCCGTCTGCGGGCTTCTCCTCTTCCTGCTCAGGAACGATGCGGAACAATTGCCGCAAAGGCTTCTTCAACTCAGGCTCGCCGTTCTTGTCCGGACGCGAAGCCACATAGAACCGGCTCCCCACAGCAAACGCCGACGCCTCCGTCGGGCTGCCCACCTCGTAGAAATACTTCCCTACCTCTTTCTCCTGTAGGCGTTTTCCTACATAAATCGTATCCAACTGCGTGATATTCAGTGGTGCCTGCAACGCCAACTGCCCCTTCCCGGCCACCTTGCGGGTGGGAAGTTGCTTGTACTCCGTTCCTTTCGAGGTCTTCACCTTGGCGAAGAACTTCAGTTTCGCGTCAATCTGCTCTTGGGTCACGGGGATGCGAACAAAGATGCTGTCGCGCTGAGGCTCCCTGCATGAATCGGCCACCACAGGCAACCGCGCACTCACCACCATATAGCCCGCCATCGCCAGCACCTGCTTGCGGTGCGGAATCAAATGATACGACTCCACTACCGCGCGGTAGTTCAGATGGTCCTCAATCCTGACACTCATCCCCCCGGGGCACGTGTCCTTCGTGTTATCCACCGCATACACCGACCCCTTGCTCAGCAGCAGTGACGAATAATAGCCGCGCACCACAGTGTCGTGTGCGGGCACATAGCAGCCGCGTGCCGTACCGACACATTCGTCGGGATTGTTGCGGAACGTCACCAGGACTGAGCCGCTCAAGTCGATGCTCTTGTTCAGCAGGCGCCTCGCCTCGGGCAACTCGGCCACGTTATACACCGCCATCGTTGTAGGCACCTCAAACCGAAGCACTTCCGAAGTGTCACCCTCGCAGGAACAATGGATCTTGTTGCGTGCCAGCCGTATCGGGAAGGCCGCATGGCTGCGCATCGCGAAATAGCGATAGACCGCGGCCACCCGCTGCCGCGTGAGGTCCTCGTCGCCGCCGCCGTAACCCTCGATAGTCATCGTATAGTACATCGGGTTCTCAACCGCAAACGCAATGCCGTAGGCCGAATCCAGAAAATCCAAGTCCCCTTCGGCGTAGCTTTCCTCGCCCTCGCCGCACTTCAGCAGCAAATGGAACACCTCAGGATTCGTCAGCGCCTTCTGCATGTTTCGCACCGGCTTCGCCGACGGCACATATAGCCCCGACTGCCCCGCAAGCGGCACCCATACCAGCACCGCCAGCACCAACAAAAGCAACCGTTTTACGTTCATATTCAATACTCTACATACTTTCATAACCCATCCTGTTCTACATATTCGAAAATGCAAAAATAAACAAAAAAAACAATACACACCACTTTTTTTTCAACCCTTCCCCCTCGCGTCTCCCCCTCCAACACCCCTTTCACACCCTTATGGTTCCCCTTTTTTAAGAGCCACTATGGAGTATCTGTAGAACCATAAAAGATTCATAACTCAGTATCAACCTATTATGATTCATTTAAAACATTGTATTTTTTTACACCATAAAAAAGTGTATCTTTGCAATTCAGAATCAATACAGACATCATGAAAAAATACAGCGTAATCATCTGTGCCACAATGACGCTCGCCCTTCTGGCTAGCTGTGGTGCCAAGCATCAGTTCACAGTCAACGGTACTGTCGGCAGTTCCGAATTAGACGGCAAAACGTTATACATGCATGACCTGTATAACAACCCCGACACGCCTCTTGACAGCGCCATGGTGGCCAACGGAGAATACACCTTCACCGGCACCGTTGAAGAGCCCAAGAATGTGATTATCGAAGCGATTGATGATCACTTCCTGGTCAGAATCATCCTCGAACCCGGCACCATCGTAATCAATGGCGACAGCATCGGCGGCACACCCCTCAACGACAAGCTTTTGGCATATAACAAGGAGCATAATATAGACGACATCATGGCCGCCATGGAGGAGTATTTCCCCCTGTATTACAATGCCCCCTATCCCGATGCCCGCGCCGAAGCGGAGCATGTGCTTGACAGCCTCGACGCCCTTGGTTCCGCCCGTCTGCTCGATGCCGACTGGAGCCTCTACAACGGGAACAAAGACAATATCCTCGGTTTGATTGCCATGGAGGAAATCGTGCAGATGGGACAATTCTCCTATAGCGAACTTGACAGCATAGCGAGAACTGCCACACCGCGCGTGGCCAACAGCGAGTCGATGCAAAAGAGGCTTGCCCAACTGCGTGCCGTCGAAGCCACCTCGGCCGGAAAGCACTATACCGACATCCAGGGTGTAGAAGGCAAGCTGAGCGACCTCATCGACGGCAAGCTGGCATTAGTCGATTTCTATGCCAGCTGGTGCGGTCCCTGCCGGGCTGAAATCAAGGACCATCTGGTGCCGATGTGGAAAAAATACCAGAAGAAAGGTCTCGTCATCGTGGGGCTCAACGTGTGGGAGCGCGGCGATGCGGCAGCCCGCAAGGCCGCCCATGAGAAGGTGATGGCCGACCTCGGCATCACCTATCCCCAACTGGTCGATAGCACCCGCACCGCCACCGACACCTACGGCGTCAACGGCATCCCGCAGATTATGCTCATCGGCCCCGACGGCACCATCCTGGCCCGCGACTTGCGCGGCGCCGCCATCGAAGAGGCTATCGTCAAAGCGCTGGGCAAATGAGGCGATTGCTGGGTCTGATAGGCTTAATAGGTTTAATGGGTTTGACGGGCACCGCCTATGCCAAACCCACACAACCCATTGAACCCAGTCGTCCCAATGCAACAACAGACACTCCCCCACCCCACGCACCCGACCATATAGACACCACCGTCTTCGGTTGGCTTTCGCTCGACATCGACGGTCAGGTGTTCTTTATCGACAACGAATACTTCGGCAACCGCATCAGCGGCTACACCCTGCCGGGGTTC
The DNA here is from genome assembly GCA_017960605.1 of Bacteroidales bacterium. GTDB lineage: Bacteria > Bacteroidota > Bacteroidia > Bacteroidales > P3 > Colimorpha. The sequence continues at coordinate 65,779 of JAGCYV010000043.1, read as the reverse complement.
GTACTGAGGCCGCGACTGGTGTTGTGGAAGAATCATGAATTGCTGTGGGGAAAAGGTTTTACACTCGAGGGCGGCTTCCATTGGCTGAACCTATGGGGAGCCCGCAACTACCCCTCCCTTCTAAGCACCAATCCTTGGCCAGTAAATACCTACAGTATCAACCGTCTCCACTTGCTGCCCTGGTTGCAGGCAAGGATGACCTTCAACGAACATCTGCAGCTCACCCTCGGCAGCTTGGGCAACAGCACACACCTGCTGCCGCTGCCGCTCTACGACCCCGACCTGCTCTATGTGGCCGACCCCGAAGCGGGTGTGGAGCTAACCTACGAGGGCGGTCACGCCGATGTCGATCTCTGGGTCGACTGGCGCGAATATATCTGGAACCAAAGCATAGTACCCGAGCGTTTCACAGCAGGCCTGTCAGGCAAACTGCGGACGTATTGGGGCGAAGTACAACTCTACCTGCCATTCCATGCTGTCGGCCAACACGAAGGCGGGCAAAACATGGCAGTGAGCCACCGGATTAACAACAACTTCAACCTCTCCACAGGCTTGGGTGGATCCTATGATGCAGGTAACATCTATATCGACCTCAGCTGCCGCACGATGTGGTACAACCAGCGCGGAAACCCCGCGATTCCCTTCACATCGGGTTGGGGCGTCTATCCCGAGCTGAACCTGCGCTTCCCGCGAGAGAAGTCGGAGACAGAACTGACTATGAGCTATTGGTACGGCAAGGACTTCGTACCGCTGCTGGGCAGCTGGCTTTTCAGCAATCTCTCGGCGCTCACCCCTACCCTAATATTCGACCGTACGCAGGTGCTCGTCGCCAAAGCCTCGCACATCTGGACTTCGGGGCACCAACCTTGCATGCTCCGGCTCGAGGCATCGGGCTACTACTATCCCGACGAGCGCCGCTTGCAGTATTCCTTCGGCTGCTCCGTACTCTTCAACCCATCCTTCCGTCTGAAATGACCTTCCAACTCTACGATATAAACGGGCCAATCGAAGCTATCCACGAAGAAACAGCCGTCACCGTCGGTGTCTTCGACGGCGTGCATCTCGGCCACCAGCACCTTCTGTCACAATTAACCTCTTTCCACCCCCAACTTTCCACTTTAGCAGTAACGCTCACATCGCATCCCTCTTTCATCCTGGGCCGACGCGACAGCGAGTACTGGCTCGACGACCCGGAGGAGCACCTGAAGCTCCTCTTTGAGGCAGGCATGAAATATGTGGCCGTGATACCCTTCACTGCCGAGGTGGCCCGCTTGAGTGCCTGCGAGATGGCGACCATACTATATAAGGAGTTGAATATGCGCGCCCTGCTGCTAGGATACGACAGTCGCTTCGGCTCAAAGCAGAACGACGACTTCGACCGACTGCCGCAGCTGGCCACCGAACTGGGTTTCACGCTCCAACGCGGAGTGCCATTCCTGTTGGACGGTGAGCCCATCAGTTCAAGCCGCATACGCGAGAGTCTGACAAGCGGTGCCGTCGAGGATACCGCCACCCTACTGGGACGTCCCTACAGCGTCAGCGGCACGGTGCAGCACGGACGCGGCGTGGGCCACACTCTGGGTTTCCCGACGGCCAACATCTCGCTGGACGGCACCCGCAAGATGCTGCCCAAGGAAGGTGTCTATGCCGTGCGAATCAACGGTCACGCAGGCATGGCCAACCTCGGCGCAGCCCCAACCTTCGGCGTAGAGAAACCGCTTTTGGAAGTGCACCTCCTCGACTTCCACGGCGACCTCTATGGCCAAACCGTCACCGTGGAGTTCCTGCACCACCTGCGCAACATTGTACGCTTCAACACCGCCGAAGCCTTACAGCATCAGCTACTAACCGATTTAGAACAAGCAAAGCAATGGTCGTAACCTTCTACCAGCAGAATATCGTCTGGGGCGATGCCGAAGCCAACCGCCGCAATGTTGAAAAGGTGCTGGCCACGGCGCCCAGGAGCGACATCTTTGTGGTCCCGGAAACCTTCACCACCGGCTTCGGCGACCACATGGCAGCCCTGGCCGAAATGCCCGAAGGTCCGACCCTGCGCTGGGCACAGGAGATGGCATCCAAGCACGACCTGCTGTTTGTTGGCACCTGGATTGTAAAAGAAGAAGGAAGATGCTACAACCGCCTGCACTGGATCTTTCCCGACGGCACCTACGGCACCTACGACAAAGCCCACACCTTCCTCGTCAGCGGCGAGTACGACATCATCTGCCGCGGCACCCGTCGCAAGGTGTTCGAATACAAAGGATGGAAGATCAAACCCGCTGTCTGCTACGATCTCCGCTTCCCCAAGTGGCTGCGCAACGACCATCTCGACTACGACCTGCTGCTCGTCTGCGCCAACTGGCCGGGCAGCCGCCATGAGGCCTGGACAACCCTTATCAAAGCTCGCGCCATAGAGAACCTTTGCTACGTGCTGGGATGCAACCGCTGCGGCATAGACGGCGTAGACGGCAACTATATCGGCAATAGCGCCCTCATCGACTTCAAAGGATTTCCCTTGGCAGAAGCCGAAGCCGGCGTTGACCAACTCGTCACCGTCACCCTCGACAAAGAAAAGCTCGACACCTTCCGCAAACGCTGGCCCTTATACCTTGACTTTGACTAAATGGACAATATTGAACAGAAACTGGGATTCGACCGCATCCGCCAGATGGTGGCAGAGCAATGCACCAACGCCCTTGCCGTCCGCATGACGGACGAGATGCAATACATGACCGACTATGAGACGCTGAGCCATGAGCTGAAGATTGTGGAGGAGATGCGCCAGATAGTGCTCATGGAGAACGGATTCCCCCAGCAGGACTTCATCGACCTCACTCCGATACTCACCCACCTGCGCGTGGGCAACACGGTCATTCCAATAGAGAGCCTCTTCGACCTCAAGCTCTCGCTGCGCACCATACGAGAATGCTACCATTTCCTCACCGCCGAGGAGCACATGCAGTATGAGGCTTTGCGCAACGAAGCCATCGAGGTGGAACTGGGATATGGCGGCAAAAGCTCGCAGCTCAACGTCATCAACTCGCTGCTTGGCAAACTCATCGACGACCACGGCGAGCTCTTCGACAACGCCTCCCCCACACTCGCCGAGATACGGCGCACCAAAGCCCGCAAGGCAGCGGAGGTGGACGCACAGGTCAACAGCACCCTGGCGCGTGCCAAACGCGAAGGCTGGGCTCCTTCTGACGCCGAGGTGACAATACGCGACGGACGACCCGTCATCCCCTTGCTCACCACCCACCGCCGCAAGATTCGCGGCCTGATACAGGACGAGAGCGCCACTCGTCAGACGGCCTTCGTGGAACCCAGCGAGGTGGTGGAGCTCGGCAACGACCTGCGGGAACTGGAGTTCGACGAACGGCACGAGATACAGCGCATCTTGCTAGCCTTCAGCGACCGCCTGCGTCCGCTGCTGCCACAACTCGACGAGGCCTACCGCTTCCTGGCAAGGATAGACTTCCTGAGGGCAAAAGCACGGGTGGCTGTGGAACTCAACGCCACCGTGCCCATACTGCACGCCGAACCACGCATAGAATGGATGGATGCACGGCACCCGATTCTCTACCTCCAAAAACACGACGCCGTCGTCCCATTCAACCTCCAACTCCGACCTCCGACCTCCAACCTCCAACCTCAAAGAATCCTCATCATCTCCGGTCCCAACGCCGGCGGCAAGTCGGTGTGCCTGAAGGCCGTAGGTCTGATACAATACATGCTGCAATGTGGCATGCCAGTGCCGCTGCGACCCACGTCGGAGTGCGGCATGTTCGGCAGCATATTCATCGACATCGGCGACCAGCAGAGCATCGACAACGACCTCTCCACCTACACCTCCCATCTGCAGAACATGAAGGCACTCCTCTCCGAAGCCAAGGACGACACCCTCTTCCTGCTCGACGAGCTGGGGGGCGGCACAGAACCGCGAAGCGGATGCGCCATCGCCGAAGCGGTGCTGGAAGAGCTCCACGGCAAAGGGGCCTTCGGGGTGGTGACGACCCACTTCGCCGACCTGAAGCTGCTGGCCGACCGCATGCCCGGAGTGGTCAACGGCGCCATGCTCTTCGACACCGAGGCCATGCGGCCGCTCTACCGACTGGCTGTGGGCCATCCGGGCTCGAGTTTCGCCTTCGAGATCGCAGAAAGCATTGGCTTCCCCAAAGAAGTGCTCGACAAAGCCGGTGAGAAAGTGGGCCGCGAGCAGCTCAACTTTGAGCACCAGCTGCAGCAACTGGAGATCGACAAGCGCGAGATAGCGCGCCAGAAAGAGGAGTTGCGCGTGGCCGACGACTTCCTCAACGAGGTAACACAAAAGTATCAACGCCTGAACGACAACCTCCAGGCACGACGCCACGAAATCATTGGCAGCGCACGGCGCGAGGCCCAACAGATTCTCTCCGACGCCAACCGCACCGTGGAGCGCACCATCAGCGACATCAAGAGCGCCAAAGCCGAGAAGGCTGCCACTCAGCAGGCCCGCGCCCGCCTCGCCGAAGCCTCCGAGCAGAACACCAAGGCTCTAACCGAACAATCCGAAAAGATCTCATCTCTAACCGAACAATCTGAAAGAAACCGAAATCGGATTATTTCGGATGATTCGGTTAGCGAGATAAAGGTGGGCACTATCGTCCGCATCGACGGCCAGGAGACCTACGGACAGGTGATGGAAATCAAAGGCAAGAAAGCCGTCGTCGAGAGCAACAGCATCCGCATGACCATCCCTCTGAGCCGCCTCTCGGGCACCGCCAAGCAGAAAATACCCACCTCGAAGCCAACGGTGAGTGTAAGCCACAGCATCTACGACGACATCAACGAAAAGCGCGCCCACTTCAACCCCACCCTCGACCTGCGAGGCCATCGCGCCGAGGAAGCCATCGACATGCTGCACCGGTTCCTCGACGACGCCCTGTTGCTCAGTGAGAAAGAGGTCCGTATCCTGCACGGCAAAGGATACGGAATACTGATGCAAATTATACGTGACGAATTGCGTGCCAACCGGGACATACGCACCTTCCATCCCGAAAAACTTGAATTAGGCGGCGAAGGAATCACCGTTGTGGAGCTACGCTGAACTTACACTTTCCCTTAATATTGAACCACAGGGGAGTATCATACCCCATAGCCACATACGTGGCATCCTCAAGACAGGTGACATGCAGAGGCTTACGCTTCGTGCCATTCCCAGTACTCCAGACGGCAGTAAGTAGCATCTGATACTGCCACCAAGCATCATTGGCCTGACGGGACATACGACCAAAACGACGGCATTTGTTCTCATAGTTTGATGCAGCGTTGACAATGCCATACAACGTATCGCCATAATAGAGACAACGGAAATGGTCAACCGTCATATTGGTGTCGCAACGACAGAATCTTGCCTCCAGCGAATCCATGTAATAGGGGCTGTCGGGCGCCTTCACCACACGGGCAATCTTTCGGTAGTTGGGCCTGAGTGTGAGCCCGTTGTCCTGCGCCGTTATTGTGCAAGACATTAGCAACAAACATATTATCAATCCAATCCTTCGCATAACTGACAGCAAAGATACGACTTTTCCACGACAGGTTGATAACTTTCTTCATGCATGTGTAATATTATTAGTATTTTTGCAACATGAAAAAAGGGAATGAACTAAAACCCCGCATCGGCCTCTTCGGCAGACGTAACGTAGGCAAAAGCAGTCTCATCAACTTCCTGACGGGACAGCAGATCGCCATCGTCAGCGACACGGCCGGCACCACCACAGACCCTGTGCGAAAAAGCATGGAGATTGGCGGTATCGGACCTGTGGTACTAATAGACACCGCCGGTATCGACGACGAAGGGGAACTCGGACACCAGCGCGTGGAGAAAAGCATGGCAGCCCTCGCCGAGGTTGATCTGGCACTGTTGCTCTACACCGAAGACAATTACGGCGAGCCTGAACAAAAAGTCGAGGACTGGTGCCACCAACACGGTACACCGATGCTCAAAGTGCTCACCAAATCCAGACCCATCGACAAGGAGCAACTGATTGAACAGATAAAGAAAGCATTGCCCGAGAGCGCCTATCGCGGCCGGTCGCTGCTGGGCGACGTGGTCAATCCCGGAGACACCGTAGTGCTGGTAACGCCGATAGATTCATCGGCTCCCGAAGGGCGTATGATTCTGCCGCAGGTACAGGTGCTGCGCGACCTGATGGACATCCATGCTCAAGCATTCTTCTGCCAACCCCAAGAACTTCCTTCCACACTGATGGCACTGAAGGAACCACCAGCATTGGTGGTAACCGACAGCCAAGCCTTCATACAGGTGGCTGCTATAGTCCCCGAAGATGTGCCCTTGACCAGTTTCAGCGTGGTACTGGCACGTCAGAAAGGTCTCTTCAAAGAGTATCTTGAGGGCACACGCAAAATTGGCGATCTGAAGGATGGCGACCGCGTGCTGCTGCTTGAAAGTTGCACACACAACGTCACTTGCGAGGACATCGGCCGCGTGAAACTGCCTGCCGCATTGAAGAAAACCACCGGCAAGGAGTTGGCATGCGAGGTTATCGGTGGTCAGTCTCCCCTACCATCCAATCTGACGCAATATGCGTTGGTCATCCAATGCGGAGGCTGCGTCATCACCGCCCAGCAGGTGAAATCCCGTCTCCTGCCCGCCCTCGAGGCAGGCGTGCCTGTGAGCAACTACGGACTCGCCCTTGCCTGGTGCAACGGCATCTTCAATCGTGCAACCAAGATATTCCAGCAATGATAGACACCAACAATAAACCTAATCTGAGCATCATCGTGGCGCAAGCCGAGAACCGCGCCATCGGCCTCAATGGCGATATGCCGTGGCATCTCTCGGGTGATCTCAAACGCTTCAAGGCCTTGACCATGGGGCACCCCGTGGTGATGGGCCGCCGCACCTGGGAAAGCCTGCCCAAACGCCCCCTCGTCGGACGACGTAACATTGTCTTCTCTCAAAGTGCGGATTTCACCCCTGAGGGTGCCGAGGTGGTGCGTAGCATCAACGACCTTTTCAATCTGCTGCACGACTGCGATGACGAAGTCTTTATCATCGGCGGCGGCAGCATCTATAACATGCTCATGCCGTGGGTGAACCGTCTCTACATCACCTGGGTGCACAAGGAATTCCCCGAAGCCGACACCTTCTTCCCCGTCATCGACCTCTCGGAGTTCTCCAAAATCAATGAAACCGAACTCATGACCGACGAGAAAAGCGGCCTGTTATTCTCGTATGCCGAATACGACAGAAAGTTTTGTATATGAGAGTAACGATAATAAACATAGGCGATGAGCTCTTGATAGGGCAAGTCGTCAATACCAATGCCTCGACGATGAGCCGCATGCTCACCGCCGCAGGGATGGACGTGCGCCGCACCGTAGTGGTGGGCGATGTCTATCAGGACATCTGGAACGCCGTCGATGAGGCGATGCACGAAAGCGACGCGGTGCTGGTCACCGGCGGCCTCGGCCCCACCAAGGACGACATCACCAAGAAACTGCTGTGTGAATACTTCGGCAGCGAACTGGAGGAGAGCCCAGTGGCCTTAGACAATGTGAAACGCATCTTTGCCTCCCGTGGCTACGACCTCACGCCCGTCAACCGCGCCCAAGCCCTTGTACCGAAGTGCTGCGAGGTGCTGAACAACGACCTCGGCACAGCCCCCTGCATGTGGTTCGCTCATGGTGGGAAAGTGCTGGTATCGCTTCCCGGCGTGCCCTTCGAGATGGACTGGTTGATGCGCAACCGAGTGGTACCGAAGCTACAGGAGACCTTCCACACCGATGTCATCCTCACCAAGAACATCCTCGTGCAAGGTATCGGCGAGAGCTTTCTCTCCGACCTCATCGAGCCGTGGGAACTCTCCCTGCCCAAGAACATCAAGTTGGCCTACCTGCCCGTGGCTGGCATGGTGAAACTCAGATTGACCGCCCACAACACTACAGACTTGCCTCTTCAGGGACTGTATGATTTGGCTGGGAAATACATCGTCGGCGAAGACTGCGAAACCCTCGACGAGTTGGTGCACAAGACGCTCATTGCCCGCGGAAAAACCCTGACCACCGCCGAAAGCTGCACCGGTGGCAACATCGCCCGACTGCTCACCGCCCAGGCCAGTGCCTCGGCCTACTTCCGCGGCGGTGTGGTAGCCTACAGCAACGAGGTAAAGGAAAGTGTTCTGGGAGTGAAGCACGAGACACTCGCCCAACACGGAGCTGTGAGCGAAGAGACCGTCCGCGAGATGGTGGAGGGTGTTCGTCAGCGCCTCGGTGCCGACTATGCCATCGCCACCACCGGCATCGCCGGACCTGGCGGCGGCACTCCCGACAAGCCCGTCGGCACCGTCTGGGTGGCCGTATGCTCCAAAGACAAGACCGTCACCCAGTTGATGCATTACGGCGACCGTCGCCAACAGACCATCGACCGCACCACCAATCAAGCCTACTCAATGTTAATCAAACTGATATGTCAAGAGGATTAATTACAATACTGTTGCTCGTGGTGAGCAACATCTTCATGACCTTCGCCTGGTACGGTAACCTCAAGCTCACCGAGATGAAGATCAACACCAGCTGGCCGCTTATCCTCATCATCCTCTCGTCTTGGGGTGTAGCCTTCTTCGAATACTCATTCATGATACCCGCCAACCGCATCGGCTCACAAATCAACGGCGGTCCCTTCTCGCTGATGCAACTCAAGATACTGGCCGAGTGCATCTCGCTGACGGTCTTCACCGTCATTGTGGCCACCGTCTTCAAAGGCGAGCCCATCCGCTGGAACCACCTCGTCAGCTTCGCCTGCATCGTGTTGGCTGTCTTTTTCGCCTTCCTGAAGACCAAATGACATGAAACGACTGTACCTGCTGCTGTTGCCGTTACTCCTGGCTGCCTGTGCCAAGCCCGACCGTGTGGAACTCACCGATTGGCAGTTCTACAATTCTGGACACTGGTATCCCGCCACAGTGCCGGGATTTATCCATACCGATCTAATGGCCAACGGCCTAATTCCCGACCCCTACTACGCCACCAACGAGGACTCGGTGCAATGGGTGTCCTATTTGGTTTGGACTTACAGGACTGTGATACCCTGCGACCAACTGCCCGACGGAGACTCCCTCTGGCTGATGTTCGATGGGTTGGCAGGCAGCTCACTCATCTCCATAGGCGACCCCGGCAACCGCGAAGAGCACAACAACATGTTCACCCAGTACCGACGCCTCATCACCCGCGACCAGCTGGACGACAGCCTTGTCATCTACGTGAGTTTCTATGCCCCCAACGACAGCATGGCCCTTTGGAACTACGGCATCACCCTCCCCGACATCCGTTCCTTCTCCCGCATAGCGCCTTACCAGCAGGGTTGGGACTGGGGCCCGAGGCTGCTCACTTGCGGCATCTGGAAACCCGTCTATATCACGAATAAGTGTCCGAATACTCAGAACACTCCAAGTACTCCTTTTACCTCGAAAGTGGAACTCCGACAGGAACCCGACAGCATCGGACAATCTTTCACTTTCTACCGCGACGGCAACCCCATCTTCATCAAAGGGGCCAACTGGATACCTGTGCACTCGTTTCCCGTACTCGACGACGCGAACAAAACTCGCTACCGCCATCTGCTCTGCTCGGCCAAGGAGGCAGGATTCAACATGCTGCGCGTATGGGGCGGCGGCATCTATGAGCACGACTACTTCTTCGACCTCTGCGACTCGCTGGGGCTGATGGTCTGGATGGACTTCAACTTCAGCACCATGCTCTATCCCGACAATCCAGAGATGCAGGAAAGCATCAAAGAGGAGGCCTATCAGAACGTGCGCCGCATCGCACGGCACCCCTGCGTCGTCCTTTGGTGCGGCAACAACGAGGTAAAGAACGGCTGGGAAGATTGGGGCTGGCAGGACGTATATCACTGGACACCAGAGCAGCGTGCCCGACTGGAAAAAGCCATGGACACCATCTTCGGCTATTCTAGTACTACTAGCAATACTAGTTCAACTAGCATCCTCGCCCAGGCCGTCCGCGACTGCGACCCGCTGCACCGTCCCTATATCACCACCTCGCCACTCTACGGCTGGGGCCACCCCGAATGCGTCACTCACGGCGACAGCCACTACTGGGGTGTCTGGTGGGGCGAGGAGCCTTTTGAGAAATATGCCGAGAAAACCGGCCGCTTCATGAGCGAATACGGTTTCCAGAGCTATCCCATGCTCAGCACCATCCGCCGCTTCTGCCCCGAGGAACAGCTCTATATCGACTCGCCCACCCTGCGCAGCCACCAGAAACACGGCCGTGGGCGCGAGATTATCGACAAGGCCATGCGCCAGTACTACGGTGTCGATAGCAAGACACTCGATCTCGAGGACTTCTGCTATGTCAGCCAGCTCCTCCAAGCCTGGGGCACAGGCTACGGCATCTTCCAGCATATCAAGCAGCAGCCCCATTGCATGGGCACCCTCTATTGGCAACTCAACGACTGCTGGCCCGTAGCCTCTTGGTCATCAATAGATTATTACGGCAACTGGAAGGCCCTACATTACCGTGCACAGGTCCTCTTCTCGGACAATTTCGATATGAAAGACTGGGAGCGCTACTACAGCGTCTATCCCAAGGACCGCACCTATCCCGAACCCCGCTACAATTCAAAACTCAAAATCCAGAAATCGAAACTGACGGTCACTCTGACAGCCGAGACCGACCTCTACGATGTCTATCTTGACACCGACCCGCACATCGACGGCCACTTCTCCCGCAACTTCTTCGACCTCCGTGCCGGCGATAGCATCACCTCCACCTTCATTCCTACCTATCCGAAGGCGAAAACCAACGACCTGAAAATCAGCATTAAGACCCTTAACGAAGTGATGCGCAAACAGCAACAGTGATAAACTACTGATACTCAACGCTGACAAGGCACCAACTCCGTATCAACTCCGTCTCTCCTCCGTCTCACCTCCGTCTCACCTCCGTTGACGAACGGAGGAGGGACGGTGTGGCTATGGGGATGAAACGGAGGAGGCAGGGAGTCAGCAACAAGTCACAAACCCATGTCGCACATTCATCTGAAGGAAAGATAACCACCTCAGAAACAACACACAGCAAACGAATAAGAAATTTTTATTTTGCGGTGTCGCGGAAAAGACGTATCTTTGCATTTTATTTTAGAAACAAAATATTGCGCAATATGTTTACAGACACCACCAAATTCATCGGCGAAGGCCTCACTTACGACGACGTACTCCTTGTGCCGTCCTATTCCGAAATCATCCCCCGCGAAGTCAGCGTGGCAACCCGTTTCTCGCGCCACATCTCACTGAACATGCCTCTCGTGTCGGCCGCCATGGACACGGTAACCGAGGCCGCGATGGCCATCGGCATGGCTCAGGAAGGCGGTATCGGCGTGCTGCACAAGAACATGAGCATCGAACGCCAGGCCAACGAGGTGCGCAAGGTGAAACGTGCCGAGAACGGCATGATTATCGACCCCGTGACCCTCAACAAGGAAGCCAAGGTGAAGGACGCCCTGCGCCTGATGGAGGAATACGGCATCGGCGGCATCCCCATCGTCGATGAGAACCGCATGCTGATTGGCATGGTGACCAACCGCGACCTGCGTTTCGAGCGCGACATGGAGCGCCCGCTGAGCGAAATCATGATTACCAAACTCATCACCACCCACGTGGGCACCACCTTCGCCGAAGCCACCGATATACTGCAACAGCACAAGATAGAGAAACTCCCCGTGGTCAACGAGCAGGGCCAGTTCATGGGTCTGATCACCTATCGCGACATCATGAAGACCAAGGAGCGCCCGATGGCCTGCAAGGACAAGGACGGCCGTCTGCGTGTGGCCGCCGGCGTGGGTATCACACCCGACATGATGGACCGTGTGGATGCTCTGGTGAAAGCCGGAGCCGACGCGCTGGTCATCGACACCGCCCACGGCCATAGCGCCAACGTGGTGAAAGCCCTCAAGGCTGTGAAGGCCAAATATCCCGACATCGACGTGGTGGTGGGCAACATCGCCACCGGCGAGGCAGCCATCATGCTCGCCGAAGCCGGTGCCGACGCCATCAAGGTGGGCATCGGACCTGGAAGCATCTGCTCGACCCGCATCATTGCCGGCATCGGCGTGCCACAATTGACCGCCGTGTGCGAGGTGTGCGGTGCCCTGAAGCAGAAGGGTTACGACGTGCCCGTCATCGCCGACGGCGGCATCCGCTACAGCGGCGACATCGTCAAAGCCATCGCCGCAGGCGCCAGCACCGTGATGGTGGGCAGCCTGGTGGCCGGTACCGACGAGGCTCCGGGAGAGACCATCATCTACGAAGGCCGCAAATTCAAGAGCTATCGCGGCATGGGTTCGCTCGAAGCCATGCAGGCTGGCAGCAAGGACCGCTACTTCCAGGACAAGGAGACCGACGCCAAGAAGCTCGTGCCCGAAGGCGTGGTGGGACGCGTGCCCTACAAAGGAACCCTCGGCGAGATACTCTACCAGATGGTGGGCGGCCTGAAGGCCGGCATGGGCTATACTGGCAGCCGCACCATCGAGGACCTGCAAAAGGCCAAGTTCATCCGCATCACCGCCGCAGGCCGCACGGAGAGCCATCCGCACGACATCGCCATCACCCGCGAAGCACCGAACTATTCGAGATAAAAGAAACCACAGGAGTCAAGGAGACAAGTAGCTAAAGAGACAAGACAAATGAAGAGAGCATTTCTGATATTGACTGTTGCAGCACTTTCCTGCACCGCTTTGATGGCTCAGAACGACCCTATCGTCATCGAGGTTGACGGGCAGAAGATTCGCCAGTCGGAGTTCATGCAAGAGTTCAACAATAACGTCGGCAACCAGCTGGCGGCCAAGAAAGGTGTCACCGAGACCGAGAAGCGTGTCGCCCTCGAGGAATATGCCGAACTCTACGCCCTGTTCCGTGCCAAAGAGCGCGACGCTATCGCTCGGGGATTCGACACCACTGCCCGCCTGAAGAAAGAGCTGAACCAGTACCGCAAGGAACTGGCCGCCCCCTACCTGACCGACTCGACCGTAATGGACCGCCTGCTGGCCGAGGCCTACGAACGCAACCACACCTCGCTCCGCGCCGCCCATCTGCTGATACCTGTCGAGAAGGATGCCTCGCCCGCAGACACCCTGCGGGCCTACAACTACATCATGGCGCTGCGCAAACGCATCGTCGAGGACGGCGAGGACTTCCATGCCGTCACCTCGGAGATTCTGCATCGCTTCAACCCGCAGGCTCCCTCGCGTCCCAACGAGGGCGACCTGGGTTATTTCTCCGTGTTCAACATGGTCTATCCGTTCGAGAACGCCGCCTACGCACTGAAAGTGGGCGAGGTGAGCATGCCTGTGAGAACCCAGTACGGATACCACCTCATCAAGCTGCTTGACCGCGTGGAAGGCCTCTACGGAGAGGTCACGATGGCCCACATCTGGCTCCACAGCAAAGACTCCAGCGACAGAGCGCTTGACATCAACAAGATCTACCAGCAGCTGAAGAACGGCGTCAGCTTCGAACGCCTGGCCCGCCAGAGCGACGACCGCACCACAGCCGACGAAGGCGGAGTGCTGGCCAACGCCACCTTGTCGCAACTGCCGCCGGAATACATCCACGCCATCGCCAACATGAACGAGGGCGAGTTCTCGGAGCCTTTCTTCACCCAATACGGCTGGCACATCGTGAAGCTTATCAAACGCGACACCCTGCCTCCGCTGGAAAGCCTGAAAGGCTACTACAAGCAGAAGATGACCCGCGACCAGCGCGGCACCGCCTCGCGCACCACCTTCGCCGCCGACTGCCGCAAGAAATACGGCATCGTGGATTGCACCGTGACGCCCGTGGCACAACCCAAGGCCGTCAAAGCCAAGAAGGGCAAAAAGAAGACCGCTGAGCCCGTGAAGATGATGGCTTCGCTCGACTACCTGATTGCACACGTGTCCGACTCCGTGATTACGGGCCAGTGGCGCTTCAAGGACTCCGTCTTCAAGGACACCACCGCCTTGGTCATCACCCCGGCCAAACGCTACACGGCACTCGACGTAGCCAAATACATCAAGAGAAAACAGGAGAGAACCAACGTGGTGACGATTGACTACTACGTGCGCAACAAATATGCCGAGTTCCTCGACAGCGTCTCCATCGACTATGCCGACAGCCAGTTGGAGAACGAGAACGCGGAATTTGCGGAGCTGGTCAATGAGTATCGCCGCGGATTGATGATTTTCAACTACAACGACCGTATGATCTGGAGCGCCGCAGTCATCGACACGGCGGGATTCTTCAAATACTACGACCGCGAAAGCCGCACCAAGAGCCTCAACAACCCCGACGACTCCATCTATTTCTTCCATCCCCGTGCAAGGGTGACCACGCTCACGGTGAACAACAGCGACGCCCTCGCGCCCGAGAAAGCACAGCAGCTGGTGGAGAAAGCCCGCCTGAAGAGCAAGGGCAGCAGCGACATGAAAGAGATGCTGCTGAAGAAAATCAACCGCAAGAAATATCCGGCAGACGACCTCGTGGAGGTCAGCGTGGATTTGGTGGAGCAGACCCGCCAGAAACTGCTGCAAGCCGACCAATGGAAGGAAGGCACCTACATCCAGCCCCAACCGAGAGGCTACCGCATTGTGGCGGTGGAGGAGATCCTGCCGCGTTCGCTGAAAGACATCCGCTCGGCCAAAGGCTACTACCTCAACGGCTACCAAAACGAACTGGAGAAACGCCTCAACGAGCAGTTGAAGGAAAAATACAACGTGAAGATACACCGCGATGTCCTCCGCACGATTAACTATTAGTCTTCTGGCACTGCTGCTGACGTTCTCCGCCTGTCATCGCCGTCAGGCCGACACCTCGCCTGTGGTGGCCCGTGCATACGACCACGAACTGCACCTCAACGACCTGGACGGATTGGTCGGCGAAGGGGTCAGCGAGGAAGACAGCGCCACCATCGTGGGCAACTACATCGACCAATGGATACGGCAAACCGTGCTGCTCTCCAAAGCGGAGAAGAACATCAACGACAACTTTGAACGCCAACTGGGCGAATACAAGAACAGCCTGCTCATCTATGCCTACGAGCAGCAGATTGTCAACCAGCTGCTCGACACCAACGTCACCGACGACCAGATGGCTGCCTACTACGAAGAACACCGCGACGAATTCAAACTCAAGAACACCATCGTCAAAGCCGTCTATGTGAAGGCGCCGGCCAAATCGCCCGCAATCGCCAAACTCAAGAAGACCTTGTGGAAGAGCAATTTCGGCGAGACCGATATCGTGGAGCTCGAAGCCACCGCACGCCGTCACGGATTGAGCGGATACTATGACGCCGACAGCTGGATGTCGTTCTTCGCCCTGCAAGGCGTCGTTCCCATCACCACCTACAACGAGAGCCTCTACCTGCGGCAGAACCGCACCATCCAACTCACCGACGACAGCACCACCTATCTGGTGCGCATCATCGACTACAAAGTCTCCGACGAGCTCTCCCCGTTGGAACTACAGACAGAAAACATCCGCTCCATCATCCTCAACCACCGCAAGCTGGACATCCTCAACCGCTTGCAATCCGACCTGCTGAGCGAGGCCGAGAAGAGCGGTGACGTAAAACGTTACAAGTAAACCATGAAGAAAATACTCACAGCAGCAGTACTGCTACTTCTCTGCCTTCCCACACTCCGTGCCCAGGAAACCATCATCGACGGTGTGGCCGCCATCGTGGGACGCAACATCATCAAATACTCCGACATCGACCGCTCCTATGCCCAGATGCGCCTGCGCCTGGGTAGCGAGAACCGCCAGGAGAACCGTTGTGCCATCCTCGAGAACCTCATCCTCAACCAGTTGCTGATACACAAGGGCGAGATTGACAGCGTGGATGCCGAGGTGACCGACGAAGAGGTCTCCCAATACGTGCAGGAATACCTGCAGAACGACCTGATGCAATACGGCTCCAAGGAGGCGTTGCGCGAAGCCACAGGTTTCTCCTATGAGGAACTCAAGGAGCAATACGAGCGGATGATCAAGAACTACCTCATCTCCGGCCGTGTGCAGTACAAACTGACCGGCGACATCAAGATGACGCCGCGCGAAGTGGCCGACTTCTTCAACAGCCTGCCCGCCGACAGCCTGCCCACCATCCCGGAACGCTACGAGTTCTCCGAAATCGAGATACAGCCCGAGATATCCGAAGCCGAACGCGACCGCGTGCGCACACAACTGGCCGAACTGCGTGAACGAGTGCTGAAAGGCGAGAAATTCTCCATGCTGGCCACACTCTATTCCCAAGACCCGGGTTCCGCCAAGAAAGGCGGCGAACTGGGATTCTTCCCCCGGGGCAGGATGGTCAGCGAATTCGAAGCGGCAGCCTTCGCCCTCAAACCCGGCGAGGTGTCGCCCATCATCGAGACCCAGTTCGGTTTCCACATCATCCAGCTCATCGAACGTCGAGGCAATACCGTCAATGCCCGCCATATCCTCATCACCCCCAAGGTTTCCTCCGACGACCTGCTGCGGGCACGCATGAAGCTGGACAGCATCGCCACCGAGATCCGTGCCGGTCACATCAGCTTTGAGGAGGCCGCCAAACAATACAGCACCGCCGCCAACGCCAAACAGGGCGGTACCGCCGTAGCACCCGACGGAAGCACACGCTTCGACAAGCAGGTAATCAACGAGAAATACTACAACGTGGGCATCACCGGCATGGACGAGGGGCAGATCAGCAACGCCACCGCCATGAAGACCGGCGACAACCGCGACGCCTACCGCATCGTGCGCCTCAACAAGAAGCATGCCGCCCACCGCGCCAACCTCACCGACGACTACGACAACATCTACAACGCGGCCCTGGCCAACGCCAAACAGGAAAAACTGCGCCAATGGGCACGCCGCCAGATGGAGATCACCTACATCCACCTCAGCGACGAATTCAAAGACTGTGTGTTTGAAAACCTGAAGTAATGAACGACAAAGAACAAATCGACCTGCTGGTCTCCCGATACAAAACGCTGAAACAGGAAATCGGCAAAGTGATCGTCGGACAAGACGAAGCCATCGACAGCCTGCTGACGGCCGTCTTCGGCGACGGGCATTGCCTGTTGCTCGGTGTCCCGGGATTGGCCAAGACCCTCATGGTCAATACCCTCTCCCGCACCTTGGGACTCACCTTCAGCCGCATCCAATTCACGCCCGACCTGATGCCGTCCGACATCACCGGCAGCGAAATCCTGGACGAGAACCGCCAGTTCCGCTTTGTCAAAGGTCCCGTCTTTGCCGGCATCGTCCTGGCCGACGAAATCAACCGCACGCCCCCCAAGACCCAGGCAGCCCTATTGGAAGCCATGCAGGAACGCCGCGTCACCGCCCACGGAAACACCTATCCCCTGCCCTCGCCCTTCTTCGTGCTGGCCACCCAGAACCCCATCGAGCAGGAAGGCACCTACCCGCTGCCCGAGGCGCAGCTCGACCGCTTCATGTTCAACGTGCGGCTCGACTATCCTTCGCTCGACGAGGAAATCCAGATTGTCAAGCAAACCACCGTCGCCCCCACCGCCGAAGTCAACCAGGTGCTCTCCGCCGAGGACATACTCGCCATCCAGCAGACCATCCGCCGCATGCCTGTGGCCGACAACGTGGTGCAGCATGCCGTCAATCTCGTCCGACAAACCCGCCCCGCCTCCACTCAAGCAATCAAGCAGTCAGACAATCAAACAATCAGCCGATACATCTCCTGGGGAGCCGGCCCCCGCGCTTCGCAGTACCTCATCATCGGCGCCCGCTGCCACGCGGCCCTCAACGGGAAATATTCACCCGATATCGAAGACGTCAATGCCGTCGCCCTCAACGTGCTGCGCCACCGCATCGTGCGCAACTACTTCGCCGAAGCCGAAGGCATCAGCACCGACGACATCATCCTGCAACTTCTGAAACAGTAAAAAAAATACCCGCCGCTACAACGGCAGGTAAATCACCTTCTTGGTCTCGAAGAACTCCTCTTCGAACCACTCCGCGATGTCCCACGTCTTCACCTTGTGGCGGAACGCGAACAACTCATTCGTCAGGTCTCCCCCTTTGAGGTACAGGATACCGTTATGCAGGGGATGATACTGCGTTTTAGAAATCTTCGTCTTCACCCACGGCACAAACTCGCCCAGCGTGGTGACCGCCCTCGAGACAACAAAATCGAACTCACCCTCCAGCTGCTCCGCACGGATCTGCTGCGCATGGGTATTGGTCAATCCCAGCTTCTCCACCACATCGCCGACCACCTTGATCTTCTTTCCTATCGAGTCAATCAGCGTGAAGCGGCTTTCGGGAAACATCACCGCCAGCGGCACCCCGGGGAAACCGCCGCCCGTGCCCACATCCAGCACCTCGGCCATCGGCTTGAAACGCATCACCTTGGCTATGGCCAGCGAATGCAGCACATGGTGCTCGTAGAAATGCTCCATGTCCTTGCGTGAGATGACGTTGATCTGCGCGTTCCACTCCTCATACAAAGGCAACAGAGCGGCAAACTGTTCCTTCTGCCGCTCCGTCAACCCTGGAAAATATTTCAATATAATATCCAACCTCTATAACCAATAAACAATATTAAATCTCTATAACCTATAACCTATAACCTATAACCTTTACAAATACGCCTTCAGATGCTTGCTCTTCGAGCTGCTCTTCAACCGTTTGATGCCTTTCTCCTTGATTTGGCGCACACGCTCGCGTGTCAGGTTGAACTTCATCGCTATCTCGTCGAGGCTCAGCGGATGCGGCAGGCCGATGCCGAAATACATCTTGATCACCTCGCGCTCGTACTCCGTCAGCGTCGAGAGGCAACGCTCGATCTCCTGCGACAGGCTCTCCTGCATCAACTTGCTGTCCGTCGGCGGGGTGTCCTCGTTAGGCAGCACATCCACGAAATTCACATCCTCGTCGCTTGCCAACGGGGCGTCGATGCTCACATGGCGGCCGCTGATGCCCATGATGGCCTTGATCTTATCCTCGGGGATATCCAGAATCTCGGCCAGTTCCTCCTCCGATGGCGGACGCTCCAGCTGCTGCTCCAGCTTGCTGATTTCCTTCTTCAGCTTGTTCAAAGCGCCCAACTGGTTGCTCGGCAGGCGCACGATGCGGCTGTTCTCGGCGATGGCCTGCAGGATGCTCTGGCGAATCCACCACACCGCATAGGATATGAATTTGAAACCGCGCGTCTCGTCGAAACGCTTCGCGGCTTTGATCAATCCCACATTACCTTCGTTGATGAGGTCGGGAAGCGAAAGGCCTTGGTTCTGGTACTGCTTGGCCACCGACACCACAAACCTCAGGTTCGCCTTCGTCAGACGCTCCAGCGCCGCCTGGTCGCCCTGCTTGATCCGCTGCGCCAGCTGCACCTCCTGCTCCGGAGTCAGCAGCTCCTCGCTGCAGATATCCTGCAGGTATTTGTCCAACGACTTGATATCGCGGTTGGTAATAGAATGCGTAATCTTCAGTTGTCTCATACTCGTGCGCTAAATTATCACCTGTTTTTTGACTCAATAACGCAAAAACATCCGTTTTGTTACGTCCCCCAAAAACTTTTTTCATAAAATTATGTCCGCCATCGGAATTTTCCTCACTTTTATTCCGTAATTTTGCATCCGGAAACAATAAAGACAACACAATCACGTTATTTCAAAAAATAGAAAAACATAGAACCATGAAAAAGACAATCTTATCAGGATTCCTGATGGCCGCCGTCGCCATGAGCATGCTCTTCTCCTCCTGCAGCAAGACCGCCCTCATCGACAGCACCCAGACCATCACCGAGTACGTCACCATCACCAACGACCTCTGGGACGACACCCGCGAAGTCGGCACCATGTACTACGACTACCGTTGCCCGAGCATCAACTCCGAAGTGCTCACCAACGGCGACGTCAATGTCTATCTCATCCTCACCTCCGGCGGCACCTCCTACCAGGAACCCCTCCCCTATGTCTATTCCCGTCAGTTCACCGACGGCACCGGCGCCACCGTCTATCGTCCCGTCAACCTCCGCTTCGACATCTCGCAAGGCATGATCACCTTCATGCTCAGCGACCTCGACGACTACCTCACCATGCGCAACGAGCTCCTCACCATGCGCTTCCGCGTCGTCATCACCAAACCCGTCACCTACGCCATCGAACAATAATATATTGTTGATAGGTTGATAGGTTGATATGTTGATAGGTTGTCGGCTGAGCCGACGGCACACCAGATAAGTTGATATGTTGATAGTGAATTGTCAATTATGACCACTCATAAATCATAAATCATAATTCATAATTCACTCAGTCACCCAGTCACTCAGTCACTAAAAAAGCCGCCTGAATGGGCGGCTTTTTTCTATAACCTTTTCCTGTAAGCTTGCATCGTGTTCTGCAGCAGGCTCACTATCGTCAGCGGGCCCACGCCGCCGGGCACCGGCGTCACCCAGCTGCATTTGGCATCCACCTCGCCGTGCTTCACGTCGCCGATCACGCGGTAGCCGTTCTTCTTCGTGGCGTCCTCCACACGGTGGATTCCCACATCCACCAGCACGGCGCCCTCCTTCACCATATCGGCCGTCACGAACTCGGCCTTTCCGATCGCCACCACCAGGATATCCGCCTGGAGCGTCAGCGCCTTCAGGTTCTGCGTCTTACTGTGGCACATCGTCACCGTGCAGTCGAACCCTTTGCGGCTCAGCAGGTTGGCCACCGGCGTGCCCACGATATTCGAACGGCCCAGCACCACACAGTGCTTGCCCGCCGTCTCGATGCCGTAGCGTCTCAGCAGCGTGCAGATGCCCATCGGCGTCGCCGGCGTGAAGCACTCCTCGCCCAGCACCATGCGGCCGATGTTCACCGGCGTGAAGCCATCCACATCCTTGTCGGGCGAGATGGCGTTGATCACCCGCTGCTCGTCGATGTGTTTGGGCAGCGGCAGCTGCACGATGAATCCGTCGATATCGGGGTCGTTGTTCAAGAACTCTATCGTCTCCAGCAGCTGCTTCTCCGTCGTCGTCTCCGACATCCTATACACGCTCGACGTAAAGCCCACCTCGTGGCTTGCCTTCTCCTTGTTGGCCACGTAGGTCATGCTGGCGCCGTCGGTGCCCACGATCACAGCCGCCAGATGCGGTGCACGGTGTCCTTGTGCCGTCAGGCTCCGCACCTCGTTGGCTATCTCCTCCTTGATTTGCAAAGCCGTCGCCTTGCCGTCCAATAACTGTAGCATATTTTGTTGATATGTTTATACGTTGATAAGTTGATATGTTTATCCGTTGATAAGTTGATATGTTTATACGTTGATAAGTTGATAGGTTGATAGATTGTCGGCTGAGCCGACGGCACACCAGATAAGTTGATACGTTGATAGGTTTATCCGTTGATAAGTTGATATGTTTATACGTTGATATGTTGTTACGTTGATCCTTTATTATCGCCTCTGGAACTTATCAACCTATCAACGTATCAACCGGGGCCGCTGGCCCCCGCGCCCGCCGTTTTTGGAGACCATCTTCATCATCTTGCGCGTGTCCTCGAACTGCTTCAGGAACCGGTTCAGCTCCTGGATCGAGCGGCCGCTGCCGGCGGCGATGCGCTGTTTGCGGCTTCCGTTCAGGCAGCCGGGGTGCTGCCGTTCGTAGGGCGTCATGCTCCCTATCATCGCCTCTATCGGCTTGAAGGCGTCGTCGCTTATCTCCACGTTCTTCGTCAGCTTGTCCATGCCCGGGATCATCCCCATCAGGTCCTTCATCGACCCCATCTTCTTGATCTGCGCTATCTGCGACAGGAAGTCCTCGAAGTTGTACTCGTTGTGCATCAACCGCTTGGAGATCTTCCTCGCCTCCGCCTCGTCATACTGCTCCTGCGCCCTCTCCACCAGGCTCACCACGTCGCCCATGCCGAGGATGCGGTTCGCCATGCGGTCGGGGTGGAACACATCCAGCGCGTCCATCTTCTCGCCCACGCCCACAAACTTGATGGGCTTTTTGACGGTGTAGCGTATCGTCAGGGCCGCGCCGCCGCGCGTGTCGCCGTCCAGCTTCGTCAGCACCACGCCGTCGAAGTCCAGCCTCTCGTTGAACGCCTTGGCCGTGTTCACGGCATCCTGGCCCGTCATCGCATCCACCACGAACAGCGTCTCCTGCGGATTCAGGCCGCGCTTCAGCGCCGCTATCTCCTCCATCATCTCCTCATCCACCGCCAGGCGGCCGGCCGTATCCACGATCACCACATCCACCCCCTTCAGCTTGGCCTCCTTCACCGCCTTCTGGGCGATCTCCACCGGATTCAGGTTGCCCGCCTCGAAATACACAGGCACGCCGATCTGCTCGCCCAGCGTCTGCAGCTGGCTGACGGCCGCCGGACGGTAAACATCGCACGCCACCAGCATCACGTTCTTCGCACGCTTCGTCCGCAGCATATGGGCCAGCTTGGCGCTGAACGTCGTCTTGCCCGAGCCCTGCAGGCCCGCGATGAGCACCACCGCCGGCTGCCCTTTCATGTTGATATCCACCGCCTCCGAGCCCATCAGCTCCGTCAGCTTCTCGTGCACGATCTTCACCATCAGCTGGCCGGGCTCGATACTCTGGATCACGTTGCGGCCCATCGCCTCGGCCTTCACCTTGTCGGTAAACTCCTTCGCTATCGGGTAGCTCACGTCGGCGTCCAGCAGGGCCTTGCGCACCTCCTTGACCGTCTCGGCCACATTGATATCGGTAATCGTACCCTTCCCGCGAAGGGTATGTAACGCTTTCTCTATCTTACCACTAAGGTTCTCAAACATAATCTTCCTTGCATAACAATTCCGGTGCAAAGTTACGAAAATTTCTCAAACCGAGAGAAGAGAAAACAAGTTTTCTCTTCCGAGGTGCCATAATTAAGACGGAGTCAAAGTTGAGCGATATGGCAAAAATTTATTTTGACATATCCGGTAGCTGCGAAAGTCGAGAGAAGAGAAAACGTGTTTTCTTTTCCGAGATGCAGCAGCGCAGACGAAGTCAAATGGAGTACCTTCGGCGAAAGCCAAAATTACAAAAAAAGCGTCATACAAACAAAAAAAGGTTTCACACACACAATAACAGCCTCTTCCGGACGTTCTCCTTTTGTTTCCAAAATCTTACTTCACACACTTTTAGAAATCCTATGGAAAAGATAGGATAATTCTAAGGTAATTCTATGGTAACTCTATGGTGACATGGTATTAACTTAGTGATAACAAGGCATTGACAAGGTATTGACTATACTCTATATATGGACTTGCTACCTGGTCACTACTAGGTCAATACTAGGTCAATACTAGGTCATTACCTGGTCATTGCTTAATACCGACTGATTATCAATCTATTGCCGATACATTGCGTCACGCCCTACCGACCATACCTTCCCGACGAATCACCTCTCCCTCCCGTGTGAAAATCTTTTGTTTTGCTGATTCAGAAATAATGCGTATCGTGAATCGGCACGGCCATGCGTTGATACAATTTTTACATAATTGACAAAAAAAATTATCTGATTTAGTAATTATTCGTATCTTTGCATCGAATTTCATTATATAAGTGTCGATCACATTAAAAACGTATTGTAATGGAAACAAAGATTTTATCAATTCAAGAGGCGAAAAATGGAACTTCGCAAGTTCGGGTAGAACACCCCCAATGTGGTATTCTTATTATCGGTTTCAGTAGTACGATGCCTTTGCTTTGTGAAAAAGACTACTCGCAGGCAATTTGTACTATTACTGACAACTTTATCAAGTTAGAACGAGATGATTACTTCAATTATCTCTCGCATCAACTACTTGCTTATGGGTATGAAAAGCCGATGTATGCTGGTCCAGATAGAAATATTGACCGCGAGCGCATAGGACATCGGATAAAGACATTACGCGAGGAAAAACAAATGGATGCGAAAACACTGGCTCAGAAAGCAGGTATCACCCCGGCAAACATGAGTCGTATAGAACAGGGTAAATACTCTCCTGGGCTTGATATTCTCTGTCGCATTGCTTCCGCTTTGGGCATGCAACTCGATTTCGTGAAAAAAGGAGGTGCCCAATGAGAGACTTGCTGAATGATTATCTTGTGATAAAGAAATGTGTCTACAAAGGGGAAAAATACTTTGTACGCGACAATGGGGCAGTGATGCGAGTTCCTAAAGACGAGAATAAACCAAGACAGTATGATAATATATGGACTTTTGGAAAAGCTAGTGATAAGACAGGATATATGGATATTGCCGGCCAAATGGTTCATAGGATTGTTGCATTCGCCTTTCATGGAGAGCCACCCTCAGAATATCATGTAGTTGACCATATCGATACTAACCGAAGGAATAACCGCCCGGAGAATCTGCGTTGGGTTACACGGCTGGAAAATGTATTAGAAAACCCCATCACCCGAGCAAGAATAATATATGTTTGCGGCAGTATTGAGGCTTTTTTGGAAAATCCGTCCATGTTAAGAGGACATGAGAGTGAAGAACCAAACTTCTCTTGGATGAAAACGGTATCGAAAGAGGAAGCTCAATTTGAGTTGGCAAGACTAACAGAATGGGCGAAAAATACACCAAAACCCAGAGGAGAGGCTTTTGGTGATAGGATATTCCAAAACGCTCCAAATTCTGATATCAATCAAGCTATAGAAGAATCAACGAAACCAAGTGTTGAGTCAGATGAATGGGAAAAAATTCAACAAAACGGTATAAGCTTATTGACAAATGGCAATAATTCCTCCCCTGATACTACAAAAGAGGAACAAGTTAGACCTCTGGAGACTCAATCATTAACGCCTAATGCAATTCAATTAAACTGGAAATATCCAGTTCTTTTTCCTTGCTGCCCTCAACAAAAATCAGACAATCCACTCTACACCTACCAGTCAAAACTGCATATAGATGCTGTTTTCTGCAAAAATGATTACTATAGTTCACTTGTAGTGGAATCCGCCATCACTGATGAAGGACAATCTCTATGGGTAGTAACGCGAAGTGGCGAAAAAGGTGCAACGAACCCTTGGGCACTCGCAAAAATCACCTATGAAAATGGAATATTCTTCCATAAAAATGAAGGTTCGTTTTTTGAAGAAAATGGTGCTCGAAAATATTTCACATTGGCTCAGGGAAAAGAATGGACAGGAGGTGATGTGATGGCCGATTACTGCTAAAAACAAAAGGTATGACACAGGAAGAATACGAAAAACTGTTAAAGTCTGATTACTGGAAGGGATACTCATACTCCTTGATTAAGGAACGCAACTTCACATGTGAGGATTGCGGTCGGCAATTTCCTAACGAGCGGAACAAGCTACAGGTGCATCATCTTGTGTATCGTGATGTCAATCCTTGGTCATATCGTCCAGATGAGGTTATAGTGTTGTGTGAAGAATGCCATAAGAAACGTCACGGTATCAAGGATGCTCCACAACAGCCTACTCAAGATAGACTTAATGGGGATTCGTCCTCGTCTTCAAACGGGAGCTGGAGCGAGAAATCATTTAGCACTTCAAACGGACAATATAACCGAAATAGAGAATATAATAAATCCCACCGGAGAGGATTTCGATTTAAGTTCAGGTATGTTTTATATGCCATATTGCTTATTTACATTTTGTCGATAGAATGGGACAATATTTTTAAACATACATCTACAGCAGACAAAAAGGTAGTACCAACAATTGAAAAGAAAGAAGCCCATAAGGCTACTGCAACAAAGAAAAGTGGAGGTAAACCCTCTGTGAATCAATCTAAGGAAAACCAAGCGACTCAGTTATTGGATGAACAGGCGTTTGATGATGCAGAATCTATTGAGCTCGAGCAACTGGAATCGCTTGAACAAGTAGATGAGTCTATGGAGGGGGTATCTACACTAGAATTACTTGAGAGGAAGAATCACGCAGATGTTGTAGAACAAGCCAAACGAAAGGGTGTAAGCACAGAGGGTACTACGTTGGAGATTCTCGAGAGGATAAACCACGCAGATGTTGTAGGACAAGCTAAACGAAAGGGTGTAAGCACAGAGGGTACTACGTTGGAGATTCTCGAGAGGATAAACCACGCAGATGTTGTAGAACAAGCCAAACGAAAGGGTGTAAGCACAGAGGGTACTACGTTGGAGATTCTCGAGAGGATAAACCACGCAGATGTCGTTAAACGAGCCAAACAGATGGGTGTAAACACAGAAGGTACTACATTGGAGATACTCGAGAGGATTAACCGTAAGAGTATTGAGGAGAGGAATCGTTAATACTATCATGAAAAAATGAAGCGGGGCGGCCTCAGGTAGGCTGCCCCAATTTTTTTCATAATGAATTTGGACCGACAACCTATCAACCTATCTGGTGTGCCGTCGGCTCAGCCGACAACCTATCAACCTTGTGGAGGCAAGAAACTGACACCCGTCACACAATAATGATTGGAAGTTCGCGTTAATTACATCGAAAACATATTGGTTTTCGAAATTGATTTCCAGGGCGGCCTCGAGCAGGCCGCCCCTTTTTATTGTATTGTTTATAAATAAATTTGCAGGTATGGAAAACAATCCGTACTTTTGGCTTCGCCGACGTCACTTCATTTGTCTTCGTCTGCGTTACTTCATCTCGGCAAAATAAGTAAACTTCTTCTGCTCTCGACTTTCGTAACTTCCGGATATGTCAAAATAAATTTTGCCATATCGCTCAACTTTGACTACGTCTTAATTATGGCACCTCGGAAAAGAAAATGCGTTTTCTTTTCTCTCGGTTTGAGAAATTTTCGTAACTTTGCAAATTATAAATTCTGGAAGTAAAACGCTAACATTCAACAAATGAAACGACATCTTCTACCCCTGCTTTGCTGCGTTCCGCTGCTGTGCTGCTGCAACAGCGGCAACAAGAACGCCGACGGATGGAGCGACACCCTCGGTGTCGAGGTGATGGTTGTGGCTGCCGACGACAACACGAACCAGCGCGACTTCGTCGGCGAAATAGGCTCTGAGACCGAGCTCGACCTGGGCTTCCCGCTGGGCGGGACGCTGACCAAGGTGGCCGTACAGAACGGCCAACGGGTGAAAAAAGGCCAGCTGCTGGCTGAAGTAGATGCCACCACGGCAAGAAGCCTGCACAACACGGCGCTGGCCACCCTGCGCCAGGCCGAGGATGCCTACGAACGCATGAAGAACGTGCACAAGGAAGGGGGCATCAGCGACGTGAGATGGGTGCAGATGGAGACAGACCTGGAGAAGGCCCGCCAGTCGGAAGTGGCGGCCCGCAAACGGGTGGAGGGATGCACGTTGAGGGCCCCGATGGACGGCGTGGTGTCGTGCGGCAACCGCCATGTGGGCCAGGAGATGCGTCCGGCAGAGGGCTTCGCGAGGCTGATCGACATGAAGCGCCTGCGTGTGGCCTTCTCGGTGCCGGAGCACGAGGTGGGCATGCTGCCTGTGGGCACGGAGGCGAAAGCCGTCATCCCCGCCCTGAACGACCGCGAACTGACGCTCCGCATCACCGACAAGAGCCTGCTGGCCAATCCGCTGGGCCACACCTACAAGGTCTATGGCCAGATCGCCGCGGGCCCAACCGAAGGGCTGCTGCCCGACATGGTGGCGAAGGTGCATGTGGGCCTCGACTCGAAGGCCGGCATCGTGGTGCCTGCGGAATGCGTGCAGGTGATGCCCGACGGGACAATCGTGTGGGTGGTCAAGGACGGCAAGGCCTGGCACCGCACGGTGACGCTGAAGGACTTCGTGGGCAACGGGGTGATGGTGGAGACAGGGCTGGAGGCCGGTGACACGGTGATTATCGGCGGACAGCAGAAGCTCTACACCGGAGCGAAGGTGAAATTTTAGTGTTTAGTGTTTGGTTATGGCACGCAGGACAAATATGATAGAAGGGGCGATGCGGAGCTTCCCCATCCTGGCGCTGAGCATCATAGCGGTAGTGGCCATCGGGATGTTCGCATTGCCCCACCTGAACAAGAATGAATTCCCCGACGTCACCATCCGCCAGGGTATCGTGGCCGTGATCTATCCCGGCGCGACGGCCGAGGAGGTGGAGACGCAGGTGGCCAGCAAGGTGGAGGACTACCTCTTCACCTTCAACGAGATAAACAAGACCAAGACCTACTCCTACAGCCAGGACGGCATGCTGTATGTCTTTGTGACGATGGTGCAGACGGAGAAGGACACCAAGGTGACCTGGTCGCGCATCAGGGAGGGGCTGAACTTGTTCCGGATGACGGACCTGCCTCAGGGGGTGGTAGCGACGGCGGTCATCGACGACTTCGGCAACTCGTCGTCGCTGCTCATGGCCATCGAGAGCAACGAGCGGTCGCCCCGGGAACTCGAGGAGATATCGAAGAAGCTGTCGGCCCGCCTGCGCAGCATCCCCGAGCTGGGCAAGATCAACGTGGTGGGCGACCAGCGGGAGGAGATTGCGGTGCACATGGACCCTGTGAAGCTGACGCAGTACGCCATCTCGCCCTCCATCGTGTCGGCCGAGCTGGCGGCACAGGGCTTCCGCACCATCTCGGGCAAGATGGAGAACGACGACGGCCACGCGATGGTGCATGTTTCCATTCCTTTCGGGAGCCTGTACAACCTGAACGAGCTGGTGGTGTTCTCCGACCCGGCCACAGGCCAGGTGCTGAGGCTTCGCGACGTGGCGCGAATCGAGCCCCGCTACCCGGAGCAGAAACCGCACATCAACTACCGCGACACCTCCAACCGGAGCAAGGGCTGCATCATGCTGTCGCTGGAGATGCGGAGCGGCAACAACGTGGTGGAATTCGGCAAGAAGGTGGAGAAGGTGATTGCGGAGTATGAGCAGACCCTCACGCCCGACATCCATATCCACCGCATCACGGACCAGCCCCGGGTGGTGGACCACTCGGTGCGCTCGTTCCTGCACGACCTGATCGAGGCCATCCTCGTGGTCATCTTCGTCATGCTGATGCTCTTCCCGCTGCGCACCGCCTTGATCAGTTCCACGTCGGTGCCGATATGCATTGCCGCCACACTGGGCATCATGTACTTTATCGGCTTCGAGCTGAACACGGTCACGCTGGCGGCGCTGATTGCGGTGCTGGGCATGATCGTGGATGACTCGGTGGTGGTGATCGACGGATATACCGACTTGCTCAGGGCGGGCCACTCGCGATGGTATTCGGCGGCGGTATCGACGGCGAAGCTCTCCAATTCGATGCTTTTTGCCACCGCCTCCATCGCCATGATGTTCTTCCCCGCGCTGGCCATCTTCAAGGGCAACATTCTGGGCGACTTCATCGGATTGTTCCCATGGACGATACTGATTGCGCTGGCCTGCAGTTTCCTGTACGCCATACTGGTGATACCCTTCATGTCGGCACGCCTCATCCGCAACGGCGACGCCAAGAAGAAGACGCGCATCGAACGGGCTCAGGAGTCGTTCTTTGGCGGCCTGCAGCGCGGTTACCAGTGGCTGCTGGACCTCTGTTTCCGCCACAAGAAGGCGACCCTGCTGGTCGGATTCGGCTCGGTGGTGGCAGGCGTGGTGCTGTTCATGAGCCTCAACATTCAGATTCTGCCCAAGGCCGAACGCGACAGTTTCGCCATAGAGATGCACCTCGACGCATCGGCATCGCTGAAGGAGACCGAAGCGACCGCCGACTCGCTGGAGGCCCTGCTGATGGCCGACCCGAGAATCACCAGCGTGACGTCGTTCATCGGCATGTCCTCGCCGAGGTTCCACATCACCTATGCCCCGCAGCTGCCGTCGGACAACTACGCTCAGTTCATCGTGAAGACCACCGACGACAATGCCACCAAGGCCGTCATCGACGAATACTCGCAACGCTACGAGAACATCTTCCCCAACGCACAGATACGGTTCAAGCAGCTGGATTACCAGAGCGCCCTGTCGCCCATCGAGATTTACCTCAAGGGCGAGGACTACGACCAACTGGTGGCGGCACGCGACACCCTGCTGCGCCTGATGAGGAACAACCCCAAGCTGTTCTACGTCCATTCCGACTTCGACGAGACCGAGGAGATGGTGGATGTGGTGCTCAAGACCGACGTCGCCAACAGCCTGGGCATCACCCAGAGCGCGCTGTCGCTGTATCTGAACGGCGCGTTGTCGGGAACGCAACTCTCTTCGATGTGGATGGGCGACTACAACATACCCATCACCGTGTATGGCGACGCGCAGAACCGTGACTACGAATCGCTGGGCGACCTGCTGGTGCCGTGCGCCAATCCCGGCATGTGGGTACCCTTGCGCCAGGTGGCCGACATACAGCCCAAATTCCACCACAACAACATGCCCCACCGCAACGGAGTGCGCTGCATCACGGTGTCGGCCGACGCCATCGCCGGCACGTCGCAGCTGAAGGAGGCCTATGCGCTGGGACGCGCGATAGACAAGATAGACCTGCCCGAGGGGGTGAGTTGGGAATACGGCGGCACGATGGCCTTCTCGAAAGAGGTGATGCCGGGCTTGATCCTGGCCATCATCGCCGCCATCTGCGTCATGTTCCTGGTGCTGATCATCCACTACGGCAAGATCGGCATCTCACTCCTCTCCATCTCGATGGCGGCGCTATGCCTGTT
This sequence comes from Bacteroidales bacterium, assembly GCA_017960605.1. Lineage (GTDB taxonomy): Bacteria > Bacteroidota > Bacteroidia > Bacteroidales > P3 > Colimorpha. Next base: position 35,198 of record JAGCYV010000043.1, on the reverse strand, counting down.
CGGGGCCACCTTCGGACTTTGGATCTTCGGGCTCGACTTCTCCATCACCGCCGTGCTGGGTCTCATCTCGCTGGTGGGCATCATCGTACGCAACGCCATCATCATGTATGACTATGTGGCCGAGCTGCGCAGCAAGGAGCAGATGTCGGTGACCGATGCGGCTTACCATGCGGGCCTGCGCCGCATGAGGCCCATCTTCCTCACTTCGGCCACCACCGCGCTGGGCGTGATACCGATGATTACGGCGGGCACCCTGCTGTGGGAACCCATGGGCGTGGTGGTTTGCTTCGGCACCATCTTCACCCTGCCGCTCGTCATCACCATCCTTCCGGTGGCCTACTGCGTCGCTTTCGAGAACAAGAAACGCGTCAACCACCGCCCCATCAAAGTGGGAAGATAGAATTACCAACGTTAAGACAACCGCTATGAAACACAAGATCATATTGAGAATGCTGCTGTGCGCCGGCCTGCTGTTCACCTTCTGCGGCCAGCTGGCAGCCCAGCCCATCTCGCTCGACAGCTGCTTTGCATTGGCTCAAAAGAACAACGCCGAGATCCGCACCTCACAGCTGGAGGTGAAGAGGGCGCAGGCCGTGAAGCGACAGGTGTTCACCAAATACTTCCCCCAGATGAAACTGATGGGGATGGGCTATGTGGCAGCCAAACCGATGATCAGCTTCGGGTTGGAAGACATCCAGTCGAACGATATCCGCGAGTTGCTGACAGCCATTTACGACATCTTCTCGCAGGAGACCGACATCAACGACCACCTGGAGCTGATGAAGAACGGCATGAGCGGGTCGGTAGTGGCTGTACAGCCCGTCTTTGCCGGCGGACGCATCGTAAACGGGAACAAACTGGCCTCTCTGGGCGAGGAAGCCGCCGAACTGCAGGCCGAAATCAAGATGCGTGACGTGCTGGAGAACATCGAGTCGAGCTACTATCTCGTCGTAGGCCTGAAAGAGAAAGAGGCCACGATGGCGGCAGCACTGACATTGATCGACTCTCTGGACAAAGTGGTCGCATCGGCATTGGCCAACGGGCTGGTCACACGGGCCGATGCGTTGCAGATAGAGCTGAAACGCAACGAGATCACCTCCATGCACCAGAAACTGACCAGCGGCACCCGTCTGGCCCGCCGTCTGCTGTGCACCCAGATTGGCATCGAATACACGGACGATATCGAGTTTGGCGAGGAAAACGGATGGGGTGAAAGCGGGGAACAGATCATGATGGAATCCAGGAATGGCGTTCAAGAGAGGCCCGAGAACCGGCTGCTGGAGATCAATGTGGAAAGCCAGAAACTGTTCAAGAAGATGACGCTCGGCGAAACCCTGCCGCAGCTGGCCCTTTTCGGCATCGGCTATTACGGCAATCCCGTCCGCAACTACGCCACCGGCAACGCGCTGGCGGGAGTGAGCCTCACCATCCCCCTCACCGACTGGTGGGAGACCTCGCACAAACTACAGGAACACAACGTGAAAATCGAGCAAGCCCGCCTCATGCAGGAGAACTACAGCCAACTGATGTCACTTGAAGAGGAGAAGGCCTACAGCGACATGATGGACGCCCTGCTGCTCATCCGCAGCGACTCCTCGGCGCTCGACATCGCACGCGAGAACTACCGGTTGGCCAACCTCAACTATGCCGCAGGAAACATAACCCTCTCGGAGGTGCTGCAGGCCCATACGCTGTTGCTACAGGCCGAGAACGCCGTCACCGACCGACGCATCTCCTATCTCGTCGCCCGTCGGCGGCTGCAAGACCTCACTTCTCCTTCGTCCAATAGACGCTCTCGCTGATTCCGAGCACGGAGCCTTTCACACGCAGACGGCCGTCTTTCTCGAACGATGCCGTCATCTTGGCCTTGATGCCACGCTGGGGGTCGTAAATCTTGGTGTCGCCCCACTGCTTCTTGTCAGCGTCGTATTTCAAACCGCTGAACAGCACGATGCGGTCGCAGGGGGTGTTGCGCAGGCTCTTGTCGGGATTCTTGGTGTCATACCGTTTGTTGCCCTTGCTGTCCTTGTCGTTGGCCATCCAGATGACCTGCCCCTGATAGGTGCCGTTGGAGAGCTTGACAATTTTCGCCTGGAATTTGTCGCCGTTCTGATCGCCCGAATAGGTGCCCACGATGTTGTCGGCCGCATTGTTCAATGCATTCTGGGCCACCGCGCATGTCACAGCAAACACACACAGCATCAGCGTCATCAAGAGTTTCTTCATGGTATCGACTTGTTGGTTATTTGAATGCAAAGATACGAAAAAAAAACACAACAAAAAAGGAAAATCTACGTTATAAAGGCATGAATAATCACGTGATACGTCCCTCCCGCGAGGCGGACATTCCTGCCATCATGGCGATGCTCGACCACTCGCGTTCCCTCATGCGCACCGACGGCAACCTGACCCAATGGACAGGCTATCCCACACAAGAAGATATCCAGAACGATATCACCGCCGGAGTGTCCTACATCATTGAAGGTGAGAGTGCATCGGTACCGCAAGGGACCTTCGCGCTGGTGCCCGGCATCGAGCCCACCTACGGCGTGATTGCCCACGGCCGCTGGATCGACAACAACACCCCCTACTCCACCCTGCACCGTCTGGCACGCACGGAGGGCGCCCAGGGCGTGGCCGCCACCGCCTTCGCTTTCGCCAAGGAGCACTGCGACCATCTGCGTGTGGATACTCACAAGGACAACGGGGCGATGATGCACCTGCTGCGGAAGGAGGGTTTCGTGGAGTGCGGCGAAGTCTATATGGACGACGGCAGCGGACGGCAGGCTTTCGAGTGGTGGCGCTGGGACGAGATATTCGACTCGCTCAAGTCATGGGTCGAAAGCGACGTGCTTCCTCAATACGACCGCTTCGACAGCGCCCATCGGCGCGACCACGCCCGTCGCGTCATTGCCCGCAGCATGACCCTCTACCGCCACCTGCGCGAACGGCTGGCTCCGCCCGACGCACCGATAGTCACCCTGATGCCCGAAATGGTCTATGCCGCCGCCGCCATGCACGACCTGGGATTGGCCGAAGGACGCGAGGAGCATCACATGGCTTCGGGACGCATCATCCGTTCCTGCGAGGCGCTGAGGCGCTGGTTCGACGAGAAGCAGGTGGAGACCATCGCACAGGCCGCCGAGGACCACCGCGCCTCCGCCGTCACCGCTCCCCGCTCGATGGTGGGATGCATCGTGGCCGAAGCCGACCGCGACGTGGAACCCGAGACCATCGTGCGCCGCACCGTCGAGTACGGCCTCAGCCACTATCCCGAACTCGACCGCGAAGGGCATTGGCAGCGCACCCTGCAGCACCTGCACGAGAAATATGCAGAAGAAGGCTATATCAAGCTGTGGCTCAAAGAATCACCCAACAAGGAACCCCTCGCCGAACTGCGAGCCCTGATCAAAGACGAACCCCGCCTCCGGAAAATGGTTGATAGGTTGATAGGTTGATACTACAGGTCACTGGTCACAAATCACAGGTCACTAAATACTATGAACACCATCCTCATCATCCTTGCTTTCGTCTGCCTGTTGGCGAGCATCGTCTGTGTCTTCACTCCTGTGCCGCCGGCGGTACCTGTGGCCTGGATAGGGCTGCTGTTGGCACGCCTCGGGGGAGCCGCCGTCAGCACCTCTTTGCTGGTGTGGGCAGCGGTCATCGGGGTACTGCTGATGGTGCTGGATTATGTGATACCGCTACTCACCACCAAGCAGTTCGGAGGAACGAAATGGGGTGTATGGGGCTGCACCGTCGGCCTGCTGGTGGCCATCATCGGCCTTCCCTTCGGCCCCACGGGTCTCTTGGGTGTTTTCTTCTGGCCTTTCGTCGGAGCCTTCGTCGGCGAGTTCCTCAAGCAACGCGACTTTACGCCCTCGCTCAAGGCCGCCTTCGGCTCCTTCATCGGCATCATGACCGGCTCCCTCGCCAAAGTGGCCTATTCCGTAGTATTGATAGTCCTCCTGACTATCCGGCTGTTTTAGGTCCAAAGGGCCCCGAGGCCTAAAGGCCCCCCTTGGCTCCATTTCAGTCGCCGAGGCCTTATTCCACCCCTTCGAGGCTCATCAGGGAGCGGACGGGGGCGATGGGTTCGAGCACCTCGCGTCCGTGGAGGGCGGGCAGCTCGACGATAAACACAAACTCTTTGACCACCACCCGACGACCTTCGATGACCTCGCCGTTGAGGGCTTTGGCAATGCCGAGGGCGGTGCCGCCGGTGGCCAACAGGTCGTCGAGAAGCGTCAGCTCAATGACATCATCCTTGACCATGCAGGCCGCCAGATCGCTGCGGCGATAGAAGACCTCGTCGCTGCCGTATTCTTTCTCAATCTCCACCTTCCTCAGGTCGCCTTCGGCGAAGGGCAGCTTGCCTTTCTTGCGGATGGGCACGATGGTCTGCACATGGTCGGACACCGAGAGCAACGGAGCCGCGAAGAGGAAGCCGCGGGCTTCGACGGTAGCCACGTTGGGAGTGGTGCAGCAGCGGTCAATCTCGCGGACAGCGGCGGCAAAGGCCTTCTTGTCCTGCAGGAACGGAAGGACATCGATGAAATCGATCCCGGGCTTGGGGAAATCGAGATAATGCTTGATAACTTCTTCGAACATATTTCAGTGTTTAGTGTTCAGTGTTTAGTGGTATCAACTTATCTGGTGTGCCGTCGGCTCAGCCGACAACGTATCAACTTATCAACCTTTCACCTTCCTACATTGCCCAGATAACCAGGCCGCCTCCGATGATGAGGCCGGTGATGAGCAAATCGACCAGACAGTAGCCCATGATGTCTTTGGCGTTAAGTTTGGCGATGGCCAAAGCCGGCAATGCCCAGAAGGGCTGGATGAGGTTGGTCCATGCGTCGCCCCAGGCGATGGCGGTGCCGGTAAGTCCAGGATCGACACCAAGGTCGGCACCGGCAGTGAACATGATGGGCGCCTGGATGGCCCAATGGCCGCCACCCGAAGGGACAAAGAGGTTAAGCAGTGCGGCGCAAAGGAAGGTGAGCAGCGGATAGGTGAGCGGGGTGCTGATGCGGATGCATCCGTCGGCCAGCACCTGCCCTAAGCTGATACCGCTGGCACCGATGCCCGTGATGATGCCCATGATGCCGGCATAGAAGGGGAACTGCAGGATGATGCCTGCGGCACCGGTGGCCGATTTGCCGAAAGCACGGACATAGGCCACAGGGGTGCGGTGCAGCAAGAGACCGAGGGCCAGGAAAATCATGATGACCGTGCCGAGGTCGAGCGCGCCGCCGCGGAATCCCAACCGCAGCACCAGATAGGCCACCAACAGCAGTCCCACCAGCCACGAGAGCAGAGGGCTGTGTTCCAAATGCTGGGCGGGGGTCTTCTTTTGGGGAGAGGTGAGAGGTGAAAGGTGAGCGCCGCCTTCTTCGAGCAATGCGGGATCGACGGTGACGGCGCCCTGCTTGGGATGCATCAGTGTGTTGGCGAGGGTGATTCCCACGATGACCAGCAGCACCATAACGAGGTTGTGCGGGTCGAGGATGGTTTGGCTCACCGGCACAGGCTCCACCAGCGCTCCGTTGGTAGCCATAGAGAGCGCCTCGCCCGGAGTGGCCATAGTGAGCGGTATGGAACCCGACAAACCGGCATGCCACACCACAAAGCCGCTGTAGGCCGAAGCGATGAGCAGACGGTAATCCACACCTTGCAGCTGACGGGCAATCTCTTTGGCAAAGACCACGCCGACGATGAGGCCGAAGCCCCAGTTGAGCCAGCAAGCGATGGCCGAGACGATGGTAACCAGCGCGATGGCTCCAGCCGGATTCTTGGGCACCCTAGCCAGAGCGGCGATGCCCCGCTTCACGGCAGGCGCCGCCGCCAATGCAGAACCACAGACCAATACCAACGACATCTGCATGGCGAAAGCAAGCAGATTCCACACTCCCCCACCCCAGTGCTCCACCACCTCGACGGGAGTCTGGTGGCACACAGGCATCGCTATCACCGCAGCCACAAAGGTGAGCAGAATGGCGAAGATGAAGGGCTCAGGCAGCCAACGCTGCACCAGTCGAACGCAGAACTTTATCATACTACCAACCCATCAGGGCTCGAATCTTGTTAGGAATGTCGGTATTCTGCTGGATGCCGCTGAAGCGCTCGGCACCGGGGCCGTAGGCAAAGACGGGCACCATGCAGCCGGTATGGCTGCCCCAATGGAAGCGGAAGTTGTTGATTCCCTCCTCGATGTCGCCATCGGGCAGCGTGAGGCCGCCGGTCTCATGGTCGGCAGTGACCACCACGAGGGTGTTGCCATCCTTCTCGGCCCAGTCGAGCACGGCGTGGAGCATCAGTTCGAAGTCGGCCAATTCGGCACGCAGGTAGAGCGAGTCGTTGTTGTGGCAGGCCCAGTCGATCTGCGAACCTTCAATCATCATACAGAAGCCTTTGGGATTGCGGCTGAGCATCTCGATGGCTTTCATCGAGGCGGGACGCAGCACGTCGCCGCGTTCGGGCTCGGTGAGCGGATTACCGTCGTAGAACAGGCCGACCACATGATCACCCTCAAACGCCGTCAGTTCCTCCAGCGTGCGCACCACCGTGTAGCCCCGACGGGCAAGGGTGTCGAGGGGAGCAAGACCGTCTTTGCGGTTCTCGGGCAGGAAATATTTATAGCCTCCGCCCACCATCACACTGTGCTGGCATTGGGCCAGTTGCAGGCTGAGGGTATCGTACATCTTACGGTAGGGCACGTGGCCGTAGGTAGAGGCAGGAGTGGCGTCCATGCAGTCGCTCACCACCACGAATCCTGTGCTCTTTCCGGCATCGACAGCATCGTCGAAGATGGTGCGGTGACGAGTCGAATCGGGAGCCCAGTTCACATGGTAGTTCTCCGCCTTCTGGCCAGTGGTGAGAGCGGTGCCGCCGGCGGAGGAGTCGGTGCGGTACTTGTTGAGCGAATAGGTGCGCGAGAAGCCCGTGTAGGGGAATCTCAAGAAAGCGCTGTTGTCGCCTTTCTCAGCCACCACAGAGGAATAGACTTGGGCCACACCCATGCCGTCACCGACAATGAGGATGACATTCTTGGGCTGTTGAGGCTTCTGGCAGCAACCGCTGAAAAGCAGCACAAATGCAGAGACAATCGGGATAATGATACGTTTCATATTTCTATTTCTTTATTAACGGCAAAAATTCGTTTTCAAAGATATCGCGGCGTACGATGCGGTAATGGGGGTCGTAGGCGGCCTTGAATGCAGCACTATGGCTCTGCACGAATTTGGAGTCGGGCGTCGGCATACCCTCAGCACTACAAAGTACGGCACGGGTAAGCTCACGGACACTGATGCGTCCATCTTTGACCAATTGCAGATTGACACGCACAAAGTTACTGTCGCACAGCGTGTATTCGAACAACGGGAACAATGCCGAAGGAGCCATAGCGGCCACCTCTTTCTCTATGTACTGTGCACAACTGACCGAGTCGGTGATGAGGTGACCGGGACCATAGAGATCCTGGAACACCAGCTTGTAAAGGTCGGTGGGTTCGGCCTCGGGATACTGCTCGGCATAGGCCATCAAGGCGTCGGCGCAAGGCGCCCCAGCAGTGTCGCACTTGAAAGGCCTTTGACACGACACAAACGTCAATACCGTTGCGCAAAGCGAGAGCAGAGCAAGCTTGCTTGCTATGCCGAGCCTAAGCAACGTGAGTGAACGAAGTGAACTAACCCATAACCAAAGACAACGTTTCATCTTTCTGCGTGTTTTACAATGAATATACTCAACTCCCACAGCAAATAGATGGGGACACTCACCAGCGCCAGCGTGAAAGGATCGCCTGTGGGAGTGATAATGGCGCCGAGGATGACGATGACCACGATGGCGTGACGGCGATAATGCTTCATGAAGTCAGCCTTCAGCACCCCAATCTTGGCTAATAGCCAGCAGAGTACAGGCAGCTCGAAGATAACCCCCATGACAAGACAGAGCACACCCAGCAAGGAGATATAGCTGCTGAGGGTGATGGTATTGGTCACTTCATCGCTCACCTGATAGCCTCCAAGGAAGCGGACGGTAAAGGGGAAGATGACAAAGTAGCACAACGCAACACCTGCCAGAAAGAGCAAATAGCCGCTACCTACAGCACGTAAGGCCAGCTTGCGTTCGGCCTGATACAATCCCGGTGCGACAAAAGCGAACAACTGGTAAAGGACGTACGGAGAAACCACCAACAAGCCTGCCCAAAGAGCGACACGCATGTGGGTGAGAAACTGCTGGGTGATTTCCACATTGATGAGGTGCATGTCAGCAGGTTTGGGCCACATGACGACAGCGAAAAGCTGCTGCTTGAAGCAGAAGCATCCCACCGCAGCCACCACAGCCGCCAACAGCACATACCACAATCGGCGGCGCAACTCATCAAGGTGTTCCCAAAAGGTCAACGAAATTGAAAGTTGAAAGTTGAAAATTGAAAGTTATTTCTTTTCCAAATCACTTTCCTCTTTACTCTTTCCACTTTCATCTTCGACACCGTTCACTCCGTCCTTGAAACTCTTGACACCCTTGCCGAGTCCTTTCATCAGCTCGGGAATCTTCTTGCCACCGAAAAGCAGCAACACCACGAGGACGATGATGATAATCTCCCAAGTTCCTAAAAACAACAGTTTCATACCAATGAATCTTTAAGTTTGTTTGTATAATCTTCAATCATGCGCATCTTCTGCGGGATGGCGATGTGCTGGGGACAATGGGTGAGGCACTCGCCGCAGCCGATACAATGGTCGGCCTGACGCAGACGCTCGATGCTCTTGTCGTAGGTGGTGAGGAACGCACGACGGGCACGACGGAATTCTTTCTGCTCCACAGTGCCTTCAGTGGCGATGTTGCCCTCAGCGAGACTCTTGTTGTAGAACGAGAAGATGCCCGGAATATCGAGACCGTAGGGACACGGCATACAGTATTGGCAGGCGGTGCAGGGAACGGCGGGATAGTGGGCAAACTCGTCGGCCACACGCTCCAGCAGACGCATCTCGTCGTCGGCCAACGGCATCATCGGGCAATGTGTGCGCACATTGTCCTCCACATGTTCCATAGCACTCATACCGCTGAGCGAGGTCATAATGCGTGGGAACATGCCGAGGTAGCGGAACGCCCACGAAGCGAGGCTGCGTTCGGGTTCACGTTCTTTCAACTGACGAGCAATCTGCTCATTGAGCGTAGCCAATCGGCCACCCAGCACAGGTTCCATGATGACGATAGGTATCTCGCGATGGTCGAGTTCGGTGTAGAGGTGCTCGGCATTGACGTTCTCCTCCTCAATCTCATGGGCATAGTGCCAATCGACATAATTCATCTGTATCTGCGCGAAATCCCAGTGGTATTTGTCGGTCCAGGCTACCACCTTGTCGAACTCCGACTGCTGCCCGTGGAAGGACCACCCAAGGTTGCGGATGCGGCCTTTCTCTCGCTCTTCCATCAGGAAGTCGAGCATCCCGTTATCGACAAAACGCATTTCGAAGTTGCTCTTTCCGTTCTCATCTACGCCTCCGAAGGAGTGTAGCAAATAGTAATCTATGTAATCCACACCCAGTTCCTGGAAGGACTGCTCGTACATCTTCAAGCTGGCTTCGCGGGTCCATGTGCGGAAGTTCGAGAGTTTGGTAGCCACGAGCCATTTGTCTCTCGGATGGCGGTTCAGCGCGATACCTGTGGCTTTCTCGGACATACCCCGACAATAAACCGGTGCTGTATCATAGTAGTTCACACCATGTTCCATGGCATAATCCACCATACGGTTGATGAGTTCCTGATCCAGTTGGGCATCGGGATGGTCACGCAGGCTGCCACCGCCTTCGATGGGCAGTCGCATCATGCCAAATCCCAACAAACTCACCTGCTGGCCATGTTTGTCGGTGCGGTAGGTCATCTGCCCCGCCGGCACCTCGCCGACAGCGAAGCCTTCCACTTGCTTGGCGTTGGGATGGTTGCAACCCACCGACATCGCGGCACCGGCCACAGCTGCTCCCGTCAGCCCCTTCAAAAACGTTCTTCTGTCCATTTATCTCTTATTCATCTGTTCTTCCAGTTCCTTGCGTTTCTTCGAGTTGAACCACAAGCCATACACCTCGCTGACATTGTTGGCGGTGGTGAAAGCATTGATTTGCTCTGCTTTCATCCAAGCCATGAGGTTGCTGAAGTCGTCCTTGTTGAGCAGCACTTCAAGTTCGATGCTCTTCTCACCGCTGTAACCGCCGATGACCTCATAGAGAGTGCAGCCGCGGTGCAGCTTGTCGGTGATATAGTGGCGTATGCGTTCATAATCCTTCGACACGATGCAGACGCGTTTGCGACGGTTCAGCGAGGCCGTGAAGTAATCGACCACCAGGCCGTTGATCCATGTACCGATAAGGCCGATGATGACCATACGGAAAGGATTGATAAAGAAAGCAGTGCAGCAGATGACGGCACCGGCCACAGAGACCGAGGCTCCAATGTCGAAGTGCAAGTACTTGTTCACTATCTTGGCCAAGATATCAAGTCCACCGGTGGATGCGTTAATGCTGAACATCAGCGCCTGACTGGCCGACAGCAGCAGCACAAAGCAGCAGAGGTCCAGCCAAGGGTCGCCCATCACCGACGGCGTGCCGGTCATGGGGTTTTCGTTGGCGATGTTCTGCCAAGGGAACACCCAAGCCCAGAAATCGGTCAGCGGACCGAGGATAAGGGCGGTATAGACTGTCTTGAAGCCGAACTCGCGGTCGATAATCAGAAAGGCGAGAATCAGCAGGATGATGTTAATCACCATGATATAGGTGCCGAGGTACTGTCCATGGGTGAAGATATTGCTCAGCACAATGGAGAGACCCGAGATGGTTCCGATAATCAGTTTGCTGGGAACGAGGAAATAATAGACGGCGGCAGCGCACACCATCATACCCAAGGTCATTATCACCAACTCCTTCCAAAATTTGAAGGTGCCGACATACTTGATTGCTTCAGTGAATTTGTTGCTCATAATATTTCAATTTTCATTTTTCAATTAAATCTCCGTGTGTATTTCGCGTCCTTCGACGTATATAGCCGTCACTGGGCGGGCGGGACAATAATACTCGCATGCTCCACAACCCAGGCAGCGGCTTTCATTGACCACAGGATAGCCCTCCACCATCTGAATAGCCTCCGAGGGACAATGACGGGCACATGTGCCGCACGCAATGCAGTTGTCTTTCAACACCACAGCCACACCAATCGAGATGGCGGTCTTTTCCTCCTTGCTCACCTGCCGGATGGCTCCTGTGGGGCACACCTCGCTGCATCGAGTGCAAGCCAACCGACAATAGCCGTCGGTATAGTTCATCTCGGGCTGCATCAGGGAGGCAAGCCGGGTGGAAGGACGCAGCACCTTCTCCGGGCACTGACTCACACACAGCTGGCATGCTGTACAATGCGAACTGAAATTCTTCAGGCTTTTGGCGCCAAAGGGCTTCAGCGGTGTATGGCGTTGTGGAACCGCCTTGTTTGTGAGAGCCGCCAGGCCGCCGTCCATCTTCTGCTCCTGGGCTTCCACCGCCATTGCGGCACCCACAGCCACCGCTCCGGCCACAAATCGGCGACGACTGTCATCTACAGGCTTTCCGCTTTCCACTTTTCTCTTTCCACTTAAAGAAATCGCTCCGGACTTGCATTCACCCAAGCAGTTGAAGCAATCCACACAACGGCTGTTATCTACCGTCTTGTGTTCGATGTCGATGCACATAGCCTTGCAGACATGCTCACATTTGCGGCAGCCCGCACACTTGGCCTTGTCGATACGGACACCGAAGAGGCTAAACTTGCTTACCAATCCCAAAAACGAGCCTACCGGGCAAATGGTATTGCACCATAAACGTCCCCACACAAAACTCATCACACCCACCACCACAATTGTAACGATGGCAATCATCAGCGGCAATCCCGTCCCATGTATGTTCGTCACCATACGGGCATAGGCGCCGTATGGGGCGATGAGGGCTGCAATGCTGGCCAAACCCGCCACCATCAGTACCACAAAGAGCGCCAGCACTATGTAGCGAAACCAATTAGAGGGACGACGGTACTGGAATTTGCGTTTAGGAAACAACAAACCGCCAATCCAGATGATGAGGTCCTGAAAGATGCCCATCGGACAGACCACCGAGCAGTAGATGCGGCCCACCAGCAGGGTAACCGCCAAAATAACGGCCACAACAACAACGTTCAATGCCAGGATAGCCGGCAGCAACTGAATCTTCGGAGCCCATCCAAGATAGTGGCGCAACACACCTGTGGTGTCTAACAATAGCGCCGTGATACCCAACAGCATCACCGTCGCCAGAACGATTCGTATAACTTTAAGTGCTTTCATTGATCACTTTTCATTTTTCAATTTCCAATACACCGCCAAGCCAGCCACACTCTTGATGCCCGTCTTGCGCGTGATGCTCTTGCGGTGGGTGTTCACCGTATTGACCGCAATATTCAGTTTCTCTGAGATTTCCTTACTACTCAACCCCTGCGCCACCAACTCCAAGACATCCTGCTCACGGTCACTCAACTGATAATCCTCTGCCGGCATCAGCAGCAATTCCTCAATCATCGCATGTTTCTCCAAGTCCCGGCTCAGCTGCAGGATGTCAAACACCAGCTCCATCATCTCCTCGTTCAGCCGTTCTCCAGGGATGTACTTGTAGATAATCTGTGTCAAGTCGTTCAACTTGTCCTTGATGTTGTCGTGACTCTTCTGGTAATGGTCTCTCAACGCCGACCACTGCCCTTGGGCCACCAACAGCTCCTTCAAGTTCTTCTCCTCACGTCGCACATGGTCGCGCACCTCACGGCAATAGTCGGCAAAATACTTTTTCAGGATGACCGCCGACTGTTCGCCGGCCGAGTCGGCGATATGATCCAGGTGACGCTGAAGATGCGGCAGTCGCTCCTCGATATAATAGCGGTGGCTGGCTTGCAGATGCTCCACCACCAAGGTGTTCTCTATGCGGGACAATTCCTCATCATCGGGACGGAAATCGTCGAAGCTGTATATATTGCACACAGTAAGGAAGAAATTCTCATCCACATTGTGCTCACGGCATACCTCTTTCACACTTTTGTCCCCGAACCCCAAAGGGATTCCAAAACGAGGCAGCATAAGGATTAAGTCGTAGTTTGTCGCTACCATGTCGGCCATCTTCATCCGGCCAGTAAAAATGGTTCTTTTCATGCTGCAAAATTACGAAAAAAAAACGACATCCAATAAATATTGATTGTAATTGGTAAAAAAGACGTAACTTTGCAGTATGAGAAACAAAACCCATTGGCTGTTAGCCACCCTCCTACTTCTCTATTGCTCAGCCGCTTGTACTCAGCAATATCCTTGGCAGGACACCTCCCGAACCCTCGACTGGCGCGTGGAGTGGCTCGTCTCCCACCTGACCCTCGACGAGAAATTGAGTCTCATGGTGCACCAGAACCCCGCCATACCGCGCGTGGGTCTGCCAGCCTACAGCTGGTGGAACGAGGCACTGCACGGCGTGGGTCGTGCCGGCGAGGCCACCGTCTATCCCATGCCCATCGCATTGGCCGCCACCTTCAAACCCGAATGGATTGGCAACTTCTTCTGGCACATCTCCAAAGAAGCCCGCGTCAAATATCAACAAGCACAGGACACCGGCAACTATGGCGACTACGCCGGCCTCACCTTCTTCACCCCGAATATCAACATCTTCCGAGACCCGCGCTGGGGTCGCGGCATGGAGACCTACGGCGAGGACCCCTACCTCACCGCCATGATGGGATTTGAATGTGTATTAGGGCTGCAAGCCAATAACACTGCCGCCTGTCTGAAGCACTTCGCCGTGCATAGCGGCCCCGAAGGCGTACGCCACGAGTTCGACAGCCGTGTCAGCGAGCGAGACCTACGCACCACATACCTGCCTGCCTTCGAATACATCGTCAAGCGCAGTGACGTTGCCCAGGTGATGTGCGGATATAACCGTCTGACGGTGCGCGACCGAGAGGGAGCGAACCTCCAGTCAGGCGAGCCCTGCTGCACCAACCGCCGCCTGTTTGACATCCTGCGCAACGAATGGCTCTACGACGGCATCCTCGTCACCGATTGCTGGGCCCTCAACGACGCCTACGAGACCGACACCATCATCCCGCGCCACCGCACCCACGCCACCGCAGCAGCGGCCTACGGCGACGCCTTCGGCCGCGAGGTTGACCTTGAGTGCGGCAGTGGCCTACCCGCCCTGCGCGAAGCTGTGCAGCAAGGGCTGGTGCCCGAAAGCAAGGTCGATGAACATGTGCGTCGCATATTGAAAACCCGCTTGAGGGTGACCACACAGCCCAAAAATTTCAAACCTACAGGGTGGCCCCCCATTCCCCAAAACAACCCCGCTTCCGTCGCTGCCCAAAGCATGGTGCTGTTGAAAAACACCGGCGTGCTGCCGCTCAAAGAGGGCGAATTTCTCCGACTCGAAGGCCCCAACGCCTACGACAGCCTCATGCCTTTAGGCAACTACAACGGAACCCCTAAACATACCGTCACCATCGGCGAAGCCCTTGGCCGCTACCAAGCCTTCAGTGCCGGCGACGGCAAGACACTGGTCTATGCCGGAGGCCTGAACCCCCAACTTGAAGGAGAGGAACTGCCTGTGGAGAAAGAGGGGTTCTATAAAGGCGACCGCACCCGCATCGAGCTACCGCAGGAGCAGGTGGATGAGATTAAAGCCTTCAAAGCACAGGGCTACCGCATCGTGCTGGTGCTCTGCACCGGCTCGGCCATCGCCCTGGAGAATGTCATCGACGACTGCGATGCCATCCTCGTGGCGTGGTATGGTGGGCAGGATATGGGCACCGCCGTGAAGCAGCTGCTTTTCGGCGAACGCGATGACTTCGGCCGCCTGCCTGTCACCTTCTACCGCTCGACCGAACAACTGCCCGACTTCAGCGACTACGCCATGACGGGCCGCACCTACCGCTACATTGACCCTGAGACCGCACTCTTCCCCTTCGGCTTTGGCTACAGCTACAGCTTCTTCTCCATCAAGCAGCCCTGGGTGTCGGAGGCCGACTTCATCATCGGCGGCACCCTGAGCCTCTGCAACACCGATGCCCACAACGCCCGTTGGCACCGCACCGTGGTGCAGGTCTATCTCAAGAACGAGAACGACCCCAACGGACCCGTCAAGCAACTGATTGGTACAGTCTCCCTGTCCCCGACCGAGGAACATCCGATGGAGCCCTTCACCATCGACCTCGACCCCTTTTGGTTCCGCCAGTACAACTCCGCCACAGGCCTCCTCGAAGAGCCCGCCGACGGCACTCCTTTCATTCTCCAACTCGGCTTCAGCAGCGACGACCGCGACCTCATCGACTTACCGTTCATATATCATAACAGAAAATGAAAAAAATACTACTGGCGTTAGTCCTATTCCCGTTTTCATTTTTCAACTTTCAATTTCTACACGCTCAACAAGATCACCCCCTCGCCCAAGCTACCGAGAGCGACCCCGCCATCGTGCAGCGCATCGGCGAGTGGCAGGACCTGAAGTTCGGTTTCATGATGCACTGGGGCATATACGCCCAGTGGGGCATCGTGGAGAGTTGGAATATCTGTAATGAGCCATGGATCAACCGCAACGGCGCCAACTATGAGGACTACAAACGCGCCTACTGGGCACTGAACAAGACCTTCAATCCCAAGCACTTCAATCCCGAGGGGTGGGCTGCTGCCGCCAAAGGGAGCGGCATGAAATACGTGGTCTTCACCACTAAGCACCACGACGGATTCTGCATGTTCGACAGCAAAGAGACCGACTACACCTGTATGGGTCCTGAATGCCCGGCGCAGACCGACTTCACACAAGGCGTGGTCGATGCCTTCAGGGCTGAGAACATGTGGATTGGGCTCTATTTCAGCAAGCCCGACTGGCACTGCGACGAATACTGGGCACACGAATGGGCCACCCCCGACCGCAATGTAAACTACTCCATCGCCGACCATCCCGACCGATGGAAAAAGTATAAAGATTTTACCTACAACCAAATACGCGAACTCACCCACAACTACGGCAAGATAGATATCCTGTGGCTCGACGGCGGCTGGGTGCGCCCCGAGTGGAGCGTCAACGACGAGACACGTCCCTGGCTCGGATGCAGCGGACAAGTGCAGGACATCGGTATGCCATGGATTGCCCGTATGGCTCGCGAGCACAACCCGCAGTTGCTCATTGTCGATCGCAGTGTCGGCGGCATCTACGAGAACTACCGCACCCCCGAGAAGCAGGTGCCCGACACCCTCCTGCCCTACCCCTGGGAGACCTGCATGACCATGGGCGACAGCTGGAGTTACATGCCCAACGACAACTACAAGAGCGTCAAAACACTGATACACATGCTCTGTGACGTGGTGGCCAAGGGCGGCAACCTGCTGCTCAACGTGGGTCCCGACGCCGACGGCAATCTGCCCGCCGAGGCTCTGCAACGCATGGAGGAGATGGGCAAGTGGCTGAAAAAGAACGGATACGCCATCTACGGCACCCGACCCTTGTATCCTTATTCCGAGGGCAATATACGCTACACCCAGAGCAAGGACGGCCGTCATAAGTATTCCATAACGCTCACAGACGAAGCGCCTTACGCCACCGTCCGCGAACTGAAGGGCAAGCATCGCAAATGATTCTTCATTGGGTAGCCACCGGCTCCGTTGTTCCACCATCCTTACTCCGTCTCACCTCCGTCTTTCAACGGAGGTGAGACGGAGGGGCAACGGAGGGACAACGGAGTTGATACGGAGGGGCTGCTTGGTATCTGTTGATTATCAGACTACAGATAACGACGCATCCAGGTCATCTGTTTGCGGGCATAATGCCAGGTGTTGAGTTTGATGGCGGCAACGGCATCTTCGAGCTGGACCACACCGTCGAGGACAGGGAACAACTCGCGGTAGCCTACTGTGTTCAAGGTATTTAGATTCCGATAGGGCAACAGGGAACGTACTTCGTCGAGCAGGCCCTGCCGCATCATGTCATCGACACGGAGGTCGATGCGACGGCGGAGGTCGGAGGCCGGAAGCTGTAGCACACAAACCTCGATGTCGAAAGGACGCCGGGCGGGCGTGTGGGAAGCAACCACCTCGCTGTAGGGGCGACCCGTCATCAGACACACCTCGAGGGCACGTTGCAGGCGGACGGGATTGCGCAAATCGACCTTCATATAGTATTCAGGATCAAGGATTCGGAGTTGCGCCCGCTTCTCCTCAAGAGGCATCTGCTGCAAGCGTGCCCGCAGGTCGGGCGTGGGGTCGGGCATGCGCGACACGCCTTTTTTCAACGCGTCTATATACAGCCCGCTGCCACCGACGGCCAGCACAGTATCATGCGACTCAAACAGGCCACCGATGACCCGAAGCGCATCCTGCTCATACTCAAATATATTGTAGGGTTCCGTCACCGAACGGCAGGCAATGAAGTGGTGAGGTACGGAGGCCAGTTCCTCGTCCGAGGGACGAGCCACACCAATGCGCATCTCACGATAGAACTGACGCGAGTCGCAGGAGATGATTTCCGTGCCTAACTCCTGCGCCAACCTCACGGCATAGGCCGTCTTGCCCACAGCCGTAGGGCCCACGATGACAATCAGGCGTTTCACTTGGCAGAGAGCACTTTGTCGAACTCGTCCCAGAACTCGGGGAATGATTTTTCCACCACGCCGGGGTTCTCAATCTTCAGGTCCGGGAAGCGCAACTGCAACGGAGCAAAGGCCATGGCGATGCGATGGTCGCCATAGGTTCGCACCATTTCCTTTGGTTTCAAGGTAGAAGGAAGGATGTGCAACTCCTCGTTGGAGGCATTCACCGTGGCCCCCATACGACGCAACTCGGTGGAGATGGCCATCATGCGGTCGCTCTCCTTGAGGGCAATGTTGCTCACGCCCTTCAGCACGGCCCGTTGTCCCGAAACCGCAGCCGCCACGGCGAAGGTAGGAACCATATCAGGAAAATCAAGACAATTGAACACCAGAGACTTGACACGCTCGCCACCTCCTTGGATGGTGATGCTGCGACCTGCGGCACGATAGGGTGAGCGCACCTCGGTGCTGACCACCCCCAATTGGCGGAAAAAACGGTCAGTGACACTGTCGCCCTGACAGGAGTCAAGCTGCAAGCCCAACAGACGTATGCGCAAATCGGGACGCAGCATGGCCATCGTATAGAAATAGGACGCCGCCGACCAGTCGCGCTCAATGGTGATGTTGGCCGGCTTGGGGCGTCCGCTGAAGGGCTGCACATAATAAGTGCGTCCGTTGGACGAACGACGCACCTCGATACCAGCCTGCTGTAAGATGTCGCTGGTCATCTCGATATAAGGCCGCGACGTGGGACGCTGGGTCATGGTGAGCGAGATGCCCTCGGCCAACCGTGGAGCCACCAGCAACAAGGCACTGACAAACTGGCTGCTCAACAGAGGATCAACCGACACGGTGCGCTTGGTAGGCACACTGCCCTGTATCTGCACCGGAAGAAAACCCTCTTTCCCTGTGCATTCCACCCGCAATCCCATCTGACGCAGAGCGTCAATCAGCGGTGCCATGGGGCGCTGACAGAGGCGATCGTCGCCGGTGAGCAGATGCGAGCCCGTGGTGATGGCCAGCAAGGGCATCATGAAACGGGCCACAGAACCGGCATTGTTGCAATAAAAAACATCCGACGAACGCGTCTCCAATTGTGTCAGCAACTGACGGAGCAATTTGGTGTCACCGCTGGTAGAGAGTTTCCCGATGCGGAAATGGCTACCCATCAGGTGATTAATCATCAGCCAACGGTTGCTCATGCTTTTGGACGCCGGCAGATTGATACGGATATCATTGGTGTTCATTCGACGTTGTATTCTTTCAGTTTGCGGTAGAGGGTCCGCTCGGAGATATGCAGCTCGGCAGCGGCCTGCTTGCGGTTGCCGCCGGCACGTTCGAGGGCATGCAAGATAGCACGCTTCTCCCGTTCTTCCAAGCTGACAGCCTCGTCCTCAATAATCTCAGGTGTGACGAACTCCTCCTCCTGTGCGGGAATCGGCGAATGGTAGGTTGCGGGCAACTGATTGTTGGTATGGGTCGGAGGCAGCGGAAACTGACTGCCTGTGGCCATCTGGGAAACCATTTGGCGAAGGTCGTTGATTTCCTGTCGCATCTCACTGATCATCTGTCCCATACTGAGGGCTTTGAGCAACAACTCACGGTCAGTAATCTGGCTGCCACCCACCGGTTGGCTACCCTCGATTATCGCAGGCATCCGTTCGCCCGTGGGCACAAAGGAGAGGTAGTTCTGCAAAATGGCGGGTGTGATGACGCGTTCGGTCTCCACCACAGCAATCTGCTCGGTGATGTTCTTCAGTTCACGCACATTGCCATACCAAGGATAATCCATCATCATACGCTTGGCATCGTCGGTGAGAACGATGGGCGGCATGTGGTACTTCTCGGCCACATCGGACGAGAACTTGCGGAACAGCAGCGGAATGTCATCCTTGCGTTCCCGCAGCGGAGGCAGATAGATACTGATTTGGTTCAGACGGTAGTAGAGATCCTCGCGGAAGCGACCGTTGCGCACCGCCTCGACAATATCAACATTGGTAGCCGCCACCACACGCACATTGATTTTCTGAGCCGTGCTGCTGCCCACAGGAATAATCTCGCCATTTTCCAACACACGCAAGAGCTTGACCTGCATAGCCAAAGGCAACTCCCCTATTTCATCGAGGAAGATGGTGCCTCCGTCGGCTTCCTCGAAATAGCCCTTACGGTTCTTGTCGGCACCGGTGAAAGCGCCTTTGACATGACCGAAAAGTTCACTTTCTATGGTTCCTTCGGGGATGGCGCCGCAGTTGACGGAAATAAGGCCGTGTCCCTGGCGTACATGCTTACGAAGGCTGTTCTCGTGGATGATGCGCGAGAAGATATCCTTACCTACACCGCTTTCACCGGTGATGAGAATCGAGAGGTCGGTCGGAGCCACCTGGATGGCCTTGTTGAGGGCCAGTTCCAGTTTGGGGTCGTTGCCGATAATGTCGTATCGCAGTTTAATATTCTTGATATCCATGGTATCTAATATCTTTCGGGACGGGGAGCAATGACGATGTTGCGTGCCTGCTGCATCTGACGGCTGATAGTTGTCATCTGCTGTATTTCCTCCAACAATTCGCGCTGCTGTTCCTCGTCGGCTGTACGTAGCAATTCACGTCGTTCGGCAACCATTTGTGCAAGACGGTTGGTCTTGAACGTGTAAAGGCTTTCCTTGATGTCCTGCAACAGGTTGTCCTCTAACTTGGGCACAAAAATGCCCTTGGAGCGCCATGTGTCGCTGAGACTATAGGTATCCATCATGAGAGTAGCGGCAAAGGTACGTAGCTGGCTGTCGGACGAATTGATAAAACGCTGGGGATCGATTTGATGCGTCATATCCAACATCAAGGCACATTGTTCAAAGATGCGCTGACAAAGAGGATGGGTAAATGCCATATTGTCACTCCGCAGTTCGGCCATGATAATCTCCGCCACCGTGTATTCTACATTCTGCTTCTTACCATCTTCACCCATCACTTCTTGCAGCACCTTTTCATTGCCGAAATCCAACAGCAGTTTCACCAGATGGCGTTCTGCTTCGGGAAGCGTTACAATATGTGACGTGGGATCAGTATCATATGAAGTGGATGCATTCTCGCTTTCATCCTTTTGTCCTGCACTCTTGTCATTCTGATTATCCGCCGCTACGCTACGTCCTACATTCTCCGTTTTACGAGCCTCTTCATATGCTTTCTGGCGAGCCTGACTGGCTGCTTTGGCCACAGCATTGGAGAGCACCTCCTCTCCCACATGCAAGAGATAGGCACATTGACGCACATATTCGGCACGCTCCAGCATGTCGGTCACCAACGCAATGCTGTGAGCCGTGTCACTGATAAGTTCAGCCTTCCTGATGGGGTCATCCTTCACTCCTTCGAGCAACACGCGGGTCTTAAAAAGGATGAAATTATCTTCATGGGTATTGAGGTAGTCCTGCAATGCTGCCGAACCATATTTCTGGGCATAACTGTCGGGGTCCTCGCCATCGGGGAAGAGCACCAACCGCACATGCATTCCTTCGGCGAAGAGCAGGTCCACCGCACGCAGGGCTGCCTTGATGCCGGCCGAGTCTCCGTCATAAAGCACCGTCACATTGGAAGTGTAACGTTTGATAAGGCGTATCTGCTCGGTAGTAAGGCTTGTGCCACACGAGGCCACCGTATTTTCAACACCTGACTGGTGCATCGAGATGACATCAACATTACCCTCCACCAAATAGCATTTGCCCGCCTTGGCAATGGCGGAACGAGCCTGGAAGAGGCCGTAAAGAATGCGGCTCTTGTTATAGATGTCGGAATCGGGAGAATTGACATACTTGGCCGCCTGCTTCTCAGAACTCAACACACGGCCGCTGAAACCCAGTACACGGCCGGAAATACTGTAAATAGGAAACATCACACGGCCACGGAAACGGTCGTATTTCTTACCGGTGTCTTCCTTGAATATAGTCAAACCTGTCTTTTCCAATACAGCTTCGCTATAGCCGTTCTTCAAAGCATGGTCGGTAAAGTTGCTCCACTCTTCGAGACAATAGCCAAGCCCAAACTTTTTGATAATCTCATCACTCAACCCACGCTGACGGAAATAACTCAAGCCCACGGCACGTCCCATCTCGTCGTTCCACAGGAGATCGGCGAAATATTTTTGGGCAAACTCCGAAACATGGAACAAGCCGTCGCGTTCCGTCTGCCGTTCTTTTTCCTCGGGGGTAAGTTCTTTCTCCTGAATCTCGATGTTATACTTGCGGGCCAGCCATTGCAACGCCTCGACATAAGTGTAGTGCTCATGCTTCTTGAGAAAAGAAACCACATCGCCCGCCTCACCACAACCAAAGCACTTGAAGATGCCCTTAGACGGCGACACATAGAACGACGGGGTCTTTTCGTTGTGGAACGGACAGCATCCTATATGATTGGCTCCCCGCTTCTTGAGCGAAACGAAATCCCCAATCACCTCCTCGATGCGAGCCGCATCCATGATGCGTTGTATGGTCTCTTGGTCAATCATTGAAATGAAATGCAAAGATACAACTTTTTTCTGACATGAAGCAGAAAAAAAAGCCCGCATTGATCAATGCGGGCTTGAAAGGGAGTTTCTGTCGGATCACTTCACAACCTCGACGGCTCCATTGTGTTCAATGTTACCATTATAACCACGAGCCGAGAAGCGGTAGAAATAGGTGCCGGCGGGAACATCACTGGGATCCCAGAAGTCGGCATCACTGGAGATGTTGTCCTTGTGATAGACCTGGGTGCCCCACTTATTGTAGATGTCCAATGAATTGATAGGATAGCCCTGACCATCAATCAAATTCATGATGACAAAGCGGTCGTTGACACCATCGCCGTTGGGGGTCACCACATTGGGGAACTGTAAGAAGTCGTTGACCAACAGAATGGTGTTCTCAATAGTGTCTCGGCAATAGACCATATTGCCCGAAGGTGCCAGATTGTCGGTACGGGCGATGAGGCGCACGCTGTAAAGACCCGACGGATCGCCAACAACATATTGCGAGAAATCAAATACGGGATTCTCGTCCGTGACAGTATGCACCGACTGAGGATTGTCCGGATTATATTGTACTTCCCAGAAGTAGTGTGTATTCTCGGTCTTGGGTGAGGTCTGGTTGTCGAGAGTCACTGTGGGATGCAGCACCGACGGATAGAGGGGTTCCCATGCGTAGGCTGCCTGCGGGGCGGGATAGACTGCGATGGACTGCGGGCTGATGACTGAGTCAATGCAGCCATCAACCGAGGTGGCATAGTATTTCAAATCATAGATACCAGCAGCAAAGGTGTGGGTGGGACTGGCCAAGGTCGAAGTGACACCGTCACCGAAATCCCAGAAATGCTTGTCGGCATCAATACTCATATTCTCAAAGCTCAGCGTGAAGGGATCGCAACCCTCAAACACGAAGGGGCTGGGCATGAAACTGGGCAGAGGCTGACGACGCATACCTATAACTACTGTATCGCGAGTCTGGCAGACGGTGGAGCCACCTGCACCCTTGGTATTGGTCACCTGCACCACATAGGACACATCTCCGCCCGTCTCGGTGGCAGTACGGATGGTGTCGGTCGTTGCGGGATATGGAGACCAGCTGTAGGAATAATTCTCCGTGGCTGAATGACGGTCCGTGGCATCGAGTATCTTGCTATCAACCCCACAGAGGATGGTGTCGGGTCCCAAATCGGGCTGAGGCGTCCAATAAGAGGTAATTCTGGTAGTGGTATCCCAAACACATCCGAATTCATCATAGATCAGCACATCGATGGGGAAGGTACCGGCAGTATCGGGCGAAAGAATCCAACTGACCGTAGGAGATTCCTTGTGCACCTCCAAACCACGGTAATGTCCGAGGTCGTAGTCATGATAGATAGAATCGGGCTTGGGCCGCCAGATGAGCGAGTCAATACCCACATCATACCTACAATTATTCTCACTCGTATTACAGATGTCAAGCGTCCAGTTGAATATCCACCCGTTATCTGCACCCCATGTGTCATACACACGAATCTTCCAAAGGCCGTTCAGCGGACATCCTACCAACTCCCTAAATGTAGCCCAAGGAAGATAATAGTCCGTTTTGTTTTCGTGGTCGCTAGGTTTTTTAGTATTCATAGTACCGGATCCCGGGTTCGTGCCAGCGTGTGCAAAACCGGCAGGAATAGGAGGAAATGTCACAGGCAAATTGACCGTGTTGCCGGAAGAAATAATGTAAAAGTTACCAGAAGGATTCAGACTGGCGGGAGTCCATACCGTACCTGCATTATCACCAGTAACAAGTGTATAGTGGGAGTCTCGGCTGAAGCAGTAGTCAAGACCTACACCATAAGGATTCTGTAAAGAGTCACATTTGTTGGACCCATCATTAATACCTGGCCAGCCTCCGTCATACGGGAATCCAAGGAAGTCTCCAGAGCCATAACTACCTCCGTTCAAGGTCTGAGTGATGCCCGTCTGCGGATCCGTATAGGATTGCGGAGCCTGCGACGGCAGACCAGCTGGGGGACACTGAGACGGGTTACCCCACTTCAGAACAGCTTCCTGTCCCGTAGGGCAGACAATCGTCAGGTAAATGTCCCCCAAAAAAGAGTGCTCCATATTGATGCAAATAGAGCAGATATCTTTGGCAGCTGTCACTTTCCTCGCATTGGGAAACTCCGTAAACTCCACCGGAGCCTCAAAATAAGAAGGATTAGCACAATAGCATCCGTCAGGGATAAAAGTTCGCACCTCGTAGGTCTTACTAACGGTACTATCCTCTACCACTCTTTTCAAGGTTAACGTAGCATTCTCTCCGTCATAACCCATATTCACCATCAGCGAGTCACGGTTGCAAATATCCTGCAAAGTAAAAATGGTCTTGATGGGATTTTCTGAGGTTCGCACACGAACCATAGCTGGTGCAGAGGCCTCACATCCAGCCGAATCTTTCATGTACAAAGACAAATCATAGCATCCTGTATGCTGATAATCATAATACTCCACCCTTGACTTTCCGACACCCACAATAGAATCACCTTCGTTACCCATATCCCACTCAAAATATGATGTGGAGTCATTGGGAATGTAGTAGCCATAGCGGTAGGAATAGTCTCCGTATCCTCGGAAAATCACACCGTCGCCAATACAGAGGTGGGCTCCAACAAAATCATTCGTATCAATATGATCGATACTATCGTTGATTGTACCATTCACAATTGTTGCAAGCACATCCTCATTCTTCAAGACGGTGTCATATACGTGTACCAACTGAAGAAAAGCCGAGTCGTAAATAACGCCGTTTCGTGTACGGTAGAACATTGTGTCAATGACTGGTCGGACAGTTTCACAGGGACGGCCACATATCACATTGAAGACAAATCCCATACCTATACCACCATTATACACCTCACATGGAAGGTTTAATCGGTCAGGATTGGTCAGTGGATCTGTGCGGAAACGTATGGTTATCATACCTGTGGTATTAGAAGGAGTTTCATAGATGTAGTCTCCTTCCGCCACATTACCGGTGAAACTGTTGAACTTGGCAAGCAAATGGCCATTGGTATCGGGGCCCTCATAAACATAGACGGTATCCAGACAACTGACAGACAATGTGTCTATAATCACGGCAATATGACCGCCACTTGTACATCCTCCAACAATGGTGACGTAGTAGTCTATGCCGTGCATAGGTCCACCGTAGCCTGGCACACCACCCTGCGAATCGTCATCACGCAGAGAGATAGCACCTCCGTCCATGTTAAGCACGGTACCATTGGTATTGGCATCCAGACGGATAATGTAACCGCCACCATCTTGTGCAGCCACAAAACTCCCCGAAAAAAGCATGGCTGCGAACAACGCAATACAATACAACTTTCTCATATCTGTAAATATCAAAATGTGAGACTAATTATTCTCGAAGAGACTCATGGCCTCTGCTTTCATGTCATCTATCGAGCGAAGTACCAGATAGGGATGGGTCGAGGATGGCGTGGAGAAACAGTACGTCACATTCCCATAATAATGTTGAGCCTGAAAACCTTCATAGAAATTGTAGGCATAGTAACTCAACGTGGTTAAATTAACCACAAAATCGGCTGGCAACGACTCTCCCGTAATACGATGCCTCACTTCCGTAATGCTACGCAGTATGGCACCCTCTGGCACAACATCCGACTCATAAAAGGCCGACCTTGCCTCACAACAATGGTAAGCAAACTTCTCAGGATTCTCTTGTGCAAACTGCGCCGTCTTTTCAGCACTACCGAAATAGGGTTCCAAGAGGGCTGCACAATTCTGTGCCGAGGCCATAGAGGCCGTCACCACAAGCATTCCAAGTAGAAATAAACGTTTCATACTTTTCTCCCTTTTTAATTTATCTGCCTTAAAGACGCACAAGGTTGCCTTTTTGGCTCACATTTTAACATTTATTTATGATTTTTTAACACTCTTACGACGGATGGCATTGATCAAAGCCATCAGCAAACCGAGTGCCAGGAAGCCTCCCGGAGGCAAAATCATCATCAGCATACCGTCGGCACCGCCAATGAGCGAGTGACCGAAGAAGCAGCCTGTGCCAAGCAACTCACGCACCATACCCACGAGTGTCAGTGCCCAAGTGAAGCCCAACCCCATGAACAGACCGTCAATGAACGACTTGCCCACATTATTTTTCGACGCAAAGGCTTCGGCGCGACCCAGCACAATGCAGTTCACCACGATGAGGGCGATAAAAAGTCCAAGGCTGTCGTAAAGGACAGGCAGATAGGCTTTCATCACCATCTCCACCATCGTCACAAAGGTAGCGATAATCACGATGAAGGCAGGGATGCGCACCTTGTCGGGGATGACATTCTTCAGCAACGAGATGACCATGTTGGACATCATCAGCACAAAAGTGGTGGCCAAACCCATGCTAAGGCCGTTGATGGCACTGGTGGTGGTGGCCAACGTGGGGCACATACCGAGGACGAGCACCCATGTCGGGTTCTCCTTAATCAGTCCGTTTTTGATAATATCTGCAGTCTTCATAAGTCGAGATTGTTTTTACTGGTTGATGTGGGCAAACACCTGGGCGGCATCATTGACAACACCGAGGAAAGCACGCGAGGTGATGGTGGAGCCGCTGATAGCATCCACCGCACCGCCGTCCTTCTTCACTTTGAGTTCCTCGGTGGCGGGATTCTGACCGATAACATCACCCTTATTCCCCTGCTGGAACCATGTGGAGGCCTTGGCCCCGAGACCGGGGGTCTCGTGTGTCTCAAGTATCTGGTATCCGCTAACTTGTCCTTCCTTGTCGAAGCCCACCATCAACTGTAGGTGCCCCCCGAAGCCTTTATCGTTGCCAGCCTCCACAGCAGCACCGACCATCTGGCCTTCTGCATCGTAACCCAGATGACAGAGATATCCATCAATTTCCTGGTCTTCAAGTTTATCAAATGCAGGAAGGACAGCACTGATAGCTTGTTCAACCTTGGCCTGCTGGGCTTGTGCAATGGGAGTTTTGGTCACTCCGTTGAGGGCTGCCAGCGCTGCTGCCGCCACCAAGGCGATGGCCGTCAACGCCATCAACATATTGGGTAATGTAGATTGTGCTTTCTTTGCCATAATCATTCAGTTATTACAGGTTTAACAAGCGAAGCGTCTGGGTTTGCACCAACGGTTGAGCAAAGGCGTGACGCAGTTCATGATGAGGATGGCGAAACTGACGCCCTCGGGATAGGCTCCCCAGTTGCGGATGACGATAGTCAGCAAACCACAACCGAAGCCGAATATGAGTTGTCCGCTCTTGGCCATGGGACTTGTCACCATATCGGTAGCCATAAAGCAGGCACCCAGCATGATACCACCGGCAAGGATACTGCTCAGCGGGTCAAGGAATTGCTCGGGATTAATCAGCCACAGGATGCCGCTGAAAACGAAAGCCGTACCGATGAAAGCCACAGGGATGTGCCAACTGATGATCTTGCGACAGAGCAGATAGATAGCACCAATGAGAATAGCCAGGGCCGAAACTTCACCCATCGAGCCGCCCACATGGCCGAGGAAGAGATCCCAAGCCTGCGGCATGGCTGCCATGCCTTCTTCTTTCAGTATTCCCAGCGGGGTAGCGCCGGTGGTGACATCGAGGCTCATCGGGAAGAGACCGCCCACCTGAGGCCAGGTGGTCATCTGCACCGGGAACGAGATGAGCAGGAACACGCGTCCCACCAGAGCGGGATTGAAGGGATTCTTGCCCAGGCCGCCGAACGACATCTTGCCGATGCCGATGGCCACCAAGGCGCCAATCACCACAATCCACAGCATATCCACCGTGGCGGGCACGTTGAAAGCCAGCAGCAAGCCTGTCACAATGGCGGAGCCGTCGCAAACGGTGCTGGGCACCTTGAGAATAAACTTCTCAATCAACCACTGGAACAGCACGCAGGCCGCCACCGAGACTATGCTCACCAACAAGGCGTTCAGTCCGAAATAAGCGATGGCGACCAACAACGCCGGCACCAAAGCCAGATTGACGCGCCACATGATTTTCTTTGTTGACTCGTCGCTGTGCACATGGGGCGAGCCCGATATATTTAATAGATTCATAATAAAAAATGCTTTTCTTCTTTACTACTTTTCAACTCTACTACTTTGTCACTTTTTGGCGGCCATCATGGCACGGACCTTGTTCTTTCCGAGACGTATCTCGTCGGTCAGCGGCTTGTTGGCCGGGCAACTGAAGAAGCAACATCCGCACTCGATGCAGTCCAGTATGTTGTGTTCCTTGGCCTCTTCAACACGGTTGTTCTTCACCAGCAGCGAAAAGAGGTAGGGCTCCAGCCCCATCGGGCAGGCATTTGCACACTTGCCGCAGCGGATACATGCCGTCTCGGGATTGCGGTGGGCTTCCTTCTCCCCTATCACGAGCACACTGCTGTTGCCTTTCACCGTCGGTGCGTCGAGGTTCACCACGGCCTTGCCCATCATCGTACCGCCGCTAATCACCTTGCCGGTGGTCTCGGGCAGTTGGCCGATGCTGTGGGCAATAATCTCGTTGTAGGTGGTGCCGATGCGCACGATATAGTTATGCTGACTCGGCAGTTCCTTGCCGGTGACAGTCAGGATATTCTCAATCAAAGGTTTGTTCTTCTGAATGGCCTCATAGACGGCGAAGGCGGTACCGAGGTTCGACACCACACAGCCGCTGTCGATAGGCAGCTTGCCGCTACCCACTCTGCGTCCTGTCACGGCGTTGATGAGTTGTTTCTCGGCGCCTTGCGGATACTTCACCTTCAGCGGTTCGATGATAATTCCTTCGAACTCCTTGGCCGTCTCCTGCATCTTCTTGATGGCAAGAGGCTTGTTGCTCTCGATGCCGATATAGGCATTGGGCACGCCCAGAGCTTTGCGAAGGATGCTCACACCGATGCACACCTCCTCGGCATGCTCCATCATCACACGGTAGTCGCTCGTCAGGTAAGGTTCGCACTCGGCGGCGTTGATGATGAGGTATTCTGCCGTCTTGCCCTCGGGAATGCTGTATTTGATATGGGCCGGGAATGTAGCGCCGCCGAGACCGACGATGCCCATCTCCTTCAACTTGGCCACGATTTCCTTGGGTTCCAGCGTGCACTCGCGCTTGATGTCGGGCGTGCGGTCGATGGTCTCCATCCACTCGTCACCTTCCACGTTGATATAGACAGCGGGCTTGGCCAAGCCGAAGGCGTCCTTGCAGGGCTCTACCTTGAGCACAGTGCCGCTCACAGGGGAATGCACATTGGCGCACATGAAGGTCTGGGCCTCGCCGATGAGCTGGCCCACCTTCACCTTGTCGCCTTTCTGCACTATCGGCGTCGCAGGGGCGCCCAGGTGCTGGTTCATCAGCACCACCATCTGCTTGCCCACGGGCATCACCTCGATGGCGGCATCGTTCGATATCTTGTTCTCTTCGGGGTGGACACCACCCATTCGGAATGTTTTCATCAGTGGTTCGTGTTTAGTGGTTAGTGTTCAGTTTTTTACCTCCACTTTCTCGGCAACAGGTATCTCCACATTCTCGGCGGCGGGAGCCTCGACGGGTTTGGGAGCCGGCTTGACGGCGGGAGCAGGGAAGCCCACGTCCTTGATGGCCTTGGTCGGGCACTCCGTCACGCACTTGCGGCAGGCGATGCATTTCTTGTAGTCGATATACGACAGGTTGTCAGCCACGGTGATGGCCTCCATCGGGCACACCTTGGCGCACTTGCCGCAGCCGATACAGGCATTGGCACAGGTCTTCATGGCCACGGCACCTTTCTCCTTGTTCACGCAGCTGACATAGACACGGCGCTCTTTCTTGCCCTTGTTGCGCAACTCGATGACACGGCGCGGACAGGCCTTGGCACAGGCGCCGCAGGCGGTACACTTGTCGGCATCGACCACAGGCACCCCGTCGGGACCCATGTGAATGGCGTCAAACTGGCAGGCGGCTACACAGTCGCCACAGCCGAGACAACCGAAGGGACATCCATTCTCGCCGGTATAGACCGTGTTGGCGAAGGCACAGCTCTTCAGGCCGTCATAGTTGGAGCGGCGTTTCTCACCGCAGTTGGCGGGATGGCAGCGCACCACGGCCACTTGGGGCTCGCCCTGCTCCACCGTGCAGCCGAGCAACTGGCCGATTTTGGCCATCACGGCGTCGCCGCCGGGGGCGCAGCGCAGGCCCTCCATGTTTCCCTGGGCCACGCAGGCTTCGGCGAAAGCACGGCAGCCAGCCTTGCCGCAGCCGCCGCAGTTAGCGCCCGGCAGCACCTCGGCCACCTCGTCAATAAGAGGATCCTCAATCACCTTAAACTTCTGAGCCACAATGTAGAGCACCACGGCAAAGAGGACACCCAAGGCGCCCAGAATCAATACCGCAATCAGAATGTCATGAGTCATATTGTCTATTGTTGTTTTAGGATTATCAGCGTGTTTTTTACTTAAAAATATTTGCAAAAATACACAGAATTCCCGACATGACAAAATTTTTTTTTCAACATCGCCATTTTGCCTCCCGAAATGCCCATCTTTCCCCTATATCAGCCTCCACCCACTCTCTTCCACCCACCCTCCTCAGTTTTAATGAAGCCACTCTATAGTCATACGGGAACCATAAGGTCATCATAAGGTCAACATAAGGTCAACACTAGGTCAACACTAGGTCAATACTAGGTCAACACTAGGTCAATACTAGGTCAACATAAGGGAGTCAAAACAGCCATTCTATTAATCATAACGGTTTGCGACCGTCCAACAATATTAGGAATGCAGAAAATCAACATATTGCAACTTTTTTTTGGCCAATTGAAAAACATTTCGTAATTTTGTACTCGTTTTTATAACATCAAAAAACATGAACAGAGTAGTTGTTGGATTCGATTTTTCCGCAGGTTCGGCCTATGCCGTCGATTTGGCCATTGACATCGCAAACCGCTGGTTGAGCGACATCAGGCTGGTATATGTGAAAGAAAAGAACGAGGACGAAGGTCCGATTCGCGCCGAGATAGAACGTCGTAACGCCGGTGTGGCACACCTGCTGAAAAACATCAAGTTGGAGTACGTGTTGCGCGAAGGCAACCCCGCCGACGAACTGTGCGCACAGGCCAAGGAGGACAACGCCGCCCTGCTCATCGTGGGCACCCACGGCATGAGCGGTATGAAAAAGACCCTGCTGGGACGCAACAGCTACCGAACCATCGAGCAGAGCACCGTGCCCGTGCTGATTGTCCGCGAGGACTTCAACTTCAACAAAGCACTTGAAACCATCGTGGTGCCTATCGACAGCAGCGACGATACCCGTCAGAAAGTAGCCTACGCCGCCACTTTCGCCAAGACATTCGGCTCGACCATCCACCTGCTGGGACTCTACACCACCACCACGCCCGACATCCGTCGCATCGTGGATAACTACATCAAAATGGTGGAACGCTACCTGGACAAGAACGAGGTGAAATACATCACCGAGAAGCTGCCCGTGGAGAAGAACAAGAACGTCACCCTCACCACACTGGAATACGCCGAAGCGCACAACGCCGACATGATAGCCATCATGACCGAGCAGGAGTCGGCCCTCACCAGCCTCATCCTCGGCACCTATGCCCAGCAGATGATCAACATGTCGAACATCCCGGTGCTCACCGTGCGCCCCATCAGCGTGGTGACCGACATCGACAGCTGAAAATGAAACACTTCTGCATAGCGCTGCTGGTGCTGGCAGTCCCCTGCCTGCTTGCCGCACAACAAGGCCGTGTCACCGTGAGCGGCGACGTGGCCGTGGGGCAGATGGTGGAGAAACACATCGAGCTGAACAGCCGAGTGAAGACCATCCCCGGCTTCCGCGTGCAGATTGCCTCTCTGAGCGGCGTCAACTCCAAAACCAACGCCTTCAACCTGCGCGACCGCTTCATGCTCGACTACCCGGGAGTGCAGGCCTACATCGTGTTCGACGAACCCAATTTCAAGGTGAAGGTGGGCGACTTCCGCACCCGTCTGGAAGCCTACGCCTTCCTGCAACAAATCAAGGAGACCTACAAAGGCTACATCATCCGCGACAACATCAACCCCGAACCACCGGTGCAGGAGGAGTATGTACCTGACGACCAGGAATTAGGAAACGAATAACGCGGAGGCCATGCCGTCGGCGTGGAGAATTCCCTCGGCAGTAGGCGCATAGCAGTTGCCACTCCTGACTATCCAACCGCAATCAATATAGGGCTGCATCAATCGTTGCAGCCTTTCTTTTTGCCCTTCAGGAACCCTATCAAGTGATAAACCACGAACGGTGCGCAACGAAGTCATCAACAGTTCGTTGTAGGCATCGGCCTCAGTGAGCATTTCCTCGCCGACAGTGCCGTCGGGATTGTTCCACCTCCTGCGGACACCGTCGAAACTGTGGGCTCCCGGACCAAGGCCGAGATAGGGCGTGCGGTCCCAATAGCGGCTGTTGTGCTTCGACTCATAACCAGGACGGGCGTAATTGCTCACCTCGTATTGGACAAAGCCTGCATCTTTAAGCGATTGATTTATGGCATGATATTGTCGCACCACCTCGTCTTCGTCGGGCAACACCACCCTCCCCTGCTCCACCTGCACGGCCAACGCGGTGCCGGGCTCGACCGTGAGGGCATAGGCCGAAACATGGGTCACCTTCTCCAGCAAATCTTTCGTTCCAATCAACCCTATCCCATCTATAATCCCATAGATAAAATCCACTGAGATATTCTCGAAGCCTGCCGCATGGGCGTTCTCCACAGCATCAATGGCCTGCCGGGCCGTGTGTCGGCGGTTAAGCATTCGCAACACCCTGTCGTCCAAGCTCTGGACCCCGATGCTCAGGCGATTGAAACCCAACTGACGCAAAGCCGTCAAATAGTCGGAAGTGAGGTCTTCGGGATTGGCCTCAAGGGTCATCTCCGCAACCCATGAGAGGTCAAAGCAACGACGCAAGCCATCGACTATACGCTGCAACTGACTGATTGGCAGGATTGACGGAGTTCCTCCGCCGAAATAAACCGTTTTGATTGGATGAGCCTGTTCCCTTTTGCGTTTCTCCATCTCCGTCAGAAGCGCATCCACATAACCGGCCACCGGCCACTGACCTTCGGGAGGCTTGGCTTCACTCCGGTCGCCGAGCCCACTAACCACCGGCTTCGAGTAGAAGGCGCAGTAGGTGCACTTGCGATGACAGAAAGGAACATGAACGTAAATCATCCCAACAATTGGTCGGCGGCGGCGTAGGGGCTTATCTTATTCTCGAGAATCTGTTGTTTCAGGGCCTCGATGCGCTCCTCCATGCCGGGGGTGTTATAGAACCTCTCGCGCAGGCCGTTCTCGATGGTCTCGCTCATGATGCGTAGGTTCTGCTGCTGGCGTTTGTGGTAGAAGTATCCGTTCTGCTTGGTGAAGGTGACGTATTCCATCACCGAGTTCCAGAGATCCTCGATTCCCTGTTTGGTGTAGGCCGAACAAAGGGTCACCTTGACCGTCCAACCGCTCTCGGGCATGGGGAAGAGATGCAAGGCGTTGCGGTACTGGGCAGCCGCCAACTCGGCACGCTGCATATCCAACTCGCACTTGTTGATGCTGATCATATCGGCCATCTCCATGATGCCGCGCTTGATGCCCTGCAGCTCGTCTCCGGCGTTGGCCAACTGAAGCAACAGGAAGAAATCGACCATGGAATGGGCAGCCACCTCACTCTGGCCCACGCCGACAGTCTCGACGATAACCACATCGAATCCCGCCGCCTCGCAGAGGGTGATGATTTCACGAGTCTTGCGTGCCACACCGCCCAGCGAGCCCGCCGAGGGGGAAGGTCGGATGAATGCATTGGGATCGACGCTGAGCTCCTCCATACGAGTCTTGTCGCCAAGGATAGAACCTTTGCTACGTTCGCTGCTGGGGTCGATGGCCAGGACGGCCACCTTATGGCCATGAGAAGTAAGGTGTTTTCCAAGGGTCTCGATGGTGGTACTCTTGCCCACCCCCGGCACGCCGGTGATACCCAGTCGGACGCTCTTGCCACTGTAGGGCAGGCAGCGCTCGATGACCTCCTGGGCCTTCTTCTGGTGGGCGAAGAGCGAACTCTCTACCAGCGTGATGGCACGGCTGAGGAGCGTACGGTCACCATGCAGGATACCGCTCACCAGTTCCTCCACCGAGGGGTCCTGCTGCCGCCGCGCACGCATACGCTCCAGATAGCTGTTGTTCACCGTATCCTTCGGCGTGGCACCGGTACCCGTCGAGAGAGCCGACTCATATTCAAAGTTGCTGTACAGATGCTTGTCGTCCATAAGTGTCATAATAACGCAACGATAACAATATTATTGTACTATTTTTTTATCACTGCACAATAAAACATATCTTCTTTCGTTACCAAACTATTAATAAAAAAACTCAAGCAGTCAAACAATTAATCAATCAAGCAATATTAACATGAAAACCACACCGTACACCGATTTGCACATCAAGCTCGGCGCCAAAATGGCCGAATTTGCAGGCTACAACATGCCTATCCAGTACACCACCCTCATCGAGGAGCACAACAACGTGCGCAACAACGTGGGCGTGTTCGACGTGAGCCACATGGGCGAGTTCCGTGCCAAAGGCCCCATCGCCAAGCACTTCATGCAGTATGTCACCACTAACAACGTCGAGGACCTCTTCGACGGCAAGGTGCAATATACCTGCCTGCCCAACGGTCAGGGTGGCGTGGTGGACGACATGCTCGTCTACCGCGTCCATGACGACGAATACTTCATGGTGCCCAACGCCGCCAACATCGACAAAGACTGGAACTGGATGAGCCAGATTGCCGACAAGATGGGTATGGAGCTCGGCAAGGACTTCGTCAACGAGAGCGAGCAGTGGGCTCAGCTCGCCGTCCAGGGCCCCAACGCCCTCAAGGCCATGCAGAAGCTGACCAGCGAGAACATCGTCGATATGGAGTACTACACCTTCAAGATCCTCACCTTCGCTGGCATCCCGAACATCATCCTCTCCACCACCGGCTACACCGGCGCCGGCGGATGCGAAATCTACATCCCCAAGGAGAAAGCCCTCGAGGTGTGGGACAAGGTCTTCGAGGCTGGTAAAGAGTTCGGTAT